>JAICVI010000006.1 GCA_025935415.1 Chloroflexota bacterium
CCTGCGTGGCGAGCTCGAGCTCGCGCTCCCACTCCTGGGCTGCTCGTCCATGGCGGACGTCGATCGCTCGCTGCTCGCGTAGGCCTCGCCGCCCGACGGCTCAGGCGCCCCGGCGCTGCCGCCATTCCGCCGCGCGAAGCCGATACAGGACGTGCGGCCGGAGCGGGTGGCCTTCGGGGAGCCGCGGGTGGTCGAAGTCGTCGGCGGGGTCGCGGTGCATCCCGAGGCGCTCCATGACGGCTCTCGAGCGCACGTTCGCCGGCGCCGTGAACGACACGATCTCATCGAGGCGCAGCGTCTCGAAGCCATAGTCGAGCGAGGCCTCCGCCGCCTCGGTGGCGAAGCCCTTGCCCCACGCGGCACGGGCGAGGCGCCACCCGACCTCGACCGCGGGCATGAAGGGGGCTTCGAACGACGGGCGCGACAGCCCGGTGAACCCGATGAATCGGCGCTCGTCGAGCCGCTCGACCGCCCACAGGCCGAAGCCGTTGCGCGCCCAATGCGCCTCCACCCTCTCGGCGAGCGCGTCGCTCTCCGCGCGGTCGCGGACACCGCCGAGCAGCGCTGCCACCTCGGGATCGGCGTTCAGCGCCGCGAACGGCGCACGGTCCTCAGGCACCCAGCCGCGCAGCAGGAGGCGCCTGGTGCGGAGCTCGGGGATCGCCACCTTCGCATTGTGCCGAAAGGCCCGTGGCGAGGCGCTTTCGTATCCTTCGGCGCGTGAACGAAGGCGCTGCGGAGGTCCTCGCGCCCGACGGCCTGCCCGTCGCCCCGGAGCTGATCGCGGAGGCCGCCGCGCTCGCGGAAGAGGAGGCGACGCGCCGCCACGCCGAGCTCGCCGCGGAGATCGAGGCCGCGAACAGGGCCTACTACGAGGCCGACGTCCCGATCCTCACCGACGCCGAATGGGACCAGCGCTTCCGCCGGCTCGTCGCCCTCGAAACGGCCTGGCCGGCGCTGATCACGCCGGATTCGCCGACCCAGCGTGTCGGGACGAAGCTCGGCGACACGTTCGACGAGGTCCGTCACCGCCGCCCGATGCTGTCGCTCTCGAACGCCTTCAGCGATGACGAGCTCCGGGCGTTCGACGCCCGGGTTCGGCGCGGGCTCGGGCTGCCTGCCGCTCCGGAGGCAGCGCCGAATCTCGCCTACGTGGCGGAGCTGAAGATCGACGGCCTGGCGATCTCGCTGCGCTACGAGCGCGGTCGCTTCGTCCAGGGCGCGACGCGGGGCGACGGGACGACCGGCGAGGACGTGACCGCGAACCTCCGGACGATCAGGTCCGTACCTGCGAAGCTCACCGAGCCGGCCTCGCTCGATGCCCGGGGCGAGGTCTACATGCCCAAGACCGAGTTCGCCCGGATCAACGCCGAGCGCGAGGAGAAGGGCTTGCCGCTCTACGCCAACCCCCGCAACTCGGGCGCGGGTTCGCTGCGCCAGAAGGACGCCGCGGTCACCGCCGCGCGACAGCTGGCGACGTGGTCCTATCAGCTGCTGGAGGACGACGCCGACCGGCCGGGTGCCCCGCGGAGCCAGTCCCAGGCGCTCGCCCGACTCGAGGCGCTCGGCTTCACGGTCAACCCCAACCGCGAATCCGGCCTCGACATCGAGGGTGTCATCGCCTTCACCGAATCCTGGCGCGACAAGCGCCACGACCTCCCGTACGAGACAGATGGCGTCGTGGTGAAGGTCGACGCGTTCGACCAGCAGGAGCGGCTCGGCATCGTCAGTCGCGCGCCCCGCTGGGCGATCGCCTACAAGTTCCCGCCCGAGCAGGTCGAGAGCGTCGTCGAGGACATCGTCCCGTACGTCGGTCGAACCGGAACGCTCACCCCCGTGGCCCACCTCACGCCGACGAAGGTCGCGGGCTCGACTATCGCGCGGGCGACGCTCCACAACCTCGACGAGGTCCGCCGCAAGGACATCCGGATCGGCGACCACGTCATCCTGCAGAAGGCCGGAGACGTGATCCCGGAGGTCGTGCGCCCGATCACGGAGAAGCGCACGGGCAAGGAGCGGGAGTGGGACATGCCGGCCGCCTGCCCGGTCTGCGGGCAGCCGGTCGTGCGCGACGAAGGCGCGGTGCGGCACTACTGCGCCAACCCGGCATGCCCGGCGCGGGTCGGCCAGGAGTACGGCCACTTCGCCGGTGCCATGGACATCGATGGGCTCGGCTGGGCGGTCCTCAGCCAGCTTCTTGAGCGCGGGATGGTCAAGCGCCGCGGCGACTTCTTCCGCCTCTCCGTCGAGGATCTGGAGAGCCTCGATCGCTACGCCCGCAGGAGCGCCGAGAACCTCCATGCCGCGATCCAGAAGGCACGGAAGCGCGAGCTGGCACGGATCATCGCGGCGCTCGGCATCCCGCAGGTCGGCTGGACCACCGCGATCGAGCTTGCGTATTGGCTCGCCGCTGAGGTACCCGCGGGCGAGGGCTGGCTCGCACGCGCGGCGACGCACCTGCGGACGGTCGCGGCGGAGACTCCGGAGCGCTTCCAGGATCTCGCGGGAGTCGGGCCGACGGTCTCCGCGGCCCTGGCTGCGTGGTTCGGCCCCGGTGGACCCGGCGAGGGCGTCCTCGAGGACCTCGCGGAAGCGGGCGTCGAAGCGGAGCTGCCGGAGCCGCGCGCCGAGGCCTCGACGGGGCCGCTTGCCGGCAAGACCGTCGTCGTGACCGGCACGATCGAGGGCTTCAGCCGCGAGGAGGCCGAGGCCGCCGTTCGTGCTGCCGGCGGCAAGCCCGGTGGCTCGGTGTCGAAGAAGACCGACTACGTGGTTGCCGGCCCGGGCGCGGGCTCGAAGCTCGCCAAGGCCGAGGAGCTCGGTATCGAGATCCTCGATGCGGATGGCTTCCGCGCGCTGCTGCAGGGCAGCTGAGCACCCTGATCGAGCGGAGGTCCGCCGCCGGGTCGGGCCGGCGTGCGCGGCGGTCGCCCCTCGCACCGGCTCTCGCGTTCGCGTCCGTGCTTGCGATCGTCGCCGCGTCGACCAGCGTGTCCGGCGCCGGTGCGGCGACGACTGGTCCGAGCGTCGCGCCGGTCGCGCCATCCCTCGCGCCTCCGAGCGGCCCCTCGATTGCCGCGACCGCCGCCCCGCTGTTTCCCCCGTCGGGCCGAACGCTTCGGGTTCCGACGCAGTTCGCGACCGTCGACCTGGCCATCGCCGCGTCCGCGCCTGGTGACGTCATCCTCCTCGCCCCGGGCACGTACCCCGGCGCGTTCGTGCCACCCGACAGGCCGGACATCACCATCCGCGGCGAGGACCGCAACACGGTCGTCTTCGACGGCGAGGACACGCGCCTGACCGGCATCAGGGTCGCCGCCGACGGCGTGACCATCGAGAACCTCTCGGCGCACGACTTCGCCGCCAATGGCTTCTCCTGGGACGGAGCCGATGGCTTCGCGGGCCGCTACCTGACCGTCTGGAACGTCGGCCAGGACGGGATCGCCGCCCGCGACAGCACCGACGGTCTCATCGAGGACAGCTACGTGTCCGCGGCGGCCGGTGCCGGCGTCTCGATCCAGGGCTGCCAGGCCTGCGCGACCACGGTTCGCCGAGTGACCGCGACCCTCTCGGCCATCGGGTTCTCCGCGACCAACGCCGGCGGCAGCCTCGCCGTCGAGGATTCCCGGTTCCTCCTCGATGGCGTCGGGATGCTCGTGAGCTCCTTCGAGGTCGGGTTGCAGCCGCCACCACAGCGCGATGCGACCCTCCAGCGGAACCAGGTCGTCGGGAGCGGCACCGTCGTGACGCCCCGGACGTCGCCGTGGGCCGGCTACCACGGCGTCGGGATCGGCATCGCCGGTGGCCAGTCGAACGTGGTCCAGGCCAACGACATCAGCGGCAGCGCCCGCTACGGCATCGCCGTCTTCACGGCGGTCGACCGAACCACGAGCTGGTTCCCGGCGCGCAACCGCGTGAGCGGCAACCGAGTCTTCGACAGCGGGCTCGCGGACCTTGCGCTGGCCGGTGGATCAGGCCAGCAGAACTGCTTCCAGGACAACGATGCCGCTACGGCGCTGCCGGATGGGATCGCCGACGGTTGCGCGGGCTTCGGGACGAGCGACCCGAAGGTCGAGGCCGATCTCGCGCAGGCGCCGCACGACCTGCTGGCGACCATGCCGGAGGCGCCGGACTACGCCGACATGGACCCGCCGGGCCCACAGCCGACGATGGCGATCGAGATTCCGGCGCCGAGCCCCAGCCCGACGCCCCTCCGCTCGGTGCCATCGGGTTCTGCCGTGCCCGCGGTGCCCGCGCCGAGCCAGGTCCCGGTCGCCGCGTCCGGCGAGCCGGTCCTGCTTGCGGCCAGCGTGCTCATCGTCGCGCTCTTCAGCGTCGTGATCCTGCTCGTTGCCTTCCGGGTGGTGCCGCGCCGGCCGTGAGCGCTCCGGAAGCGCGATCAGCCCATCGCGTGGTTGAACTGGCCCCAGATCATCTCCGGGCGCCAGGCCAGCGCGTCGCCCGGGATCATCCGCGGCGCGGACCACATGAGCCGCAACCCGACGTCGCCCAGCCGCGCGAGGCCTTCGGCGTTGTCATCGAGGACGCCGACGCGCACACGGCCGTCCGGACCAGCCGCGCGACGGCGCGCCGTCACGATGCGGAGCGCGGCATCGGCCGTTCGCGCGATCGTCGCGCCGCCACCCCAGGGCGCGCGGATGACGAACCCGTCGAGCCTCCCGTCGGCGCCCTGCGACACCCGCGCGCTGTCCGCGCTCGCGAACCGCCGGATCGCGTGGCCGCGATCCTCGCCGGTCCCGTCGCGATCGAGCGCCAGGACCGCGTCGAGGTCGCCATCGCGGAACGCCCGGACACCGGCCGCGTCCGGAAGCGCCGCCGGAATGCCTTCTGGCGCTGCCTGAACCGCCGGTGGAAGCCCGACAGCCTGCAGGATCCGGTAGCGCGTCTGGACCTCGAAGCCGATGCGCTCGTAGAGCCGGCGGCCCTCGTCCGTCGCCACGAGGACGAGGGTCCGGCAGCCGGCGGACTCGAGCCGATCGATGATGGCCTCCGTCAGCCGCAGGCCGAGCCCCTGGCCGCGATGCCCGGGCGCCACGAAGATCGACCCGACCCAGCCCGCCGGTCCGTTGATCGTCCCCACGCCCGTCGCGACGATCTGGCCCTCGACGTCGGCCACCAGGGGAACGCAGCGGTCGCTGGTCGCGGCATAGGCGAGCCAGTCCCGACGGACGCCCCAGCCATGCCCGAGCACCATCTCCGTCGCCCGATCGACGTCGGTCGCGAGCATCGGCCGGAGGAGGGCTGGCGGCATGGCGCCAGTATCATCCGCGGGTGGCCGGACTCACCCGCTCGGACGTCGAGCACGTCGCGTTCCTCGCTCGCCTGGCATTGACCCAGGACGAGCTCGACCGCCTCGAGGGCCAGCTCAACCACATCCTCGACCAGTACGCGAAGCTGTCCGAGCTCGACACGTCCGCGATCGCCCCGACCGCCCAGACGATCGAGCTGGAGAACATCCTCCGGGAGGACGTGGCCGCGCCTTCGCTTCCGGTCGAGGTCGTGCTTCGCAACGCCCCGGTGACCGAGGGCGACTTCGTGGTGGTGCCGCCGATCCTCGCCGGCGAGTCGAGCTGAGGCGAACGTCGCATGACCGACCCGACCCGCAGCTTCGGCCACGAGCTGGCCGCTGCGCTCCGTGCGGGCGAGGTCTCCTCGCGCGAGCTGACGCAGGCGCACCTCGAGAACGCGGAGCGCCAGAACCACGCGCTCAATGCGTGGCTCTCGATCGACGCCGAGGAGGCGCTTCGCCAGGCGGACGCCGCCGATGCCCGCATCGCGGTGGCGCGCGTCGAGGGATCGGAGGCCCTCGCGGGCCTCCACCCGCTGCTGGGCCTCCCGGTCGCGCTCAAGGACCTCGTCTCGGTCGCCGGCGGCCCGTGCACCGCCGGCTCGCGGATCCTGGAGGGCTACCGGGCCCCTTACGACGCCCACATCACGGAGCGGCTGCGCGATGCCGGCGCCGTGCTCATCGGCAAGACCAACATGGACGAGTTCGCGATGGGCTCGTCGAACGAGTGGTCGGCGTTCGGACAGGTCAGCAATCCCTGGGACCTCGATCGCGTGCCCGGCGGGAGCAGTGGTGGGTCCGCCACCGCAGTTGCGGCCTTCCACTCGCCCTTCGGGATCGGCACGGACACCGGCGGCTCGATCCGCCAGCCGGCAGCGCTCACCGGCACCGTGGGCCTCAAGCCGACGTATGGCCGCGTGAGCCGCTACGGGATCGTGGCGTTCGCCTCGTCGCTGGACCAGATCGGGCCGTTCGCACGGGATTCGCGCGACGCGGCCGCCCTGCTGCACGCGATCGCCGGCCGCGACGAGCGCGACGCGACGTCGTCGCCCGTTCCCGTTCCCGACGAGCTGCTCGACATCCCCGCGGCCGACGACGAGGCCGCCGCGTGGCTCGAGGGGAAGCGCCTCGGCCTGCCCGCGGAATACTTCGTGAAGGGCATGGAGCCAGGCGTCGAGGAGCGGATCCGGCAGGCCGTCGACGCCCTGGAGGGCGCGGGCGCGACCGTCGAGGAGGTCTCGCTGCCGCACACGGACTACGGCCTCGCGACCTACTACATCGTGGTGCCCGCGGAAGCGTCCGCGAACCTCGCCCGGTACGACGGCGTCCGCTATGGCCACTCCGTCCGCCTCGAGGGCGGCGACTTCATCGCCGACTACCTGGCGACTCGCGGCGAGGGCTTCGGGCCGGAGGTCAAGCGACGGATCATGCTCGGGACGTACGCGCTCTCGGCCGGCTACTACGACGCCTTCTACCTCAAGGCCCAGAAGGTCCGGACGCTGATCAAGCGCGACTTCGACGAGGTCTTCGAATCGGGCATCGACGCGCTCGTCGCGCCGACGTCCCCGTCCGTCGCCTTCAAGTTCGGCGCCCGCATCGCCGACCCGGTGGCGATGTACCTCTCGGACGCGTGCACGCTGCCGGCCAACATGGCCGGGATCGCGGGCCTTTCCGTCCCGTGCGGTCTCTCGGATGGCCTGCCCGTCGGGCTGCAGTTCATCGGGGCGCCCTGGTCGGAGCTCGAGCTGCTGCGCTTCGGCCGCGCCTACGAGGCCATCACCGTCGACGCCGACTGGCGCCGGCTGGAGCCGACGCAGCTCTCGATCGCCGATGACGCGGCGGGCCCGACGCCCTCCGAGCGCGCTGCGCGGCTTGCCGCGGCGGTGGCGTAGGCTGCCGCCGATGGCCACGACCGCGCCCCGCCCGCCGCTCGCCGAGCGCGCCCTCGCCGATCGCGTCCGGCAGGTCCCGCCGTCCGGGATCCGGAAGTTCTTCGACATCCTCGCGACGATGACGGACGTCATCAGCCTCGGGGTGGGGGAGCCGGACTTCGATACCCCCCGATCCATCGTGGAGGCCGGCGTCGAAAGCCTGCGCGAGGGGCGCACCCACTACACCTCGAACTACGGCACGATCGAGCTCCGGCGCGCGCTCGCGAATCACCTGGAGCATCGCTACGGCGTTCGCTACGACCCGGCGAAGGAGCTGCTCATCACCGTCGGCGCCTCGGAGGCGCTGGACCTCGCCCTTCGTGCCACCTGCGACCCCGGCGACGAGGTCATCCTCCACGAGCCCTCGTACGTCGCCTACATCCCCGCGATCAAGTTCGCGGGCGGCGAGGTCGTGCACGTGGCGACGCGCTTCGAGGACGACTTCGCGCTCGACCCCGAGGCCGTGGAGGCCGCGATCACGCCTCGAACCAAGGCCCTGTTCCTCGGCTATCCCTGCAACCCCACCGGCGCCGTGCTGCCGGATGCCGTCCAGGACGAGCTGGCGCGGATCGCGGAGCGCCATGACCTGCTCGTGTACAGCGACGAGATCTACGACCGGCTCGCCTACGGGTCGTACCGCCATCGCGCCTTCTCGTCCCTGCCGGGGATGAAGGAACGAACGATCCTCATGGGCGGCTTCTCGAAGGCCTACGCGATGACGGGTTGGCGGATCGGCTGGCTCGCCGGTCCGGCGGAGATCATCGAGGGCATCCTGAAGATCCACCAGTACACGATCATGACTGCCCCGACCGTGGCCCAGGACGCGGCCCTCGTCGCGATCACCGAGGGCGAGCCCGACGTCGAGCGCATGCTCGCCGAGTACGACCGGCGCCGCCGCCTGGTGGTCGATCGGTTCAACGAGATGGGCCTCGAGACGTTCGAGCCCCGCGGCGCGTTCTATGCCTTCCCGCGAATCACCTCCACCGGCCTCGATGCCGACACCTTCTCCCGTCGCCTGCTCGAGGAAGAGCACGTGGCCGTGGTGCCCGGCGGCGCGTTCGGGCCATCCGGCGCCGACCACGTCCGCGCGTGCTACGCGACGTCCTACGAGCGCCTGGAAGAGGCCATGAACCGCATCCAGCGGTTCGTCGAACGGGCCAACGCCACGTAGGACGCTTGGCGGATTGACCCGGCGCACCGCGTTCCGGAGGATCGCGGCGTGCAACCGACATACGACGGTGGCAGGGCGCTCGACGACCAGCCACTCGCGGCCTACGGCGGCAGCGGGATGGAGCTCACCGCCGAGGACGAAGCGAAGATCGACCTCGCCGCCGCGGAGGCGGAGCCGGACGAACCTGATCGCGCCCCGGGCTCAACGGGCGCTTCCACGCTCGAGCCGGGTCTCGACCTGGCCGATGAGCCCGGCGAGCAGGCCGGGATCTCGTTGGGCACGGCCCTGCTCGGGCTCGGTGCGCAGATCGCCACGCTGCTCCGAACCTCGCGGGTGGCCGCGGGCGCCGCGTTCAGCGCCGTCATCCTCGTCGGGCTCCTGCTCCTCGCCGGCGGCGGACCCAACCCCGGCGCCGCGAGCGTGACGTCCAGCCCGTCCCTTGCCCCCGCGGCCGCGGCAACGCGTGAGCCCGGAAACGCCACGCTGGTCCTGACGGGGAAGCTCAACCAGACGGTCGCCTTTGCCGGGCCGTCCAGCACAGGGGCGCCCGGTGCGCCGCTGGCGGCGACCTGGACCGACACGGGCGCCCAGGTGCTCGGGATCGAGGGCGCGGCGGATCGCGGCACGCGCTCGACCGACGAGACGCTCGTCCTTCGTTTCACCGTCACCGTGAAGGACAGGCCGGTGAGCTTCACCTCGGACGCCGGCGAGTGCACGATCGGGATGGCGGTGAACCCGACGAACATCTCCGGGACCTTCAGCTGCAGGAACCTGAAGAGCGACGACGGCAAGCTCGTCGTGGGCGCCACCGGCACCTACCGGACCTGACACCGCGGCCCGCCCCGGCTCGAGCGGGCGCGCCAGACGCCGCTCCACCGGGCACGGCATCCTTAGGGGCCATGGAAACGTTCGAGGGGCGAGAGCAGGCCGCCAAGCGGGTGATCATCGTCGGCGCCGGCATTGCCGGCCTGGTTGCCGGCTACGAGCTGACGCGCGCCGGCCACGATCCGCTGATCCTCGAGGCCCAGAACCGGGTCGGCGGGCGCGTCCACACCCTCCGAACGTTTGCCCCGGGCCTCTACGCCGAGGCTGGCGCGATGCGGATCCCGCGGGTACACGACCTGACGCTCGGCTACGTCGACCACTTCGGCCTGCCCCTCCGCCCGTTCGTGATGGGCAATCCCAGGGGTCTGGTGTACGTCGGCGGCAAGCGGATGACCGCGGAGCAGGCCGGGCTGACGCCGGACGAGCTCGGCTTCACGGTCGCGGAGCACGAGCGCGGCCACTCGGCCGGCGACCTCTGGGATGCGGCGACGAGAGACATCCGGGCGCTGGTCGAGGCCGACCCCGTGGGAGGCTGGGACCAGGTCTACCGCGAGTGGGACGGCTACAGCATCCGCGAGTTCCTGGAGATGAAGGGCTTCTCCGAGGGCGCCATCGAGATGTACGGGGTCATGAACTTCGTGGAGGCCGGGATCAACAACGCCGTCGTGGAGGAGTTCCGCGAGGACTTCGGGCGGGCCTTCGAGGACATGCAGGAGATCGTCGGTGGGATGGACAACCTGCCGAACGCCTTCTACCACCAGATCCCGGAGCGCATCCGGTTCGGCGCCGAGGTCCACGCGATCGACCAGGACGCCGACGGCGTGACGGTCCATTTCAAGACCGAGTCGGGCCGCTTCTCGGAGCGCGGCGACTACGCCATCGTCGCGATCCCGTTCTCGGTGCTGCGCCAGATCGAGATCATGACGCCGTTCTCGCGCGAGAAGCAGCGCGCGATCCGGCAGCTCAACTATTCGGCCTCGACCAAGATCCTCTTCCAGGTCTCGGAGCGCATCTGGGAGTCCGAGGACGGCATCACGGGCGGCGCGACGGTGACGGACCTGCCGATCCGCCGCATGAACTACCCGACGCCCGATCCGTCGACGCCGCGCGGCGTCCTCCTGGCGAGCTACACGTGGGACCAGGACGCGGCCCGCTGGGGTGCGATGGACGAGGAGACCCGACTCGAGGAGGCGCTCGAGGATGTCGCGAAGATCCACCCGCGGATCCGGGAGGTCTACGAGGTCGGCGCCAGCCACGCCTGGTACGACGACCGTTATGCGAACGGAGCCTTCGCGATGTTCGAGCCCGGCCAGCTGACCACGCTGCAGCCGGACATCCTCAAGCCCGAGGGCCGGATCCACTTCGCCGGCGAGCACTGCTCGCTGTATCACGCGTGGATCCAGGGGGCGCTCGAGTCGGGACTCCGCGCCGGCCGCGCCATCCACGAGGCCCCGGCGGCCGCACGCACATCGTGACGGGCGCGATCGGGTGATGGAGCGGGCCGGCGGGTCGCTGTTCCAGCACGGGGTGGCGAGCGGCGATCCCACGCCGCGCCGGGTCGTCCTGTGGACCCGGGTGACGGCGCCGGAGGGACGTACGCCAACAGCCGCCCTGTGGCGCGTCCTGGAGGCAGAGTCCGGACGGATGGTCGCGAACGGCCAGACGCGCGTGCGGGTCGAGGCCGATTCGACCATCCGCGTCGACGTCGGCGGCCTCTCGCCCGACACCCGCTACGTCTACGACTTCGAGGTCGAGGGCGAGCCGTCGCCCCAGGGCCGGACGCGGACGCTGCCGGACGAGGACGTCCGGACGCTGCGATTCGCCCAGGTCTCGTGCGCCAAGTACAACGCGGGGCACTTCAATGCCTACGCCCGAATCGCGGAGCGCGACGACATCAGCTTCGTGCTGCACCTCGGCGACTGGATCTACGAGGCCTCGCAGACGCCACCGCCGAGCCAGACGCCGAGCAGGGACATCGGCCGGCCGTTCGACCCCCTCCACGAGTGCGTGACGATCGAGGACTACCGCCGCCGGTACGCCCAGTACCGCCGCGACCCGGACATCCAGGCCGTGAGCGCCGCGCACCCGTTCATCTCCACCGTCGACGATCACGAGTTCGCGGACGGCGCCTGGCGCGACGGCGCGACCGAGCACAGGGCCGAGCGTGACGGACCCTGGTCGAGGCGCAGGGCCGCGGCCTTCCAGGCGCGGGAGGAATGGCTTCCCGTCCGCCGCCCGGAGATGGCCAAGCCGGAGCGCGTCTACCGGTCCATCCCGATCGGCGGGCTCGCCGAGCTGTTCATGCTCGACACGAGGACGATGCGCGACGAGCCGATCCCGCCGCCGGGCATGACGAGGAAGGACCGGACCGCGCTCGGTCCCGAGCAGAAGGCGTGGCTCTTCGAAGCGCTCCGGAGCTCACGGGCACGGTGGCGGCTGGTCGGCAACCCGTCGGTGATGGCCCGGACCTGGAACGACGGCCTGCCCGACTTCGTGCGCACGGCGCTGGTCAAGGTCAAGCTGATCGACTCCGACGGCACGGGCCCGGACTTCGACCAGTGGGACGGCTACCCGGTCGAGCGCCGCGAGGTTTTGGACGTCATCGGCAAGCTGCCCGAGGCGAACGTCGTCGTGCTCAGCGGCGACGTCCACGTCGCGCTCGCGGCCGAGCTCGCGGAGACCCCAACGGAGCCGCCGGTCGCCGTCGAGTTCGTGAACACGAGCCTGACTTCCCAGAACCTCGACGACAAGATGGGCTGGGGCCTGCGCACGGAGTCGCTCAAGGTGGAGAAGGCCCTGCTTGCTGGCATGCCGCACCTCCAGCACGTCGATCTTGACAGTCACGGCTACTCGATCGTCGACGTCGACGCCGAGCGGGTGCGGTTCGAGTGGTGGAACGTGGAGGCGCTCGACACGCGGGCGGCAGGCCAGGCGATGGCCGCCTCGATGTGGGTTCGCCATGGCACGCCCCGGCTCATCGCCGATGGCGCCACGGAGCCTCGATCCGCAGCGCCGCGGCGAGCCCGACGCGCCAGCGCGAGCGTCGGGAAGGCTCCCAAGGCCGCCAAGCCCCCGACGCCCGCCAAGCCCGCCCCCGCCAAGCCCGCGCCCGCCAAGGCCCCCGCGAGCAAGCCCGCGGCGAGCAAGGTTGCAGCCGCCAGGTCGACTCCGTCGCCGGTCAAGCCGAAACCCTCGCCTGCGAGCCCGACAGCACCCCCGGCGAAGACGCCGCGTGCGCCCCGGAAGCGGAAGGCACCCTGACCGAGGCCGCTCCATCTCGGCCATATGCGACACTCGGGCCATGCCGACAGCAGAGGCGACCGCCGCCGTCCTCGAGCGCTACGAGGCCGTCATCGGCGTCGAGGTGCACTGCCAGCTGAAGACGGCCTCGAAGATGTTCTGCTCGTGCTCCACCGCCTACGACGGCGCCCGGCCCAACAGCCACACCTGCCCGGTCTGCCTCGGCCTGCCGGGCGCGCTGCCGGTCATGAACAAGCGAGCCGTGGAGCTCGTCATGGCCACCGGCGCCGCGATCGGGGCCCAGACCCCGGCGGCGACCCGCTGGGATCGCAAGAACTACTTCTACCCCGACCTGCCCAAGGGCTACCAGATCAGCCAGTACGACCTGCCGCTGGCTTCGGCAGGGCGGCTCACGTTCGACACCTCGGAGGGGCCGTTCACGGTGCAGATCACGCGCGCCCACCTCGAGGAGGACACGGCCAAGCTCGTCCACGGCGAGGGCCCGAACGGCGAGCGGCTGAGCCTGGTCGACTTCAACCGCTCCGGGGTGCCGCTGATGGAGATCGTGACGGAGCCGGACATCCGCACCGCCGAGCAGGCCCGCCGCTACGGCGAGGAGCTCCAGCTGCTGCTGCGCACGGTCGGCGCCTCCGATGCCGACATGGAACGGGGCCAGATGCGGGTGGAGGCGAACGTCTCCCTCCGTCCGCGAGGGACCGAGGCCTTCGGCACGCGGGTCGAGGTCAAGAACATGAACTCGTTCCGGTCGGTGGAGCGAGCGGTGGCCTTCGAGATCGAGCGGCAGGCCGCCCTCCTCGATGCGGGCGAGACGCTCCGCATGGAGACACGGGGCTGGGCCGACGACCGCGGCGAGACCTACCACATGCGGAGCAAGGAAACCTCCGACGACTACCGCTACTTCCCGGAGCCCGACCTGCCCCCGCTGCGGGTCGATGCCGCGTGGCTCGCGGAGATCCGCGCAGATCTCGGCGAGCTCCCCGCCGCGCGCCGCGTGCGCTACGAGGAGGCACTCGGGCTGTCGGCCTATGACGCCGCGGTGCTGGTCGCGGATGCCGACGCCGGGCGCCTGTTCGAGGCGACGCTCGCCGCGGCGCCCGGGCTCGATGCCAAGCCGGTGGCGAACTGGGTGACCGGCGACTACCTGCGCCTCCGGAACGCGGCCGCCGAGCCAGTCTCGGTCGATCCGGCACAGCTCGCTCGGCTCGTGGCGCTCGTCGGCGAGGGGACCATCAACCGCTCGTCCGGTCGCGACGTCCTCGACGCGCACGCGGCCACGGGCGAGGCGGTCGATGCCATCGTGGCTCGCCTCGGCCTGCGCCAGATCTCCGATGCCGGCGCGCTCGGGAGCGTCGTGGACGAGGTGCTCGCGGCGAACCCGGCCGCCGTCGCGGACTTCCGAGCGGGCAAGGGCCAGGCGATCGGGTTCCTGATCGGGCAGGTGATGAAGGCGACGAAGGGCCAGGCGAACGCCGCCGTCGCGACGGCGGCGATCCGCGAGCGCCTCGGTGCGGACGGCGGCGGGAAATAATGGGCCTGCTGAACCTCGCGCTCATCGCCGCGGGCTTCGTCGCGATGGGTGCCGGCTATGCGCGGGCGCGCGGTCCGTGGGCGCGCTACCAGGCGCTGAAGGCGCAGGAGGCGAACATCGCGCGGTACGAGTCCTGGCGCGGCGGGCTCCGCGATGCCGGACCGACCGGCGCGTCCGTCGCGATGGACATGGCTCGAAAGGACGCGCGGAACGGCGCGATCGTCATGGCCGCAGGGTTCGTGGTCAGCGTCCTCGGCTTCCTCGTCCACTGATCGTGGCCCGCGAGCGCACGCAGGGTCGCGGCTTCGCCACGCGGGCGATCCACGCGGGGGAGCACCCCGACCCCGTCACCCACGCGCACAACACCCCGATCTACGCGACGGCGACCTTCGCGTTCGACACCGCCGCCGAGAAGGAGGACGCGGTCGATCGGGCGATGGACGGCGATCCCACCGCCTATTTCTATTCGCGCACCGGCAACCCGACGACGCGCGCCCTCGAGGAGAAGCTCGCCTCGCTGGACGGGGCCGAGGATGCGATCGTCGCCGCGTCGGGCATGGCCTGCGTCTCCTCGACGCTCCTGGCGCACCTCGGCAGCGGCGACCACGTCGTCGTGGGCGACGAGCTCTTCATCATCACCCGGATCCTGCTCGAGGACGATTTCCCGCGGCGCGGGATCGGCGTGACGCCGGTCGACATGACGGACCTCGCGGCGGTCGAGGCCGCCATCAACCCGCAGACGAAGATGCTGTTCTTCGAGACGGCGACGAACCCGCGCCTCCGGGTCGCGGACATCGATCGCCTGGCCGAGCTGGGCCATCGCCACGGGTTGATCGTCGTCGCGGACAACACCTTCCTGGCGCCGGCGCTGCTCCGCCCGATCGAGCACGGAGCGGATCTCGTCGTCCACGCCGCGACCAAGTGGATCTCCGGCCACGGTGACGCCGTCTCGGGTGCCGTCACGGGCCCTGCCACGCTCCTGAAGCCCATCCGCAAGCAGGTCGACACCCTCGGCCAGGCGGCGAGCCCGTTCGCCAGCTGGCTCGTGCTGCGTGGCGTCCGCTCGCTCCCGCTGCGATCCCGGGCCGCCTCGGCGAACGCCATCCGGCTGGCGCAGTTCCTGGAGGGCCAGGACAAGGTCGAGTGGGTGCGCTACCCGGGCCTGCCGTCGCACCCGGACCACGACGTCGCGTCGCGGCTGATCGATGGCCCGGGCGGCGCGATGCTCAGCTTCCGCATGCACGGCGGGATCGCGGCGATGACCGCGTTCACCGACAACCTCGCACTCTGCGATGTCGGGGTCAGCCTCGGCGACGTCTTCACGCTCGTCTACCCGCAGCCGAAGCGCGACGGCCTCGTTCGCGTCTCCGTGGGCTGCGAGGACGTCGCGGACTTGATCGAGGACTTCACACGGGGCCTATCGTTCGTCTCCTGACCGCGTCACCGTTCGGGAGGACAGCGATGCGCAGAGGCCTCGGGCGGACACTCCTGCTGGCGGTTGTCATCGCCGGGCTCGCGGCGGGGTACCTGGTGTTCCTTGCCCCACCATCCGTCCCCGCGAACGCGGCCATGCTCCCGATCGCACGGACCACGATGACCGGCGCGATCGCACCGGATATGGCCAGCGAGGACGGGGCCGAGGTTCCGCCCGCCTCGCCCAACGGGCAGGCCTGCCTGGACAGGATCGAGCGTTCCTCCGGCTGGGCCGACGTCTGCTGGCAGGCCTATCGGGAGCCGGCGGACTCGGATCCGCAGAAGGACTACTACTGGCTGCGGATCTACGGCAGCTACCAGCCGACCGGCGCCGCCGGTATCCGCTGGCTGGTCGTGAAAAGCCGGCTCGTCGATCCGCCGCTCTTCGACACCTACGACGGCTGGCCTGCGGGAACCTACGACGGGCCGTGCGCCCCACAGCCCATCTCGCTGATCCTCACGTTGCCCAGCGCCGAAACGGCCACGATCTGCGGGCACACCACCGCCGGCCCGGACCAGCCCCGGGGGTGGTCCAGCACGTGGACGTGCAGCCCCTGCCGGCTCTTCGGCACCGACACGCGGGCGATCGCGCTGTACGGCTTGGCCGCCGTGAAGCCCGGCGTGGTCCCCGCGTGGGACGTCTACCTGGACTTCGGGACCTAGACCTCCCGGCCGAGCGCCGCTGCGGCCGCAAGCGCCGCGCCGATCGTCCTGTCGACACGGGCGTTGACCTCGTCCTCGGGCGGCCGGAAGAAGGGCTTGCCCTCGAACTGGGCCGCTTCCGGCGAGTCCGGGTAGAACAGCACGTCGGAGACCGTCAGGATCGCTCCGGCCCGGACGGGCCTTCCGGCCGCGCGCTCCCGCATCGCCAGCAGGAACAGCGCCGCGGCTTCCATCTCGACCGAGAGGTAGCCGCGCTTCCCCCAGCGCGTCACGCCGGCGGGATTCGGATCGCCGTAGAACGTGTCCGACGTGACGATCGGTCCGGTGTGGGTCGTCAGGCCCTTGGCCTGGGCGGCCTCGCGCAGGGCGAGGACCACGCCGAGATCCGCGGCCGGCGCGGAGGGCTCCCCGCCACCGACGACGTTCGCGAAGCCCGTCCAGCCCGCAGAGGCCGTCGCGACCACGACGTCGCCGATCTGGAGCGGCGGGAAGGCGCCAGTGGTGCCGACGCGGATGAGCGTCCGGACCCCGAGCATCAGCAGCTCCTCGACCACGATGCCGGTCGTCGGCGAGCCCATCATCGTGACCTGGACGGACACCGGCACGCCCTCGACCGTGCCGGTGTAGCCGACGAGGCCGCGGTTCGCGTTCACCTGGCGGGTGCTCTCCAGGCCGCCGTCGAAGCGCGCCGCGATCTTGGTCGCGCGGATCGGGTCGCCCGGGATGATCACCGTGGGGGCGTAGTCGCCGGGCTCGGCCTGGAGGTGGATCGGCATCGAGGGCTCCTCGTTCGCGGGGCGGCAGCGTCAGGGTGCGTAGGCATCGTCGGGGAGCGGTCGCCCCCACGCCGTGGCCAGCGCGCCGCCAATCATGCCCGCCCGGACCGCTTCGTCGTGGGAAGCGCCACGCCACAACGCGTCGAGGTGCCACGCGATGTAGGCGTCGCCGCAGCCAAGCGTGGTGCCCTCGACCTCGACCGGGCTGACCGCGTGCCGCCGCTCGCTTCGCGCCGGGCCGTCGAAGACCCAGACCGAGCGCGCGCCCATCGTCACGACCAGCACGCGCTCGAGGTCGAAGGCCACCGCGCGCATGCCCGCGACCTCCGGGGCGTCCTCCGCGCCGGGCCAGCCGATGAACCCGAGATCGACGTGGCCCATCGTCGTCGCCAGCCGCTCGACCGTGTAGTGCCGGAACCCGAGGAAGTCCGCGGAGACCGTGAGATCCACCAGCGCGCCCTCCTGCGCGAGCCGCGCGAGCTCGGAGATGGCGCCCTCCACCAGGACGGCGTGCAGGCGCTCGGCGCGCGCCAGCGCGGCGCGCTCCGTGGTGGTCAGCCGGTAGTCGTCCCAGACGCCGCCCACGAAGTTGTCCATGTGCGGCTGGCGGTCCGGCTGGATCTCGATGTCGATGCTGGAGGAGCGACCGGGCGCGGCGAGGTCTGCCGGCGACGCGACCTCGATCCCGTGGCGCGCGAGGAATGCCTCGACCGGTTGCCCGTCCTCGCCGACGCGCGTGAGCAGGCGGAATGGCCGTCCGAGCCGCTGGCGCCAGTGCCAGGCCATGTTGAGGATCCCGCCGCCAGGCAGGACGTCGCCGCTGGCCAGGTAGTGGTCGAGGCTGATGGTGCCAAGGAGGAGCGTCCGGCCGGCTGGATCGGCCGGGGTCGCGCCAGAGCTCGCTCCCGCGACGTCGGCGGCCCCCTTGGTCGCGCTCACTCGCCCAGTGGATCGAGCCGCCGTGCGCCGGACGCGAGGAAGCGGTCGTAGCGAACCTCGACGACCTTGCTCATCTGCCAGAACGCCTCGACCGAGAGATGCCCGATGCCCTCGGCGTGATACCACTCGCGCCGATCGGGCAGGGTCGTGATGAGCACGGGATCGTGCACCGGCACGACTGCGGGCGAGAGCATGAACCCGGGCGAATCCGGCTCGCGGATCTGCAGCAGGCCGCCACCGCGGAAGCCATAGGCACGAGGGACCCGCTCGGTCCGGCCCGTCCCGAAATCGAGGAGGTCGGTGTCACCGGGATCGGTCGGCGTGACCTCCGGCCAGGCGGGATCATCGGCGAGCTCCGCGACCACGCGCCGGACGGCGATGTCCTGGTAGTGGTTCGACGGGGTCGTCGGCTGGTCGTAGTCGTTGCTCCAGACATTCTCGACCGCGTCGTCGTAGACGTTGCCACAGGCCTCGGCGAGGAACGCGACGAGCGGCCGGCGCGCGGTGAGGAACGTCCGGTAGGCCGCCTCGTACTCGAGGATCGCCTGCGACGGGGGCACGACCCGGCCGCGCACGACGTGGGCAAGGCGCCAGCCGTCCGCGCCGAAGCGCGCATCCAGCCGTGCGGCTCTTGCCGCCTTGTCGCGGCCCGCGAAGCCGGGCAGCCCGACCGGGATCCAGACGGCGGCGAGATTCGCCGCTGCCGCCTCCGGCAGCTGCGTCCACCAGCTCGAGCGATCCACCACCCGCGCCGCCTCGGAGCCGCCTAGCCCGTCCAGTCGACGACGCGCAGGCGAGCCGCCGGCGCCACCGCGCTGAAGAGCGAGCGAAAGCCGGCCTCCGGGTCGATCGCGCGGGCGGCGCGGCGAGCGAGCCAGGCGTCGGTGATGCCGTCCGGCTCCGCTCGGAGCGCGGCGACCTCGACCATGGCTGCCTGGGCCGCGGAGATGGACGGGTTGAAGGCCACGCTCTCGACGGCACCGGCCGCGGCCACGCGGCCGTCGGCGAGCCGCAGCGCGACGGCGCTCGGCGCTTCGGAGTACGGAGCGTGCGCGCGCCTGCCGGCGTCAAGCAGGAGCCCGGCGAGGTCGGGAGGGACCGCCGCCGGGTCCAGGGCGAGATCCGGCCATCGAACCGCCGCGGGATCGTCGCCCGCGACCCCGAGCGCCTCCGGCCGGAAGGGCCATGGGTAGAGGTCGTCCAGTCGCCGGCGATTGCCTGCGGCGTCGACGAGCACCAGCGATCCGGCCGTCCCCGCCTCGGAAAGTGTCTGGCGGCAGTGGGCGCACGGCCGCGCCTCGCGCACGACCAGCGTCGCGAGCGCCCGGCCGCGCCGGCGGGCCCGGAGGGCCACGAAGCCCTCGGCGTGGACCGTCGTGCCGAGCTCCGTGCCCGGGAACTCGAGGTTCGCACCGAGCACGAGGTCGCCGGACCCGGCCTCGATGCCCACGGCCGGTACTCGGAACCTCGAGATCCCGGGCCGCGCGAGCCGGTCGGCGACGGGCAGCGCGGCGAGGGCCAGCGCCTCGACGGAGCCGAGCGCGTGCCGTGCCACCAGCTCCGTGGCTTCGCCGGCCCGGATCACGGAGCCATCCGCCGGGTCGTCGGGCGCCCGCTCGGCGATCTCGTTGATGTGCTCCTCGAGCGTGGCGCCCGCGATCACAGGCGGGCGGCCTCGACGGCCAGGCAGCGGTTCATGACGACGGCCAGGCCGCCCTCGTGGGCGATTCGCCCCGCTTCGCGACTGGCGATGCCAAGCTGCAGCCACAGGACCTTCGCGCCGGCCGCGACCGCCTCGCGGGCATGCTCGGGGCAGGCGGGCGGGAGCCGGAACACATCGACGATGTCGACCGGCCCGGTTGCCGTGACCGCCTCCGCGAGGGACGGGTAGCAGGGCAGGCCGGCGACCTCGGCGACCGAGGGGTTCACCGGGACGACATCGAAGCCCAGGCCCAGCAGGTCGACGAGCACGCCATGCGACGGCCGGACTGGGCTCGGGGATGCCCCGACGATGGCGATCCGGGGCTTCGGGGACGAGGTGAGCAGGTCCCGGATGGCGCCCCGCTCCAGCACCGGGACCCCGATCCGGCCGGCCTCCAGGTCGAGGAGGTCGGCAGTCCATTCCTTGCGCTCGCGGCGCCGCGCCGACGAGTCCGATTCGATCATGCGGAGACCGTCGACGCCGGACATCGGGCTAGCGTATCCTGCCCCGCACGACCGGCGTTCCATGGAGTGCCGGAGGACTTTGGAGGAGGATCACACTTGGCGATCTCTCGACGGCTGCTTGGGCTCGGCGCCTCGGCGGCCCTCATCTTCGCGGCGTGCGGCACGGGCACCGCGAGCACCGCACCCACGACCGGCACGCCCGCCACCGGTGGCCCGGCCTCTGCCGCGCCAGGCACGGAGGCGCCGTCGGCCGCGGCCGTGAACTGGATCGCCTGCGTCGCCTTCGACACGGGCGGCCTCGGCGACAAGGGCTTCAACGACCTCGCCATGAAGGGCCTGAACGACGCCAAGGCGCTCGGCTTCACGACCTTCTTCAGCGAGGCCAAGGGTTCGACCGACTACGCCAACAACATCCAGAGCCTCGTCGACAAGGGCTGCCAGTCGATCGTCACGGTCGGCTTCCTGCAGGCCGATGCGACGAAGGCCGCGGTCGCGGCGAACCCCGACATCGCCTTCGCGCAGGTCGACACCGCGTGGAACGCCTGCGGGCCTGACTTCGTCTGCGGCAATGCCGACGACACCCCGCAGCCGGCGAACTTCACCGGCCTCGACTACCAGGTCGACCAGAGCTCGATGCTCGCGGGCTACCTGGCGGCCAGCTTCACCAAGACCGGCAAGATCGGGACCTACGCGGGCCAGGCCTTCCCCGGCACGACCCGCTTCATGGACGGCCTGTACGCCGGCATCCAGTACTTCAACCAGCAGAAGAACCCTGCGACCCCGGTCAAGCTGATCGGCTGGGACGCGTCGCAGCAGGATCCCACCAAGACGGCGACCCTCGTCGGCGGCAGCGGTGGCAACGACACCTGGAGCAACCCGACCAAGGGCAAGCAGTTCGCCCAGACCTTCCTGGACAACGGCGTGGACATCGTCCATCCGGTCGCCGGTGGCACCGGCAACGGCACGATCGAGACCATGCACAACGCCGGGAAGTACGCCATCGGCGTCGATACGGACCAGTACATCAGCATTGGTCCGCCGACCAACGGCGCGCTGCTCACCTCGTCGCAGAAGGCGATCGACGTCTCCGTCCTCGACTTCTTCAAGTCCAGCTCGCAGGGCAACCTGGGCGGCAAGGACTACGTCGGCACGCTCGCCAACAACGGCGTCCTCCTGTCGCCGTTCCACGATTACGACAGCCAGATCTCGCAGGCGACCAAGGACGAGCTCGCGGCCCTCAAGGACGCCATCGTCGGCGGCAGCGTGAAGGTCTGCAGCTTCATCGGCGCCCCGGCGGACGCCGCAGCCCGGGGCATCCCCGGCTGCTAGTCACCCCGTAAGCCGAACCAGCAACGGCGATCGCCCCCGGCCCGCACCGCGGGTCGGGGGCGGTTTCCATCACAGCCGAGGGCCATTGGCGTGCGCCTTGAGTTGCGGGACATCACGAAACGGTTCCCGGGGGTCCTGGCCAACGATCGGATCTCGATCTCGGCCGACCGGGGCAAGGTGCTCGGGATGCTCGGCGAGAATGGCGCGGGCAAGACGACCCTGATGAACATCCTGTCGGGCCTCTACAAGCCCGACTCGGGACAGATCTTCATCGACGAGACGGAGCGGACATTCGGCGATCCCGTGGCCGCCATCGAGGCCGGGGTCGGGATGGTCCACCAGCACTTCATGCTCGTCCCGGTGTTCGACGTCGTGGAGGCCGTGGCGCTCGGTGCCGAGACCACGAAGGACGCGCTCGGGACGTTCGACCGCGCGGCCGCGCGAAAGCGCATCGTCGAGCTCTCGGAGCGCTACAAGCTCGACGTCGACCCGGACGCCAGGATCGAGAGCCTGCCGGTCGGCGTTCGCCAGCGCGTCGAGATCCTGAAGGCCCTCTACCGACGCAGCGACATCCTCGTGCTCGACGAGCCCAGCGCGGTGCTGACGCCGTACGAGACGGAGGAGCTGTACGCCATCATCCGCTCACTCGCGGCCGATGGCACGACGATCATCTTCATCACCCACAAGCTCAACGAGGTCCTCGAGGTCGCCGACGACATCGTCGTCCTGCGCCGTGGGCGCGTCGCCGGCACGGCCGATCCGAAGACCGCAACTCGCCAGGAGCTGGCCAACATGATGGTCGGCCGCGACGTCGAGCTCATCGTCCCCAAGGGTCCGGCGAAGCCGGGCGAGGTCGTCCTCAGCATCGAGCAGCTGTTCGTCCGCGACGACCGGCTCGAGATGGCCGTGAACGGCGTCGATCTCGAGGTCAGGGCGGGCGAGATCGTCGCCGTGGCGGGCGTCCAGGGCAACGGCCAGACGGAGCTCGTCGAGGCCATCACCGGCCTCCGGACACCGGATTCGGGAGCGATCTCGATCGGCGGCAAGCGGACCGAGAAGTGGGGTCCGCGCCAGGTCTCGAACCTGGGCGTGGCGCACATCCCCGAGGATCGCGGCCGAGACGGGCTGATCAGCCCGATGACGATCGCCGAGAACTACATCCTGGACACCTACCACGAGGCGCCCTACAGCCGGAACGGCGTCCTGAACCTCAAGGTCGTCCGGGAGCGCGCCGCACAGGGGGTCAAGGACTTCGACATCCGGACGCCCTCGATCGACACCTACGCCGGGGCGCTTTCGGGTGGCAACCAGCAGAAGGTCGTCGTCGCGCGAGAGTTCTCCGTCCCGGTGCAGCTCGTCATCGCGGCCCAGCCCACGCGCGGCCTCGACGTCGGCTCGATCGAATACATTCACCGCCGCCTGGTCGAGCAGCGGGATGCCGGCGCGGCGATCGTGATCGTGAGCACCGAGCTCGACGAGGTCCTCGCGGTCGGCGATCGGATCGCGGTCATGTACGCCGGGCGGATCGTCGGGATCCTCGCCGGCGATGACGCGACGTACGAGAACCTCGGCCTGCTGATGGGCGGCGCGACATACGGCGAGGGGACGGCGGCATGAAGCGCGTCGGACCGCTGCTCCGCCGAATCCTGGTGCCGGTCCTCTCGGTCCTGACGGCCCTCCTCCTGGGTGGGGTCGTCATCATCCTCACGGACTTCGACAACCTCCAGAAGATCGGGACGGACCCGCTCGGCACCCTCGGCGGGGCCGTCCAGGGGGTGCTCAACGCCTACGGCGCGATGCTCGCGGGCGCCTTCGGTGATCCGAATCGCATCATCACCGCGCTTCAGACCGGCAACGCCGCCGACATCGCCCGGGCGATCCGGCCGCTCACGGAGACGCTGGTCTCGACGACGCCGCTGATCTTCGTCGGCCTGGCCGTGTCGATCTCCTTCCGGGCCGGCATGTTCAACATCGGCGGCGACGGACAGCTGATGATCGGCGCCCTGGCTGCGACGGCCTCGGCGATCGCCCTGAACGGCGTCATCCCCGCGTGGCTCATCCTCATCGCGACGATCGCGATCGCGACGCTGGCCGGCGCCGCGTGGGGCTTCGTGCCGGGCTTCCTGAAGGCCCGCACCGGGGCGCATGAGGTCATCACGACCATCATGCTCAACTACATCGCCTCGCTGTTCGTGTTCTTCATCCTCACGACATCCCCGGCCCTGCGTGCCGCCGGGAGCACCACGCCAGTCTCGAAGCAGCTGTCGAGCATCGTGGACGTGCCGAACCTCATCAACCTGCCCACGATCCGGCTGGACTTCGGGTTCGTGGTCGCCCTGCTGATGGCCGTCGCCGTGTCCTGGCTCCTGTTCCGGACGACGAAGGGCTTCGAGCTCCGGGCCGCGGGCTTCAGCTCGACCGCAGCGCGCTATGCCGGCATGAGCGCCGGCGGCTCGATGATGCTCGCGATGTCCCTGTCCGGCGGCCTTGCGGGGATGGCCGGCGGGTTCCTCGTGATCGGCACCGTTGGCCAGCTCTCGCTGGACCTGTCCGGCGGCATCGGCTTCAACGCCATCGCGCTGGCCCTGCTCGCCGGCCTCCGGCCGAGCGGCGTCGTCGTCTCCGCGCTCCTCTTCGGCGCGTTGACCCAGGGCGGCAAGCGGATGGGCATCGACACGGGCATCCCGTTCGACCTGCTGCTCTTCATCATGGCCCTGGTGATCATGTTCGTGGCCGCGCCGGGCCTGATCAGATCCATCTGGCGCGTCCGCGTCGCCAAGCCAGCCCCCGAGATCGCCCAGGTCTCGTCCGAATCGGCAGGAACCGTATGACCGCTGCTGAAGCTGCCCTCACGATGCGTCCCGAGGGCCTCGCGGCCCGCAAGGCCCTCCGCAACTCCCGCCTCCGTGGCGCCGCGTTCGCCGTCTTCGCCGTGCTCGCGGGCTATCTCGCGAGCCGCAGCTTCGACGTCGCGGCCACGTTCTCGTTCTGGATCGACAAGCAGGGCGGCGAGACAGCGACGCTCTCCACGACCGTCGGCGCGATGTGGGTCGTCGCGGCGATCGCGACCGCGCTCGTCGGTGTGCTGCAGCTGCGGAGCGCCGAGTTCCGCTGGCGCCGCTGGCTGCTCGTGGCCATCGCCCCGTGGATCGCGGCACTGCTCGGGAATCTCCTTGCCGGCAAGGCCGCGGTCCTCACCAACGTCCTCGCCGGGAGCCTGGAGCTCGCCGCGCCGATCTCCATGGCCGCGATGGCCGGCATCCTCTCGGAGCGGAGCGGCATGCTCAACATCGCCCTCGAGGGCAAGATGCTCGTCGGGGCCTGTGTCGCCGCGATCGTCGGCAGCATCGTCAGCCTGGCCACCGGCAACGCCGTGCTGGCGGTCCTGGCGGCAGTCGTGAGCGCGATGCTCGTGGCGGCGCTGCTGGGCCTGCTCCTGGCGTGGCTCGGCATCCGCCACAAGGTCGATCAGATCATCGCCGGGACGGTCATCAACATCGGCGCGGTGGGGATCACCAACTTCATCTTCCTGCGCATCCTGTCGCGCGCCACGGAGTACAACAGCCCGCCGCCGGTCCAGGCGGTCCGGATCCCGGTGCTGGCGGACATCCCGGTCCTGGGGCCGATCTTCTTCGTGGCGACACCGTACGTGTACATCGCCTACGCCATGGTCGCGATCCTGACCTACATGATCTACCGCACTCGCTGGGGGCTGCGGCTGCGCGCGGCGGGCGAGAAGCCGGCGGCTGCCGGCACCGTCGGGATCAACGTGCTGCAGATCCGCTATCGCGCGCTCATCCTCGCCGGCCTCATCTCCGGCCTCGCGGGCTCGTACCTGTCGCTCGCGACGTCGTCGAGCTTCCAGCTCCAGATGACCGCCGGCAAGGGCTTCATCGGGCTCGCCGCGATGATCTTCGGTGCCTGGCATCCCGTCGGCGCGTTCCTGGCCGCGCTCGTCTTCGGCTTCGCGGACGCGACCCAGTCGCTGCTGTCCATCCTGGGCGTCGACGTCGCGCCGCAGATCCTCCAGAGCATCCCCTACGTCGTCACGATCGTCGTCGTCGCCGGCGTGGTCGGGCGTGTTCGAGGTCCGGCGTCCGCCGGGCAGCCGTACGAGCAGGGCTGATCGCGACCTTCGGGCAGAATCGCCGAAGCGCTGCTGCCACAGCATCCCACCGCCCACCAACCCGCCTTGAAGCTTCCGAGGTAGTCCGTTCATGACCGCCGCCGTCGTCGCCCCGACCTTCGTGCCCGTGCCCGCCGTGCCCCGAACGGCGCCGCTCGGGACGGTCCAGAATCCGCTGCCGCTGATCATCGACAGCGACCCGGGGCTCGATGACGCGCTCGCGATCGGGCTCGCGGTCGCGCGCCCGGAGCTGGACCTGCTCGCCGTGACGACCGTCGGCGGCAACGCGGACGTGCGCCACTGCACCACGAACGCGCTCCGGCTCCTGGACCTGTACGGCGCCTCGGACGTGCCTGTCGGTGAGGGCTCGGCGGGTGCGCTGTTCGGTGAGGTCGTTCGGGCGACCGAGATCCACGGTGAGGCCGGCATTGGCAGCACGGTGCTGCCGGACGCGTCCGCGACGGCCCGACCGGAGGGCGCCGTCGACCTGATCGCCTCCATCCTTCGATCGCATCCCGAGCCGGTCGCGATCGCGCCGATCGGTCCGCTGACGAACATCGCCCTGCTCCTGCGGCTGCACCCGCACCTCGGGCACCGGATCTCGCACCTCTGCCTGATGGGCGGCTCGGTGGGCGAGGGCAACACCACGGTCTCGGCCGAGTTCAACATCTACGCCGACCCGGAGGCGGCCGCGATCGTCTTCGAGTCGGGGATTCCGATCACGATGATGGGCCTCGACGTGACGCACCAGGCCGTCCTGTACCCGCCCGCCTCGGAGCGTCTGCGCGGCCTCGGCACCCGTTCCGGGGCGGTCGCCGCCGAGCTCGCGGACTACGCGCTCCAGCGCGAGGGCCAGTGGTACGGCACGCCGCGGATGTCCGTCCATGATGCCGTCGCCGTTGCCCATCTCGCGATCGCGGACCTCGTGGACGTGGCCGAATACGACGTCCAGGTGGACACCGGCAGCGGACCGGCGCGCGGCCGGACCGTCTGCGACGGGTTGCCGGTCCGGGTGGATCGAAAGGGCCGCCGGATGAACGCGCAGGTCGGCATCCGGATCGATCGCGACCGCTTCGAGGACGTCCTCGTCGACGCCTACTCCCGGCTGCCGTAGGGCCGCGGCGACGTCCCGCTCCCGTGGCGGTATCTCGCGGATCTGCGGGCTCGGCGCCGCCGCGCTGCTCGCGGCGGGCTGCGGGACGGACGGGCTCGCGCCGGCGACTCCTTCCGCGGCACCCACAGCGCGCACGGCGCCCACATTGCCCGCGGTGACCGTGGCGGCCTCGACGCTGCGCTACGTCGCACTGGGCGACAGCTACACGATCGGCACGTCGGTCACCGAGGCCGAGCGCTTTCCGAACCAGCTCGTGGCGAAGGTCCCGCAGCTCGACCTGGTCGCGAACCTCGGCGTCAACGGCTTCACCTCCCGCGACCTGGTCGAGATCGAGCTGCCGAAGCTGGCGGCGCTGGAGCCCGATGTGGTCACGCTCCTGATCGGCGTCAACGACGTCGTCCAGGATGTGCCCGTGTCGACGTACGAGGACAACGTCGTCCGGATCCTGCCCGAGCTCGTGACGCTCGTCGGCGCCGATCACATCGTCGTCGTCACCATCCCGGACTACACGGTGACCCCGCAGGGCGGTGCCTTCGGCGATCGCGGCCAGCAGTCGGCCGGCATTCGCGCGAACAACGCCCTGATGACGCAGCTGGCGACGGGCTTCGGCATCACCGTCGTGGACATCTACGACATCTCCCTCGAAGCGGGCAGGGATCGTTCGCTCGTGGCCTCCGACGGACTGCACCCGAGCGGGATCCAGTACGCCCGCTGGGTCGAGCGCATCGCGCCCGCGCTGGAGACGATCCTGGCGCGGTGACCAACAGGGTCGGGGTCCGCAACCTTGCTGGCGTGGTCGAGATCACGTCCCTGTCCGAGGTGCGGGCCGCGGCAAAGGACTGGCAGCGCTTCTCGTCGCGCGTCCAGGGCGACCCCGACGTTCGCGACTACCCACAGCTCCCACTCGAGGTCGACCCGCCGGAGCACGGCGCCTATCGGGCCATCCTCGATCCGATCCTCGGCCGGCGCGCCATCGCGGCGCTGGAGCCCGCGATGCGCGCGATCGGCCGGGACCTGGCCGCGAGGTTTGCCGGGCGCGGCCGTGTCGAGGCGGTCCATGACCTCGCGGTGCCGATGGTCGCCACGACGATCGCGACCGCCTTTGGGAGGCCGCAGGACGCGGCGGAGCTCACGACCTGGGGAATCACGAGCTGGGAGCACCTGCCCGACGGGTCGCGCAGCGGCGCCCGCCTGGATGCCTATGTTGCCCGTGTCCTCGACGGGGCTGTAGCCGGCGCCACGGACGACGCGTTTGCCCGGATTGCCACCGCCACGATCGAAGGGCGGCCGCTCACCCGGCTCGAGCAGGTGGGCCTTGCGAACCTGATCCTCGCCGGCGGCCGCGACACCGTGATCCACGTCCTCTGCGGGGCGATGTGGCACCTCGCGGGCGATCCGGCGGCGCGCGAGCTCCTGCGGAACGAGCCGGCGCGACTGCAGCTCGCGATCGAGGAATACCTCCGCTACTTCAGCCCGAATACCGGCATGGAGCGCCGCGCGACCGTGGACGTCAGGGGCGGGTGGGGGAGCGCCCGCGCGGGCGACATCGTGATTCTCGGGTGGGGCGCGGCCAACCACGACCCGGAGGCGTACGCCCAACCGGGCGAGATTCGCCTCGATCGTCGACCCAATCCGCACCTCGCCTTCGGCAGCGGTCCGCATACCTGCATCGGCATCCACCTCGCCCGGCTCGAGGTCCGGATCTTCCTCGAGGAGCTGCTCGTCGCGGTCCCTGACTGGCGCCTCGGTGATGGCGTCGACGCTGCCATCGCCCGACTTGTCGCCGACGACGTCCCGACGCTGTTCCACTCGCTGCCGCTCGTCGCCGAGGTTGTGCCCCGCGACCTCCGCACCTGGTCGCCCGCGTAGCGACCGACCCGCGAGCCCGGTCGCCGGTAGACTGAGCTGCGCCCCCATCCTCGAGCCAGGCGAGCAGGCGCGAGGCCCACCGAAACGACTCGCAGCCCCGTGGTGCCCGAACTTGACGCTCGCCTCGAACGACTTCGTCCACCTCCACACCCACTCCGAGTTCTCGCTGCTGGACGGGCTCGGCCGGATCACGGACCTCGTGGACGAGGCGACGGAGAAGGGCTTCGACAGCCTGGCACTGACCGACCACGGCGCGCTCTACGGCTCGGTCGCGTTCTACCAGGCCGCGGTCAACAAGGGCCTGAAGCCGATCATCGGCGTCGAGACGTATGTCGCGCGCCGCTCGATGACGGACAAGGAGGGCAAGGCCGACGCTCAGCCTTACCACCTGATCCTGCTCGCCGAGAACCTGACCGGCTACCGGAACCTCTGCCGGCTCGTCACGGATGCCCACATCGACGGCTATTACTACAAGCCGCGGATCGACCGGGAACACCTGGCGAAGCACAGC
This sequence comes from Chloroflexota bacterium, assembly GCA_025935415.1. Classification (GTDB taxonomy): domain Bacteria; phylum Chloroflexota; class Limnocylindria; order Limnocylindrales; family CSP1-4; genus UBA5189. The sequence goes on from JAICVI010000006.1 coordinate 28,991, forward strand.
GACGGCCTGATCGGGCTCAGCGCGTGCCTCAACGGCGAGGTCTCGCGCGCGCTCGAAGTCGAGGACTGGGACCTGGCGCGGGCGGTGGCGGGCAGCTACTCGGACATCTTCGGCAAGGACCGCTTCTTCCTGGAGCTCCAGGACCACGGGCTCGCCGAACAGCGACGCCTGAACGAGCAGCTGCTGCGGCTCGCCCCCGAGCTGGGGCTGCCCCTGGTCGTCACCAATGACCTCCACTACGTCCGCCGCGAGCAGCACGAGGCCCATGACGTCCTGCTGTGCGTCGGCACCGCCTCCAACCTCGACACGCCCGGTCGGCTGAAGTTCGAGACGGACGACTTCTACCTGAAGTCAGCCGCGGAGATGGCCGCGAAGTTCCCGGACCAGCTCGACGCGATCCGGAACACCAGGCGGATCGCGGAGATGTGCGACGTCAAGCTGCCGCTCGGCACGACGCGAATCCCGCACTTCCCGGTCCCGGATGGCGAGACGCCGGAGACGTGGCTGCGCAAGGAATGCCAGCGTGGCCTCGAGTGGCGCTACGGGACGCCCACCGAGGAGCTCCAGAACCGGCTCGACTACGAGCTCGGCGTCATCACGTCGATGGGCTACGCCGGCTACTTCCTCATCGTCGCGGACTTCATCCGATTCGCGCGGGAGAAGGGCATCCAGACGACCTGCCGAGGGTCAGCGCCAGGCTCGATCGTCACCTACACCCTCGGCATCACGCCCGTGGACCCGATCGCCTACGGCCTACCGTTCGAGCGGTTCCTGAATCCGGACCGCGTGACCATGCCGGACATCGACGTCGACTTCCAGGACGATCGCCGCGACGAGGTCATCGCCTACGTCTCGCGGAAGTACGGCCAGGACCACGTCGCCCAGATCATCACGTTCGGCACGATGCTCGCCCGTGCAGCGATCCGGGACGTGGGTCGGGTGCTCGGCCACTCGTACGGCGACGTGGACCGGGTCGCCAAGGCCGTCCCGAACCAGCTCGGGATCAGGCTGGAGGAGGCCCTCGAGACGGCGCCGGACCTCCGCCGCCAGTACGACGAGGACCCCGGCGTGAAGCGGATGATCGACTTCGCGCGCCAGCTGGAGGGCGTTGCCCGGAACGCCTCGACGCACGCGGCCGGCGTCGTGATCTCGCGCGAGCCCCTGACGGAGCTGATGCCGCTCCAGAAGGCCACCAACTCGGACTCGCTGATGACCCAGTACGAGATGCACGGGATCGAGGCGCTGGGCCTGCTGAAGTTCGACTTCCTGGGACTCTCGAACCTCACGATCCTCAAGAACGCCGTCGACCTCATCAAGGCCCACCGCGGCATCGACATCGACCTCGACAACATCCCCCTGGACGACAAAAAGACGTTCGAGCTCCTGAGCACCGGCGAGACGACCGGCATCTTCCAGCTCGAGTCTGCTGGGATGCGGCGCTACGTCCGCGAGCTGCGTCCCTCGTCCGTCTTCGACCTCGCCGCCATGGTCGCGCTGTACCGCCCCGGCCCGATGGACAACATCCCCGCGTACATCCGGCGGAAGCACGGCCAGGAGCCGGTGTCCTACCTCCACCCGCTGCTGGAGCCGTTTCTCGAGCGGACGTACGGCATCTTCGTCTACCAGGAAGACATCATGGCCGCCGCGATCGCGCTCGGCGGCTTCACGGGCCCGGAGGCCGACACCCTCGGCTACGCGATCCGCAAGAAGAAGTCCTCGGTCCTGCGCGCCCAGAAGGAGAAGTTCGTCACGCAGGCGGCGGAGCGCGGCGTCCCGCCGGCGACGATCGATGCCGTCTTCAAGGCCTTCGAGCCGTTCGAGCGCTACGGGTTCAAC
>JAICVI010000121.1 GCA_025935415.1 Chloroflexota bacterium
ACGCTCGATCGATGCCGGCGTCGCGGAGGCGCGAGAGCAGCGCGGCGAGGTGCGCGCGGTCGCGGATCATCCGGGCCGAGAGGTGCGGGATCGCGCGCAGCCCGCTGCCCTCGAGCTCGATCGCGAGCTCGACCGTCGCCTCGATGCCCTTGGCCGGCGATGCCGTCACCGACACCGCCGCGCCTCGCGGGAGCGCCGCCGCCTGTTCGCGGACGTTCTTGAGCGGGATCATCTCGAACGTCGGGTCGGCGAGCACCCGAGCGAGGGCCGCCGAGCCGTCGGCGTCGAGGCGGGAGCCGCCACGCAGGAGGCCGACCATTGCCGAGCCCTAGACGTCGGAGTCGGGGAAGGCGGCCTTGCGCTGCGCGATGTACTCGATGAGGGCCTCGTCGACGCCGGGGTCGATCGGCGGCGCCTCGTATTCCGCGAGCATCCGCTTCCAGATCTTGTTGGCTCGCTGCGGCGACTCGAGGGCGCCGTCCTCCAGCCACTGCTCGAACGAGTTGTTGTCCGCGGTCGCGGAGCGATAGAACGCGGTCTCGAAGTTCGCGAGCGTGTGCGAGTTGCCGAGGAAGTGCATCCCGGGGCCGTTCTCGCGGATCGCGTCGAGGGCCTGGCCGTTCTCGGAGAGATCGACCCCGCCGACGAAGACGCCGGCCATCCCGCACTGGTCGAGATCGAGGATGAACTTCTCGTAGCCCACGGCGAGGCCACCCTCCAGCCAGCCGGCGGCGTGGAGGACGAAGTTCGTGCCCGCGAGGATCGTCGGAATGAAGGTCGCCGCGGATTCGTATGCCGCCTGGGCATCGGCCGTCTTGGCGGCGCAGAGATTCCCGCCGGACCGGAACGGCACGCCGAGCCGGCGCGCGAGCGCGGCCATGACGTAGAGGACCAGCGCCGGCTCAGGGGTCCCGAAGGTGGGCGCTCCCGACTGCATCGAGATCGAGGACGCGAAGGACCCGAGGATGACCGGCGCGCCCGGCCGCACCAGCTGGACGAACGCCATGCCCGCGAGCGCCTCGGCCAGCGTCTGCGCCGCGGTGCCCGCGACCGTCACGGGCGACATCGCGCCGGCGAGGATGAAGGGCGTGATGAGGTTCGCCTGGTTGGCCTGCGCGTAGACGCGCGCGACGCCGAGCATCGTCGAGTCCCAGACCAGCGGCGAGTTCGCGTTGATCAGCGAGGTGATGACGGTGTGGTCGTCCAGATAGTCCTTGCCGAGCGGCGAGAACGCGATCTTCGCCAGCTCCACCGTGTCGCGCGCCCGGTCGGGGTGCGTGACGGAGCCCATGAACGGCTTGTCCGACCAGCGGATGTGCGAATAGACCATGTCGAGGTGGCGCTTGTTCACCGGCACGTCGACGGGCTCGCAGACCGTCCCGCCCGAGTGATGGAGGTGGGGCGTCATGTACGTGAGCTTCACGAAGTTCCGGAAGTCCTCAAGGGTCCCGTAGCGGCGGCCGTTGTCGAGGTCGCGGACGAAAGGGCTGCCGTAGTTCGGGGCGAGGACGGTGTACGGGTCGCCGATCTCGACGCTGCGCGACGGGTTCCGGGCGTGCTGGGTATAGGTCCGGGGCGCCGTGGCCTGGACGATCTGCCGGCACATCCCTCGCGGGAACTTGACGAGCTCGCCCTCCACGTCGGCGCCGGCGTTTCGAAGGGTCTCCAGCGCCTCGGGGTCGCCCCGGAAGATGATCCCGACCTCTTCGAGGATCGTGTCGGCGTTGTGCTCGATGAGCGCGAGGCCCTCCTCGTTCAGGACCTCGAAGGGCTTCAGCTTGCGGGTGAGGAACGGCGCGCCCACGGCGTGGGCCGCCGCCTGGCGGGCCGCGTGTCGAGCGGCGCGACCGCCGCCCGGCCTGCCGCGAGCGCCGTCGTCCGGACCGCCGCGGCCGGCTCCCTGGCTGTCGATCATCGTCCGTCTCCACTGCGCGCCCCGGGGAGCGTTTGCACCGAATGGCACTGGTTTTGCACCGGGTAGCACTGGTGATGCTCATATGCACGAGGCGACCGGACCGAAAGCGTCCGAGGCCCAACGTTGCGCCCGATTCGTGCGGGGATCATGCGCGGACCGTGCGGCGATTGCCGTCCCGTCGCCGCCGTTGGTGGATACCAGCACCGGTGTTGCTATTTGGCAGCTGCACGACCGTCGAGAGGTGCGTTGACGGCGCGGTCGCGTGGGGGATGCCCATCGCGTCGACGAAGTGCTCCTGGAAGCGCGGCTCCACCGCGGTCTCGATCTTCTCGACGGTTCGCACGACCCGCTCGATCTCTCGTCGCGCCTCGCCCGATAGCAGCGCGATGAGCGCACCGGTGCCGGCGGCATTGCCCGCCGCGCCGACGCGATCCAGCGGCGCATCGGGCACGAGGCCAAGCACCAGCGCATGGAGCGGGTCGATCTGGCTCCCGAACGCGCCTGCAAGCTTCACTCGATCGACCGTCGCCACACCGAGATGGTCCATCAAGAGTCTCGCTCCCGCGTACAGCGCGGCCTTGGCCAGCTGGATCGCGCGGACGTCATTCTGGGTGACGAGGATGCGCGGCGACGCCGGCCCGACCTCACCATCCCCGAGATCCGCGCCCGGCCCGCCCTCGTGGAGCAGATACGAGAATGTCCGCCCATCGGGCACGACGCGCGGGGAGCGCGCGGCCGTCGAGCCGTCGATCGACCCGTCGGGCGCGATCACGCCGGCGAGGTACAGCTCCGCGATCACCTCGACGATTCCTGAGCCGCAGATTCCCGTGACGCCTGTCCGGCGCGTGGACGCCTCGAAACCGATCTCGTCCGACCAGCGGCTGCTGCCGATCACCCGGAAGCGCGGCTCGAGCGTGTCCTTGTCGATCCGCACGCGCTCGATCGCGCCGGGCGCCGCCCGCTGGCCGCCGGAGATCTGCGCGCCCTCGAAGGCCGGGCCGGTCGGGGAGGACGCGGCGAGCAGCCGGTCTCGCGAGCCCAGCACGATCTCGGCGTTCGTCCCGACGTCGACGATGAGCGTCACCTCGTCCGCGAGGTAGGGCGTCTCGGACAGGATCACCGCGGCCGCGTCCGCGCCCACGTGGCCGGCGATGCAGGGCAGCAGATAGACCCGCGCACCGGGGTGGCCCGGCAGGTCGATCTCGGATGCGCGCACCCGGACCGCCGAGTCCACGGCAAGCGCGAACGGCGCCGATCCGAGCGGCGTGGGATCGATCCCGAGCAGCAGGTGATGCATGATCGGGTTGCCGACGATCGTCAGCTCCAGGATCTCCTCGACCGGCACGGAGGCGTGATTCGCCAGTCCCGTGATGAGGCTCGTGACGGCTTCCCGCACCACCCTGGTCATCTCCGCCGCGCCGCCCTCGTGGAGCATCGCGTAGGACACGCGGCTCATGAGGTCCTCGCCGAACCGGATCTGCGGGTTCATGACGCCGTCGGAGGCGAGGACCTCGCCGGTCGCGAGATCCGCGAGGTGGCCGGCGATCGTCGTCGATCCGATGTCGAGCGCCACGCCCAGCGATCGATCGTGGAGCCCGGGCCAGACACCCGTGATCGCGCGACCGTCGTGGATGGCCACGGTGACCCGGCCCTCGCCAGCATCGAGCGCCGGCTGGAGCTGCGTCGTGACGAACAGGTCGGCCGAGAGATCTTCGACCTGCGGCTCCAGCTCACGCCACTCACGGGCGAGGGCCTCGAGCAGGCGCCGCAGCGCCCCAGTCGGCCGGTCGAGCGCCGGCGGCTCGATCTCGACCTCGTAGAGCCGCACGACCGGATCGATCACGAAGTCGCGGACCGGAATGCCCTTGCGGACCACCTGTCGATGGACCTGGCTCTCCGGCGGCACGTCGACGAGCACGTCACGCTCGACGTGGGCCTTGCAGCCGAGCCGTCTCCCGGCGGCGAGCCCGCGAAGCCGGTCGAACTCGTCCTCATCGGGGCTGCGGGGGCTCAGGTGCCCGTCCGACGATTCGATGCCGTGCTTCGGGAACGACCCCTCGGCGGGGACGACCTGGCAGCGGCCACACAGGCCGCGCCCGCCGCAGACGGAATCGAGATCGACGCCCAGCGAACGCGCCGCATCGAGGACGGTCGTCCCCGGCTCGAATCGCCCACGCCGTCCCGACGGCGTGAAGATCACCTGGACGCCGGGCTCAAGCGTCACCGGACGCGCCTCATTCCGCCGGAATGCCGGACCCGACCTCCCAGACGTGGCCGTCCGGATCGGCGAACGCGGCGGTCCGGACGCCCCAGGGCCGATTCATCGGTCCGTTCAGCAGCGCCAGCCCGCGAGCCTGGAGCGCCGCGCAGGCCGCATCGGCGTCGTCGACCTCCATCGTGAGCTGGAAGTGCGAGCCCGAGCCCGGGGCGGCCACCGCCGCCGGCGTGATCAGCTCATCGGCGGATGATCGGACCAGGAGGTTGAGGACCAGGTTGTCCAGCCGGAACACGACGGAGTTCTCGTCCTCGAAGATCGGGTCGGCGTCGAATGCGCGCGCATAGAACGCCTTTGAGCGCTCACGGTCCTCGATGAACAGCGTGATGGCGGCGACGTTCGGCGTGAACGCGGTCATGCGTCGGTACCCCCTGCGCCGGAGCGCTCGGCACGCCCTCCCGCGGCGTCGCGCATCGCTGCCGCGGCGGCCAGGGCGCGACGGTTGATGCGCGGCCGGCTTCCTGCGGGCCGTTCTCCGGGAGTGTGGACGCTTCCGCCTTCGATGACGCTGAGGGTTGCCGGGGACACTGGCCCGGAGGCCGCGACGCGGCTCGGAGCGGGCGCGGCCACTCGCCCCTGCGCGGCCACGTGCCCCTGCGCGGCCTCGCGATGCGCGCGGATCCAGCGGCTCGCGTCCTGGTCGTTGCCCATGAGGACGTCCGCGGCCATGATCGCGGCCTTGACCTCGGCGGCGAGCGGGTTCGTGATGGCCGAGGTCAGCCCGGAGGCGATCGCCATCGGCAGGAACGCGGCGTTGATCCGCTCGCGGTCCGGCATGCCGAAGCTGACGTTGCTGGCGCCGCAGGTCGAGTTGACGCCGAGCTCTTCACGGAGCCGTCTCACCAGGCGGAACACCTGCTGTCCCGCGGTGGCCATCGCGCCGATCGGCATCACCAGCGGATCCACGATCACGTCCTCTCGCGGGATTCCGTGATCCGCGGCACGTTCCACGATGCGGCGCGCGACCTCGAAGCGCACGTCCGGGTCCTCGGAGATTCCGGTGTCGTCGTTGGAGATCGCGACCACGGCCGCGCCGTACTTCCTGATGAGTGGCAGGACCCGCTCGAGACGCTCCTCCTCGCCGGTCACCGAGTTGACGAGCGGCTTGCCCTGATAGACGGCGAGGCCGGCCTCGAGCGCCTCGACGATCGACGAGTCGATCGACAGCGGGACGTCCACGAGCGACTGCACGAGCTGGATCGTTCGCGCCAGGATCGCGGGCTCGTCGGCCAACGGGATGCCCGCGTTCACGTCGAGCATGTGGGCCCCGGCCTCGACCTGGGCGACCGCGTCGCGCTCGACCCGGCTGAAGTCGCCGGCCTTCATCTCCTCCGCGAGGAGCTTCCGCCCGGTCGGGTTGATGCGCTCGCCGATGATCGTGAACGGCCGATCGAAGCCGATCATCACGTCGCGGCTGGCCGAGCTGACGACCGTGTGGGTGATGCCTCGAGCGCTCATGGCCTGGCCCTCGCGATCACAGCCGGTCTCCGACGCCGCCGGAGGCGATCAGGGCGTGGAGCACGTCCTTCGTGTACGCGGCATCGATCCGGGCGACCTCGGCCTCGACCTCCGCGACGAGATCGTCACCGCAGGGCCGCTCGGCCCGGCCCATCTCCTCGATGTAATCGCCGTACGACTTCTTGCCGGCGTTCATGGCGGCCTTGTCGACGGCGAACTGGAAACGCTTGTCGAGGACCCGCTTCTCGTTCCTGCGCCCCTCGCGCGCGATCACCTGCATCGGGATGTCGCGCCACCAGATCGTGATGAGCTGGGCCATCACGCAGCTGCCTCAGAGACAGCCGCGGCTTCGGGCGAGCGGCGGCCCCGGCCGCCGCCACGCGCAACGTGCATCGGATGCAATGTTTCAGCGCATGTGGGGCGAGTTCCGGCGCCTGTGAAGCGAGTTCCGGCGCTTGTGGGGCGAGTTCGAGCGCTCCTGGACCCACGCCGTCCGGATTCCCGCAGCGGACGAGCGCCAGTAAGCCCCGCGGCGAGACCGGCATCTCCTCCGTGGCCCCTTTCGACGGCCAATCCTTCGAGCTGCGGCGACACGATGCCCGTTCCGCGCTTGCGCAGCTCCAACATTGCATTCGATGCAAGGCGATCGGTCGCGCGAGGGGCAAAGGACGCGATCGCTCCGGAGAGCTCGCCAAGCCCGACGAGGCGCCGCTCGAACGCGAGGTTCCCGAGCCGCGCGGCGGCCGCGGCGGCGAGCTCCGTCAGCGCGGCGTCATCCGACTGCGCGAGGTACACCAGCCGGCGGTAGTTGCCGAAGTACACCGGGAGAAGCTCCGGATGGCGGTCAAGCCCGAGGCCACGGACGACCAGCCGCTCGAAGTTCCGAACCAGGTAATCGGTCAGATAGAACGTGCCCGGTTCCGCATCGTGGAGCGCCGCGAAGGCCGCCCGGCCGGCGTAGACCTCGTAGCAGTGCGCGCCCTCGAGCCGGGCGATGCCCTCCGATTCGAGGACCCTGTCCAGGAGGCCGCCGGTCCCGCAGTCCGCGTAGGCGACGAAGATCCGATCGTAGCCATCGGCGCGAGCGCGCCGGATCCGAGCCTGGACCGCGGATGGGATGCGTTCCGGCCGGTTGTGCAGTGAGGCCGGCAGGCAGGTCAGGTCCATCGGCGGAAGGCCGGCGCGCCTGGTCAGCTCCACCAGCTCGTTCGCCAGGGCGCCGCAACCGATCACCAGCGGCGGACGTGCCGGCAGCCGGCCACCTCCGTTCGACGGTGCCTGAGGCGTGTTCCGCATCGTGGAACTACGCCGACGCGACCCGGGACCTGCGATCGTTGACCAGGGAGACGGCTGTCTCGACCGCGATCGCCGCGTCGCGGCAGTAGGCATCGGCGCCGACGGCCTTGCCGAACTCCTCGTTCAGCGGCGCGCCGCCGACCATGACGATGTAGTCATCGCGGATGCCGCGCTTCACCAGCTCGGCGACGACGACCTTCATGTACGGCATCGTGGTCGTCAGCAGGGCCGACATCCCGAGGATGTCCGGTTTGTGCTCCTCGAGCGCGGCGATGAACTTGTCGGCGTCCGTGTTGATGCCCTGGTCGTAGACCTCGAAGCCGGCGCCCTCGAGCATCATCGCCACGAGGTTCTTGCCGATGTCGTGGATGTCGCCCTTGACGGTCCCGATCACGACCTTGCCGATCGGCTTCGCGCCGGTCTCGGCAAGGAGCGGGCGAAGGATGGCCATGCCGGCCTTCATCGCGTTCGCGGCGAGAAGGACCTCCGGAACGAACAGGATCCCGTCGCGGAAGTCGATGCCGACGATCCGCATCCCCTCGACGAGGGCGTCGTTGAGCACCTTGTC
>JAICVI010000140.1 GCA_025935415.1 Chloroflexota bacterium
CAGAGCGCTATGAGGCGCGCGAGCTCGCGGACCTTGCCTGGTCGGTGGCCGATGCGCTCGGCTGGGGGCGGCTCGTGCTCATGGGCCACAGCTGGGGCGGTTCGGTTGCGCTGCATGCCGCCGCCAGCCGGCCCGAGCGCGTGCGCGCGCTGGTGCTCGTCGACAGCGGCCACCTCGACTACGCCGACCAGCCCGACGTCAACCTCTCCGAGACGCTGGAGCAGCTGACCGCAACCGCCGAGGCGGCCCGGATCCGGACAAAGGATCGCGCCTCCATCGCGGCAGACCTCGAGCTGCCGATCGACGATCCGGTCGTCGACGCGGTCCTGGAGGGCGTCATCGATGACGGTGAGGGCGGGCTGATCTCGCGGACCCTGGGCTCCAGCCGCGCCGCGGCCATGTACCACTTGATGCGCGCTCGCCAGAGCGAGCGCTGGGCCGCGATCGCGGCCGAGCAGATCCCGACGCTCCTCCTGCTTGCAACGGAGCCGGAGGACCTCCGGGTGACGAACGAGGCCGCCGCGGAACGCTTTCGCGGCGCCGTGCCGCAGGCCGAGGTCCGCTTCGTCGAGGGCGCCACGCACTCGCTGATCACCGACCTTCGCGGACGCTTCGGCACGATCGTCGCGGAGTGGCTGGGGCAGCTTCGCGACCAGGCCGAGCACCGCGCCCGGTAGACCCAGCGCCCGTGGAGCTACTCGCCCGGTCGGACCGTCCGGAACGCGTTCCAATCCGGGATCGGGCGGCTAAGCAGCCACGCGCCAATGACCGCGACCGCCGGCAACAGGGCCACGGCCGCCAGGATCTCCAGCGTCGGCACGGCGAAGGGCTGCTTCAGGCTCGCGAGCAGGCTCCACGCGGGCAGCAATCCGGCAGGCACGGCCAGCAGGCCGGCGAGCAGCGCGAGGACGGCGGCTCGCGAGGCGACGATCCGCCGCCGGAGCCGCGGCTCAGCGCCGAGCGCAAGGAGTGATCGCTGCTCCGGCCGCGATTCGGCCTCGCCGAGCGCGATGGCGACGCCGGTGACGCTGACGGCGAACAGGAGCGCGAGTCCCACGATCGCCAAGCGGAACGACTCATCGGGCCGTTGCGGACCGAGAGATGCGTCGACGTACGTGTCGAGCTTGCGACCGGCGACGACCGCGGCCGCATCGATGTCCACCTGGGTGACCGGATGGTCGTACCGCACGACGAACTGCTGGGCATCGAGCGACTGGAGGCCGAGCTCGTCCGCGATCGGCTGCGGGATCAAGGCGCCCGGCAGCACTCCAGACGTGATGCCTGTCGTGATCGCGGTCGCGGGATAGGTGGCGCGATCGACGGATTCCTCGGCGCCCGAGTACGTGGTGATCGTGACGTCAACCGTATCCACCTTGATCGCGTCCGGCCACAGGATCACGATCCGGCCCGCGTCGAGGCTCGCCTTCGCACCATCCGCGTGCGCTGCTGCGAGGAGCTCCGGCGTGGGGACGGAGGAGTTGTCGACCGTCGGCACGTACTGTCCGTCGTCCCCCCAGCGAATCGCCTTGCCACCCGGGTCTGTCGCACCGGGGAGCTCGATGGTGAGCTGGCGATCGCCGCTGCCAATGACCTGGACGCCTTCGCCGGCCCCGCCGATGCCTGGGACGTTCTCCGCCGGGGCGCTCGCGACGAGGTAGCTCGTCGCAACACCGCCGATCGCTCCGGGCTGGGTCGCGAGCTCGCGACCGACGACGCCCGAAGCGGCGCCGCGGACGACGAGCTCGTCCGCGTGCAGGTACGGCTGCCACTCGCCGGCGTTCTCGGCGTTGCGGCTGACCGTGAAGGCCCCGATCGTGATCGTGGCAGCAACGCTGGCCAGCACGGCAGTGACGATCGGGCTGTTTCGGGATCGGGCTCGAGCCGTGTCGCGAAAGGCGATCCGGCTCGCCAGTGGCAGCCGGACCGCGAGGCCCTCGAGACGCTCGAGCAGCCACGGAGCGCAGGCTCCGAAACCCAGCGTGCCGAGAACCGCCCCAGCCATGACCAGCAGCTCGCGGAAGCCGTTGAGTGCCTCGATCCGCACGTTGGCGCCGACGAGCGCAAGGGCGACGGAGACGGCGACGACCGCCAAGCCAACCCGCAGCGTGCGGTGCGCGGGAGCATCCGGTGGGCGCCGCCCAGAAAGCGACAGCAGGACGGGGACGCGAGCGACGGTTCGCGCGGGTGCAATCGACGCGATCAGCGCGGCCAGGAACCCGATGGAGGCGGGCCCGACGAGGCCCAGGGCGTCGATCATGATCGCCGGGTTGCGCCGTTGCGTGAGCTCGTCGAGGAAGGGCGAGATCCCGAACGAGATCCCCAGGCCGCCGAGAAGCCCGACGACACACGCGATCAGACCAAGGATGGCGGCGCCTTCGAAGACGGTCGCCGCGAGCTGCCGCGGTGTCGCCCCGTTTGCCGCAAGCAGCCCGAGCTCGCGTTGCCGCCGCCGGATGCTCACCGCGAAGGCCGCGGAAGCGACGAGAGCGGCTTCCACGAGGGCCAGCGTTCCCAGCACGAGGATCGCCGGGCTCATATCGCCGCCCACGGACGCGAGCCGGCCGGAGGTGCGCGAGTAGAGGCTGATCTTCTGTTGCCCCGTCGTCGCGTCATACGTCTGCGCGATCACCGCGTCGGCATCGGACCCGGCCGGAAGGCGGATCAGCCACGTGGAGGAGCCCGGATCGCCGGACTGGGCCGCAAGAGGATCCTCGACGACGACCCTGTCGCTGAGATTAAGGCCGTTCTCGACGACCCCGACCACGGTGGCGGGTGGCCGCTCGTCGATGGTCAGCGTCCCTCCGATCGAGACCTTCGCAAGTCGCGCGACCTCCCGGGTGATCGCGACCTCGTTCGGCCCCTTGGGCGCTCGACCGTCGACCAGCGTCAGCGCGCCATGGCCAAGGCCGTCGAGGTCGATGCCACGTACCGAGACACTTGGCCGGGAGCCGTCTACGAGGAGCTGGCCGTCCGAGAAGAACGTCGCCTCGACGGTGGTCCCGGACGGGAGGTACGTGTTCAGATCAGCCCGTGAGACGCCCTGGGCGATGAGGTCGGCGCTCCCGAACTGCTCCGCGTCCCGGCGCTCTTGCGAAGGCTCGGTTGTGCGCAGGAGCGCGATCCCGGCGACCATCGCCGCGACGGGCAGCGCGATGAGCAGCACCACGAGGACGCTGCGTCCGCGATGGCGGGTGATATCGCGCCAGGCCACGCGGCCGAGAGCGCGGAAGACGGCCATCCTCACGGCGCCGTGGTGGCGAGCTCTGGATTCGGCGCCGGATGCGCCTCGTCGACGAGGCGGCCATCGCGCAGGAAGACGACGCGGTCCGCCCAGGCAGCGTGGGCCGCGTCGTGGGTCACGAGGATGGCGGTGCCGCCGTTGTCGCAGTGCGCCCGGAGGAGCCGCATCACCGACTCGCCCGTCATCGAGTCGAGCGCGCCGGTCGGCTCGTCCGCGAGGAGGATCCGGCGGCCACCGACAAGCGCCCGCGCGATCGCCACACGCTGTTGCTCGCCGCCGGAGAGGTCGTCCGGGAACCGGTCGCCGAGCGAGGCGAGCCCGACGGACTCGAGCGCGGCGTTCGCGGCGGCGCGGGCTTCGCCGATCGAGCGACCATCGAGCTCCAGGGGGATCGCCACGTTCTCGCGGGCCGTCAGGCCGGCGAGCAGGTTCAGGTCCTGGAAGACGTAGCCGACCGTCCGTCGCCGGAGGATCGCGAGCTCCCGCGGCTTGAGCGAGCCGACATCCTGCCCGTCGACGACCACCCGGCCCGCCGAAGGCTTGTCCAGCCCACCGACGAGCGAGAGCAGCGTCGTCTTGCCCGAGCCGCTCGGCCCCATGACGGCGAGCAGCTCTCCTGCCCCGACGGTCAGGCTCGTCGGGTGGAGCGCGGTGACCTGGGTGTGGCCGGCGCCGAACCAGCGGGCGGCGCCATCGAGCTCGACGAGGGTCGTCATCCGTCGGTCTCCTTGCTGCCGGCGGTCGGGGGCGCTGCGGCGGCACTCGCGAGGCTTCGAATGCGGGCATCGCAGGCATCGAGCCAGCGGATCTCGGCCTCGGTTCGGAAGATCAGGGCGTCGAGCAGGATCAGGAACGCGACGTCACGTTTCGGGTCTGCCTTTGCCTTGCGGCGCGTGTACGCCTGGAGCTGCTCGATCGAAGCGCGTCGCTGCCGCTGGAGCAGCGCAGTCACATCCACGTCGCCAGCCGCGACCGCGAGGAGGACCTTGATCGTCAGCTCGTCTCGCGCCGGTGCCTCGGCCACGACCGGGTTCTCGAACCACGTCGCGAGCTGGGCGCGGCCCGCAGGCGTGATTCGGTACTCCCTGCGCTCGTCGTCGCCCGCGCTCGAGCCCAACGACTCGACGAGCCCGTCCCGCTCGAGCCGCTGGATCGTCGTGTAGACCTGCCCGATGTTGATGGCCCACGAGCCGCCGGTCCGTCGCTCGAACGCGGTCTTGAGGTTGTACCCGTGGCTCGGCGCCTCGTCGAGCAGCGCCAGCAAGCCATATCGAACCGACACTCGTTCCTCCCTCGCGTCCGCCGGGAGCATACATACTCGGTATGCATGGCGCAAGGGTCAGCCGGGAGCCGCGCTCCACTCGACTCGAAGGCCGTTCTTGAGGCCCGGGACCGGGAGAGATGCGGCCTCGGCTTCGACGGCATCGCGCTCGCCTATCGAGAGGCGCCGCCACGCGTCGATGTCGAGCTTCGGGCCTGCTCGGCGCCACGTGCCGACGAAGTCGCCATCCACCAGGAGCGCGCCGGGCCACACGCGGCTCGTCCAGAGCTCGTCGCGACGCTTCTGATCCGGGACGAGGAGCTCGCGATCCCGGCCCCACCAGAGCCAGTAGGGATCGCCGCTCGGAAGGAAGCGTGCTGGCGCGGCTGGGCCGGCCTTCGCGCGAACCTCGGCCTCATCCGCCGCGAGGAGCCAGGCGTCGCCGATTGGCGTCCGAGCGGCAACCAGCTCGCCCGCGAGGGAATCGAAGGCTTCGACCGCCTGCTTTGGGCCGATCCCGGCCCATTTCGCGAACGATGGCGCGGTCGTCGGGCCGAAGACATGGATGTAGCGCCGCCCGAGCTCGAGGCGAGCGTCGCGAGGCTCGACGTCGGGACGCGGGACCGTGCGCACCTTCGGCGCGAGAGCACCCTCCCAGCGGATGAGCATCGTCCCGGTGACCGTGCCATAGCGCATCGCATTCCCGACCCCGATCCCCGGCGCGATCTCGCGATCGGACAGGGTGCGGCCCCCGAGAAACGTCGCGACCCGTGCGGCCATGTCCTCGGCGACGCGGCGGCCGCGCGCGTCGTCCGGGTATCGCGCGACCGTGAACAGCGCGTGGTCCTGCGCCGGCACGACGTAGACCTGGAACCTCGGGCCCCAGACCTGGACGAACGCGGGGTTGGCCCAGTCGTCGGGCTTCGTGCCGGCCACGCGAGCGTGAATCGAGAGGAGCGCGGCCCTCGGCATGCTGTCCTGGAGGCCCGCCCAGGCGGCCCGTCGCAGCGAGCCGGCACGCATCGGGAGTCGCTCGTCGAGCGACTGGACGCGGCGCCGGAACGCAAGGATCTGCGAGCGATCGAGCTCGAGCGGTTTTGCGCTCACGATCCGGGCGGCCTGGCGTTCGAGGTCGTCCGGCGTTCCATGAGGCCGGCGATCAGCCGCACGGCAATGCGGGCTTGAGGCGGTAACAGGATCGCATGCGCGGGTCGCGAGCCACCTGTCACCCTGGGACACGCAGCCGACTTCGAGTCCGCCGACACCGCTGCCTCCGCGTAATGGCCCCATCCGCCGCTGCCGAGGCCCCGAACGAAGATGCGTGGGAGAGATCAGGCATCCGCGGGCGGGATGTTCGCGTTGAATCGGAAACGGTTCGCGGGATCGAGGCGCCGCTTGAGCTGCTGCAGTCGCGCCCACGAGTCCGGCGGGTACGCCGCCGCCACGCGCCCTGCCGTCTGGTCGAGCTCCGGGTAGTTGAGGTAGCCGCCGCCTCGGAGCGAGAGTGGCGAAACGCGGTCGGCGAACCGGCGTGCCCAGGCGATCTCCGCTTCGTCGTCGGCCGGGTCGCTCCAGATCGCGAGCGCGGTCACGTTTGCCACCGCGGCCCGTCCGCCGAAGGCAGCCCACGACTCCGGGATCCGATGGGCTCGGCCGTGGATGAGCTCGACGAGCGCGAATGACTCGTTCGTCGCTTCGGACGCGGACGCGATCAGGGCGTCGGCGAGGGACTCGTC
>JAICVI010000141.1 GCA_025935415.1 Chloroflexota bacterium
GGCAGGAGCAGCAGCGTCTGGACCGGCCCGGACCCGCGGAATCGCAGCCTCGCGAGCCCGAGACCGAGGAGCGTCCCGAGCAGCGTCGCGCCGACCACCGCGATCGCCGCGACCTGGAGGGTGATCTCGAGCGCCCCGAGCAGCTCGCGGTTGCCGAAGAGCTTGGGGTACCAGTCGAACGTGAACCCCTGCCAGACGAAGGTGCGCCGCGAGTTGTTGAAGCTGAAGACGATCAGCACGACGATCGGCGCGAACAGGAAGAGGTAGATCAGCCCGGCGAAGCCGCTGAGCCAGCGCGAGGCGCAACCGGTCATCGGGCGGGGCCGGTCGCTCGCGGGCGAGGGGGACGCGTCACGCCGGCGCCCCCACCACCTCGCGCCGGAGGCTCCGAAGCGCGAGGAGCGTGCCGGCGATCGTCACGGCCATGAGCAGGAAGCCCAGAGCCGAGCCGTACGGCCAGTCGCGACCGCTGGTGAAGATGACCTGGACGATGTTCGCGATCGTCGTCGTCTCGGCGCCACCGAGGATGTCCGGCGTCACGTAGTCGCCGAGGGCGGGGATGAACGTCAGCAGCCCCGCGGCCACGATCCCGGGCATCGTCAGCGGGAGCGTGACGTGCAGGAACGCGCCGCGGCCGGACGCGTACAGGTCACGCGCGGCCTGGACGAGGGAGAAGTCGAGCCGGTCGATCGAGACGAACAGCGGCAGGATGGCGAATGGCAGGAAGCCATAGGTCATCCCGAGGATCACGGAGATGTCCGTGTTCAGGATGCGGATCGGGTCGTCGATCAGCCCGACCGAGCGAAGCAGCGAGTTCACGACGCCGTTGTCGCGGAGGATGATCATCCAGGCGTAGGTCCGGATGAGGTAGCTCGTCCAGAACGGCAGCATCACCAGGACGAGCAGGAGGATCTTTCGCCGGCCGCCGTAACGCGAGATCCAGTACGCAACCGGGTAGCCGATGCCGAGGGACAGGACGGTGGTCACGCCGGCGTAGTAGAGCGACCTGCCGAGGGCGGGCAGGAACTCGGGGTTGAGCGCCTCGAGGTAGTTCGCCAGCGAGGGATTGGCCAGCGTGACCCGTCCGCTCGCGTCCAGGCTCCCGACGCTGATCACCCCGATGATCACGAGCGGCGCGAGGAACAGGATGGCCAGCCAGATCACGCCCGGCAGCACCAGGAACCCGGTCGCGAGTCGATCCCCTCGTTGGCCCGTCGAACGCACCGCGCCGTCCGGTTGCGCGACGGCCTCGGTCACGCCTTGAGCGCGGTCCAGCGGTCGGTGTAGAGGGCCTGGTCGGCCGGCGCCAGGTACGACAGCTCGGTAAGCTTCGCCAGCTCCTCCGGTGGAGGATTGAGCCGCGGGTCGTCGACGATGTACGACTCGAGCTTCGGCAGCGCCGCCTCGTTCGGGCCCATGTAGCCGATGTAGTTGGTGTTCTCGGCGCTGATGTCGCCGTCGAGGTTGAAGTCGATCCAGAGGTGCGCCGCGATCGGGTGCGGCGCCCCGGCGAGGACCACCATCACGTCGTTGCCCTTGACCGCGCCCTCGCTCGGAATGACGTACTTCGTGTCCGGGGCGTCATAGGTCATCTGGACCCAGTCGCCGGACCAGCAGTGGCTGATGTCGACGTCGCCGCCCGTGATGCCCGCGATGTCATCCGTGGAGTAGTCACGGAGGAGCGGCTTCTGCTCCTCGAGGAGCTGCAGGATCTGATCGAGCTCGGCGGCGCTCGTGGTGTTCGGGGAGAGGCCCAGCCGGAACGCCCCCGCCGCGAAGACCTCTCGCTGGTCGTCGAGCATGTACATCCGGCCCTTGTAGTCCGGCTTCCAGAGCTCCGCCCAGCTCGTCAGGTCGCCCTTGACCTTCTTGGGGTTCCAGGCGTACCCGGTCGTCCACCAGTAGTTGGGGACGGAATAGGCGTTGCCGGGGTCGTAGCCCGGGTTCTGCCAGGGGGCCGAGAGGTTCTTGAGGTTCGGGAGCAGCGAGTGGTCGAGCTTCCGGATGGTCCCGTCCGCCGAGAACTGCGGGATCCAGGTGGAGGCCGGGTACGTCACGTCGTAGCCGCCACCCTTGCCATCGCTCTGGATCTTGCCGATCTGGGTGGGCTCGTCGGGGAAGTTGTCGTACGTGACCTTGATGCCGTACTTGTCCTCGAACTTCTTGACGGTGTCCTCGCCGATGTACTCGTCCCAGTTGTAGACGAAGAGCTCCTTCTCCGGCGACGGGACCGGGGTCGGAGCGGCGGTGATCTCCGGCGTCGCGATGGCCGCGGTGGTTGCCCCCGGCGTCGCGGCGGAGGTGGCGGCCGGGGCGCTCGGGCTGCCGCCGGCTTGGCCGCAGGCGACGAGCAGCTGCGTCAGCGCCGTGGCCGCGCCGAAGGCCGCGACCCGCGCCAGGAACTCGCGGCGCGTCCAACCTGCTTCCCGGAGCTGACGGGACAGCAGCTGGTCGAAGGTCAGCCCGCTGGGCTGTCGATTGCCGGTCATGCCGATTCCTCCAACTCGGCCGGCCGATCCCCCAGGACGAGGGCATCGGTCGGCGACCATGCGAGGACCACGTCGTCCCCTGGTTCGAATCTCGGACCGTTTCTCGATGCCAGAACCGAGACGGCCTGGCCGCCCTCGGTTCGAACGTGGTACTGGACGGCCGAACCGAGGTAGGCGACCTGCTCGATCGCCCCCCGCAACCCGGCCGCGGCTTCCGTTGGGCGTCCTGCGCCCGTGCCGTCCGCGCGATCCAGCCGGATCGATTCCGGTCGAACGCTCAGCTGGACCTGGCGCCCGGGCACGCACTCGTGCGCCCCCGCGGCGCACGTGTCGCCGGAGTCGAGCTTGATGATCGCGGTGCCGTCGCGGACCTCGACGACCGTTCCGGAAAGCAGGTTCGTCGTGCCGATGAAGTCGGCCACGAACGGCGTTCGGGGCCGGTCGTAGAGGTCCTCCGGTGTCCCGACCTGCTCGATCCGGCCATGGCTCATGACGGCGATCCGGTCGCTCATCGTGAGCGCCTCTTCCTGGTCGTGGGTCACGTACACGAACGTGATCCCGACGTCCTTCTGGATGCGTTTCAGCTCCAGCTGGAGGTTCTTCCGGAGCTTCAGGTCCAGCGCGCCGAGGGGCTCGTCGAGGAGCAGGACGTGAGGCTCGTTCACGAGCGCCCGCGCGAGCGCGATTCGCTGCTGCTGTCCGCCGGACAGCTCGTGGGTCCGCCGCCGCTCGTAGCCCGGCAGCCGGACCTTCTCGAGGATCTCGCCGGTCCGACGTCGGATTTCGGCGCCATCGACACCGCGCCTCTTGAGCCCGAACGCGATGTTGCCCGCGACGTCGAGGTGGGGGAACAGTGCGTAGCTCTGGAAGACCATGTTGACTGGCCGCTTGTCGGGCGGATCGAGGGTCACGTCGCGCCCGCGCAGCTCGATCCGACCGGAGGTCGGCAGGTCGAAGCCGCCGATCATCCGCAGGGTCGTCGTCTTCCCGCAACCGGAGGGACCGAGCAGGGAGAAGAACTCACCGGCACCGATCGCCAGCGAGACGTCGTCCACGGCCACGACATCGCCGAAGCGCTTCGTGAGGCTGTCGAGGCCGATCTCGGGCTGCGACCCGGCGAGGCGCTCGGTCCGCGACCCCTGCGGGTCGGTGTGGGGCTCGGCGGCCAGCATCACCACGGGCCGAGAGTACCGTAATTGAGCAAGTGCGCAATAGCGGTCTCGCTGGCTCGGCGAGGTTGTGCCGGTGGCTGCGTCCGGCCGCGTCGCTGGCTCGGCTCGGTCGCCCGGAACACGATCTGCTTCTCCATCTCCTGGCCGGCGCCCGAGCTGCCCGGGCGGCATCGATGGTCGGCCAGAAGAGGGCATACGACCCGGGCGGCACCTGCGGGAGCTCGGTGTTGCTTGTCCCGAGCTGCCAGCCAGCCGTGCGCGTGGGGTGCGCGGCTATCCTCCCGGCGATGGGGTCTGGGCTGGGCGGGAACCGCAGGCACGGGGCGGCAGGACTGGTCATCGCCCTGGACGGGCCGGCGTCATCGGGCAAGAGCAGCGTCGGCGCGGCCGCGGCGAAGCAGCTCGGCTATCGCTTCTGCGACACGGGCCTTCTGTATCGCGCCGTCACCTGGCTCGGGCTGCACCGTGGCATCGCCGCCACGTCCCACGAGGCGCTCGTGCCGCTCGTTCGCGAGATCGAGCTCCTGGACGACGGCGAGGGTCGCCTGGCGCATGTCGCCATCGACGGCGTCGACCGTACGGTCGAGGTGCGGGCACCGGACGTCGACGTCGCGGTCTCGGCGTACGCCGCGGTCGCCGAGCTCCGCCTCGCGCTCCTCGAGCGGCAGCGAGCGCTGGCACTGCCCGGTCGGATCATCATGGCCGGCCGCGACGTCGGGACGATCGTGCTGCCGGACGCCGACCTGAAGCTCTTTCTCGATGCGTCCGTCGACGAGCGGGCGCGGCGTCGGGCTGAAGAGCGCGGCCTCGATCCTTGGGGCCCGCAAGGTCGGGAGATCCTGGAGGAGCTCCGCCGGCGCGACCTGCTCGACTCCACGCGGGAGGTGGCGCCGCTGCGGACGCCGGCGGACGCCGTCGTCATCCGAACCGACGGGAACGCCTTCGCGCAGACAGTCGCGGCGGTCGTCGAGGTGATCCGCACGGCCGAGGAGGCCGCGATGGTCGTGCAGGCCACGACCGCCGAGCAGGTCGCGAACGTCGAACAGGCCACGACGGCCGAGCCGGCGACGGCCGAGGCCGCCCCCTCGACGCGACCCGCCGATCGTGCTCGCCGCGCCGAGCGGAGGCCGATCCGGCCCACCCCCATCGCCACGGGCCGTGGATGGCTGTACCGCCTCGGCAACCTCGTGCTGCGCGGCATCGCCAGGTCGATCGCGCGCCTCACGTTCGAGGGCGACGTGGACGCCATCCCGCGAGAAGGGCCGCTCATCCTGGCCTCGAACCACGCCTCGTCGGCGGATCCGGTGCTCATCACCGTGTTCCTGACGAACCGCATCGATCGCCCGGTGAACTGGCTCGGAAAGCGCGAGCTCGTGGAGTGGCCGCCGACCGGGTGGGCCTTCCGGATCGCCGCGATCCATCCCGTCGACCGCGAGGCGGCAGACCTCGAGGCCTTCCGCACGGCCATGCGCATCCTCGAGGCCGGGCAGGTGCTGGCGATCTTTCCCGAGGGCACGCGCAGCCGCGACGGCGCGCTCCAGGAGGTCCGGGAGGGCGCCGGGATGCTCGCGCTTCGGAGCGGCGCGAGGGTCCTCCCGGTGGCCGTGGTGGACAGCGACAGGATGTGGCCGCGGGGGCGGCTGCTGCCGAGGATCGGCAAGACCGTGACCGTTCGCTACGGCGCGCCGGTCGACCTGAAGGCGGAGCTGGAGGCGCAGGGCCTCCCGACGCGGGGACGGCAGGCGACCGAAGCCGCCACCCGCCTGATCCTGACCCGGATCGCCGCGCTGCTCCCGCCGCGCCAGCGCGGCGTCTACGCAGAGCCTGTCACTCCGCCGTGAGTGCCTCCTCGACCACCTGGTCGAGGGACAGCGCACGACCCGCCGCCACGGCCGTTCGAAAGGCCTCACTCCCGAGGTCGACCTGCGCTCGCAGCACCTCCTCCTCGAGCTCCCACTGACCGACCGGCCCGCCGCGCTCGACCTCCGCCTGGAGGCCACCCCAGAGCCGGCCCGCGCGATCGTGGCGCCCTGCCGCCGAAGCTTCCCAGGCGAGCGACGCGAGGCCGTAGACGATCGATTGCCGATCGCCGATGTCGCGCGACCAGCGCAGCGCCTCACGGGCGGGAGGCCCGGCCACCGCGACGCGGCCGGACGTGAGCGCGCGATCGGCGAGCCGCTGCAGCGTGCCGGCCCGCCACCAGCCATCGTCGGCCTCCGCGGCGAGGTCGGCCGACCGCTGGAGCAACGCCAGGGCATCGTCCACGCGGTCCTCGTCGAACGCCAGGTCCGCGGCGATGCTGCGACTCACATACGCGTCCACGGGGAATCGCCCATCGGCTCCGACCGCGTCCGCC
>JAICVI010000191.1 GCA_025935415.1 Chloroflexota bacterium
CCGGATCGGCTGTCGCTGGAGGCCGTGGCGCTGGCGCGACGCATCGCCTCGGGCCTCGGCGCCGCCCTCGATGCCGTCCTGCTCGGGACGGGCGCCGAAGCGGCCGCTTCGCGACTCGGGACGTACGGGGTGGGGCTCGCGCACGTTGCAGCGGAGGCGAGATTCGACGACTACGCGCCGGCGGCGTGGGGCGCAGCCGTTCGCGGCGCGATGGACACCCGAGGGGCCTCGGCTGTTGTCGCGGCGGGCTCCGATCGCGGCAACGAGGTGCTCGCTCACCTCGCCGCTCGGTCGGGACTGCCAATGGCCGCGAACGTGATCGAGGTCGAGACGGGAGGTGCTGGTGCAGCCGGCGCGGCCGGCGCCGCCGCCGGTTGGCGGCTCGTCCGCCAGCGCTGGGCCGGGAGCCTGCTCGAGGATTCGATGCTGTCCGCGCCGACGAAGCTGTTGACCGTCGCGCCGCACGCCGTGGCGGTCGATCCTTCGGCGACCAACGCCCCCGCGCCGACGGTCAGCCCGTTTGCGCCGGAGGTCGAGCCCGCGGACATGGTTGCCCGGGTCGTCGGCCGCGAGGCCAAGACGTCCGGCGGCGTCTCGCTCACGGAAGCGAAGGTCGTGGTGGGCGGCGGCCGCGGCGTCGGCTCGTCGGAGGGGTTCGGCAAGCTCGAGCATCTCGCGGAGCAGCTCGGTGGCGCGGTCGGCGGTTCGCGCGTGGTCACGAGCCTCGGCTGGCGCCCGCACTCCGATCAGATCGGCCAGACGGGGCTGCGGATCGCGCCCGATCTCTATATCGCCTGCGGCATCAGTGGCGCGATCCAGCACATCGTCGGCTGCAAGGCCGCGAAGCGGATCCTCGCGATCAACACCGACCCGGACTCACCGATCATGGCCGTGGCCGACTACGCGGTCATCGGCGACCTCGGGACGATCGTGCCGGCGATCTCCGCCGAGATCGACCACCGTCGGGGCGGCTGAAGCTCCTCGCCGGCAGACGGTTCGATCGGGCGCCAGGCCGAACGATGCGGATCGCGGTCGTGGGCACCGGCACGGGTGGCGCGTCGAGCGCGCTCCTGCTCGCCCGCGATGGGCACGAGGTCGAGATCTTCGAGCGCGTGCCGGACCCGCGGCCGGTCGGCGCCGGACTGCTGCTGCAGCCGCTCGGCCAGCGGATCCTCGGGACGCTCGGCCTGGCCGACGCGCTCGCCACGAGGTCGACGCCGGTCCGCTCGATCGATGGCAGGGCCGGTGGCCCGGACGGGCGCATCGTGCTCGCCTTCGGCTACGAGGATGCGAACACCCCGGACGTGGGGCTGGGCGTCAACCGCGGCGCGCTGTTCGGTGTCCTGTGGTCTGCCCTGGGCGCGGCGGGTGTTCCGGTTCGAACCGCGTGGGAGGTCCTGTCGATTGACAGGGCGCCGGATGGTGCCTGGCTCATTGGTCCGGATGGTGCGCGGGCCGGTCCATTCGACCTCGTGGTCGCCGCGGATGGGGCTCGCTCACGAATCCGGCGCCAGCTCGGCCTCGCGGCGAAGGACGTGCGCTACCCGTACGGGGCACTCTGGACCGTGATCCCGGACCCGGACGGCCTCGTGTGCGATGTCCTGGTCCAGCGCTATCGCGATACGCGCACCACGCTGGGCTTCCTCCCGACGGGCGTCGGCGAGGTCTCGATCTTCTGGTCGATGCGGACGCGGGCAATCGACGAGGCGGTTCGAGCCGGCCCGGATTGGCTCGTGGATCGGGCGCTGCCACTCGCACCGGACATGGCCTCGCTCCTCGAACGGGTGAGGACGTCGACGGTGCTCGGCGCGGCCTATCGGGACGTGGTCACGCCTCGCCCAGCGACATTCGACGGTCGGTCGGGCGTGGTCCTCGTCGGCGACGCCGCCCACGCGATGAGCCCGCAGCTCGGGATGGGCGCCAGCCTCGCGCTTGCGGATGCGTGGTCGCTGGCAGCCGCGCTGCGCGAGGTGACGCCGAGCTCGCCTTCCGGCGTGATCGGAGCGGCGCTGGAGCGACACACCTCCGACCGACGCGCGCACATCCGCTGGTACACGTGGCTCTCCCGGATCATGACGCCGGTCTTCCAGTCCGACCTCGTGCCCGTCGGCTGGGCGCGAGACCGCGTCTTCGGTCCCGCGGCGAATCTCGCTCTCGTGCGTCGGCAGTTCGCGCAGATCCTGCTCGGCGAGCAGACCTCACCGTTCACGCGCTGGGGTCCGACGCGCCGCGGCGGCGAGCTCGCCGACTCCGCCTAGCCGGCACCTCAGCCCGGCGCGGCAGAGGCGCAGGCGAACACGCCGCCCTTCGTGTCGCAGTCGCCGACGGTCGTCCAGGTACGACCGCCGTCCGACGTCTTGTAGAGCTGGTTGGCGATGAGCGCGCAGAACCTGCCCGGAGGGCATTCCGTGACGGCCGAGACCCAACCATGCAGCGGATCGACGAAGGTCCCCGTCGCAAGACCGAGCGGCCTCGGCAGCCCGGTCGACGTTGCCGACGTGATGGTCTGACCCGCTCCGGATGCCGTCCAGACGGTCGTGCCATCGACGGCGATCCAGTGCTCGGCATCAATGAACATCCACGATCGGTGGAGGTCGTCGCGGAGCACGAGGCTCCAGGAGGCGCCGGCGTCGTCCGTCCTGAAGATCGACGCGGACATCACGCTCCCATCGTGCTCGCGCACGTCGACCTCGACGAGGCCGTGAAGGTCATCGAAGAAGCTCGGCGACCCGAATCCGAACGTCGGGGGATCGGGCCTGATGGGGACGGTCTGTGGCGCGATCTCGACCTCGGTCCACGACCGGCCGCCATCCGTGGTCCGTCTGAAGATCGTCTTGTCTGCCAGGAACCCGAGGTTGCTGTTGACGAATGTCAGGGTCCCGAGCGTCGGGACTCCGGTTGCCGCCGTGAGGTGAACCGGGCTCGACCATGTGGCCCCGCCGTCGCTCGTCCAGCGCAGCTCCGGCTGTGGGCGCTGGCCGCCGCCGGGGTCGGTCGCGAGCCAGCCGATCGCCGGGCTGAGGAACTCGAGCGCCCAGTTGCCCTCTCGGACTCCCATGACCACCGTGTGCGTCCAGGTCAGACCGGCATCAGTCGTCCGCCAGATGTGGAGCCCCGGATCGCCGTTACGGTCGAAGCCGCTCACCCAGCCGTGCGTGGGATCGAGGAAGAAGGGGCTCAGCTGCTCCGTCACCGTGTCGCTCGGTGTGACATCCCGCCACGCAGCACCGCCGGAGTGCGTGACCAGGAGCCGACCATCGGTGTTCACGACATAGCCGTCCGCGGGTGTCAGTAGGGATCCGATCTGCACGTTGCCCGGGTGCGTGACCGGCTCCGGGAGCGTGACCGCCGATGGGTTGGTGCTCGCCGGCGGCACGGAGACCTGCGAGATCGAGGCACGCGGGGATGCGTCGCCCGTCGTCACGGCGGATGATCCGGCCGACTGGCCCGGCGGGTGCACGAGCTGCGGCCCGACCAGCGCCACCGCGAGCAGGATTGCCGCCGCCGCTGTCGCGGCGAGCACGGGCGACCACCGACGTGATGCGCTCGCGGCGGGTCGGGCCATCGCCGCGTCGACCCGGCGGCGCAGGGATGACGGCGCCGACACGGGGGCAGCTTCTCGCACGACGCTGGCGAGATCGCGCTCGAAGCGTTCGTCGTCCGTCATCGATCGACCTCCCTCGCGGCCGCGTCGTAGACGGCACGAAGCTCGCGGAGGGCATGGTGGAGGCGCGACTTGACCGTTCCCGCGGGCGTTCCCGTGCGCTCCGCGATGGCATCGATCGGGAGGTCCAGGAGGTATCGGAGGACCACCACGACCCTGTGGTCGGGCGTCAGCGCCGCGAGGGCGCCACGAAGCGCTGCCCGTTCCTCGCTGCTGGATTCGGGGCCTGTCTGGCTCGGCTGGTCGGACGCCGGTTGCGCCCGATCGATGATCGACCTCGCGACGCGACGGCGGCGCAGGCGGTCACGGCACTCGTTGACCACGATTCGGTCGAGCCAGGCGGGCGCGGCCGCGAGGTCGCGAACCGACGACCACGATCGCTGGGCCCGAAGCATCGCCTCGTGGGTCGCGTCCTCGGCCTCGATCCGGTCCCCGAGGAGGACGGCCGCGAGGCGGTAGCAGGCGTCGAGCCGGTCGTGGACGAGCGCCTCGAACGCCTGGTCCGATCCGCGCTGCCACCGAACCTCGCTTCGCACG
>JAICVI010000050.1 GCA_025935415.1 Chloroflexota bacterium
GGCTGACGGTGGCGTCGGCGTTGCCGCTGTTGGTGATGGTGATCCGGTAGTAGAGCGTGTCGCCGGGGCTGGCACTGGCCGTTGCGCCGTAGGTGCCCGCGACCCCGTTCTTGACTTCCTTGATCGCGCTCACGTCGGGCGCAGCCGGGACCGTGGTGTCGGTCTGACATGCAGCGGCGGGGGTTGTGGCACCGGCCGGGCAGGTTGCGGAGCCGGTCACCACGACCGTGTTGATGAGATGGGTCGTGCCATCCGGGAACGCCGCGTCGAGCGTCACGGAGTAGGTCAGGACCGCTGTCCCCCCATTGGCCGCGATGCTGGCGATCGTCCAGTTCAGCGTCTTCGGCGCTGCGCCTCCGGTGTTGTTGGTGCAGCTGAGATTGCAGTCGCCGTTGTAGGTGCTGTGGAGCAGAACGTTGGTGAGGTCGTCGGTCACCGGCACGTTGGAGGCCGAGCCGGCGCCATTGTTCGTGATCGTGATCTGGTAGTAGAGCGTGTCGCCTGGATTTGCTGTCGTCGTGCTGGCGTACGTGCCGCTGGCGCCGTTCTTCACCTGCTTGAGAACGGAAAGCGTCGGCGTGAGCTTCGTGTTCACGAAGGTGCAGGTGACGTTCTCACCTTCCTTGAGATTGATGGTCACGCTGCGGTTCGCGACGGACCCGCTCTGGGTGCCACCGTTGCCGCTCGTGACCGTACAGACAGGATTTTGAAAGCCGACTGACCAGTTCGCGACTGACCCCTCGGTGAAGGTGTAGCTGATGAAGTTGTCGATGCTCGAGTAGGACTGACTGGACGTCGGCGTCGCGGATCCGGGGTCGTCGTCGAGGGTGAAGCTCGACGGCGAGAGCGTCGTCGCTGCAGTCTCCGTGTACGTGAAGTCTTGCGGGTCGGTCCCATTCGCCACGTCCTTGACGATCGTGATCGAGGCGAAAAGGACGACGGCATCGGCTGAAAGCGACCGGTCCTGGTTGCCGCCAGCGTTGTCCAGGTCGATGAGCCGCATGTGGTACGGCGAACCCGAGACGGCACCGGCCGAATTGCCCGCGCCCCAGTCATTCCGCGTTGCGATGTGGCCGCCCCACGCGAGAACAGGATTCGCCTGCGTGGCGATGAAGCTGATCTCGATGCGGGCAGACTTGTCACCTGCGAAGCCAGACCCAGTCGGGTAGCTGTACGCCGGCGAACTCGAAACCGAAAGCGAACCCGCCTTGACGCCCCACATGGTGAAGCTGCCGGCGACAGGCGTGACGCCAGCGCCGACGACCTGGGGGTCTTGGGGAATTGCGACGGTCTGCGGAGTGGCAGGACAAGCCGGCGAGATCCCGAGGCATGGGTTCGCGTCCGTCACCGTGCGGTTGTACGTGGTCAGGTAATCGAAGGCGTGCTTGCCACCCTTCGTCGTATCCCACTCGATGATGACCTTGTGTACGGCGTCCTGGTTCTGGGCATTCTTCAGGGCGAGGTTCGTGAATCGCATGCGGTAGGGGACAGAGTCGCCCTCGTGATAGATCGACTTGCTTGCACCGAGGTTGCCGTTGACCCAGCCGGTCTCGCCGCTTGCCCCGGAGCATCCATTCGAAGCTGGACGAAGGGCCAGGATTGCGGCATTCGCCGGGTCGTTCGCACATTGATCGAGGTCCGCAGCCGGGTTCGCGGCCAGAGCGACACCGGTGTAGACGGTGCCGGTCAGGATCGCGAGCACGGCCACGAACGTGCCGATTCGCTTCTTCATACCTTCCAACTCCTCCTGGGCACCGCGGGATGTGCGGCGCCGAGCCAGCCCCTCCCCAGGGGATATCGATCAGCGCGGGTCGCTAGCGGGCACCTCCGCCCGGAATGTGGCCGCGAGCCTGCGCGGAGCCCGAGCCTGGTCGGCGGACGGGCTGCGCCTCGGGCGAGTGGCAGAACGACGGCCGCGGAGCTGGCCAACCCATACGCGCGCGCGCAGGCGCAGCGGTGCAGGACCCTGCCCGTGGTCGCAACATCGGCGACTCGCCCTTCCTCACTGTCCCCTGATCACAGGGGTCGCATCGAACGTGCGCAGCGACACGCACGCACTTGACCGGACCTCGACGCGACCGTCCGAGGACACCTCTGCCCGGGAGCGGGACCCTGGATGCTCGAGGCGTTCCCCCACCCTCCGAACATCCCGTTCGCGATGGGTCCACGCCTGCTCCCGGCGGCGGGGCCCGCTCTTCCAGCCTCCTCCATGACGCGTCACCGTCCCCCGACTCGTGACGCTTCCCCGGCTGGTGGGAGCCGCAGTGTGGTAGTACCGAAGTACTACGTCAAGATACGTATTTGTCGTTGCGAAGAGCCAGCTCGCGTCGACGGTGCCCGACTGCACCGGACCGCACTGAACCGCACAACAGGCGCGTAAAGAGGGCCAACCTATTCGCACGGGAATGCGTTCTGGATCAACGTCGCACATTACAAATCGCGGCGACTCGATACAGGGGATCGATGGCACGGTCCCGGCGATAGCGAACGCGGGACCGGTGCCGACGGTGCTCCGCGCTAGCATCGCCGGATGGGAGGATCGACGAGGTCCCAGCTATCGGCCGGGATCCTGCTGTTCCGCCGGCAGGCAGGCGGGATCGAGGTCCTCCTGGCCCACCCCGGCGGTCCCTACTGGAGCCGCCAGCAGTTCGAGAGCTGGAGCGTCCCAAAGGGCATCGCCGAGCCGGACGAGGCACTGGATGCGGTCGCGGCGCGCGAGTTCTCCGAAGAGACGGGGTTCGGGCTCTCGGCCGTGGCAGCCGATCCGGAGGTCCCGCCACTGGATCTCGGCGAGGTCACGCTGAAGAGCGGCAAGGTCATCCGCGCGTGGGCGGTGGAGGGCGATCTCGACCCGGCGCTGGCCCACTCCAACGAGATCGAGATCGCGTGGCCGCCACGCAGCGGCCGGACGATCGTGATCCCGGAGGTCGATCGGGTCGAATGGTTCGGGGTGGAGGAGGCACGGCGCCGCGCCCATCCAGCCCAGGCGGCGTTCGTGGATCGGCTCGCGGCGGCACTCGAAACGTGACGCCGGCTTCGCGCGCGAGGCTTCTGGCCCGGAGGAGGCTCTTGGCCGGCATGAGGCTCTTGGCCCGCATGACGCGGTGGGCACAGGGCGCCTTTCACTCCTGCGCGGCCGCCAGGGCGGACACGTGAGCGAGACTCGGCATCTTTCGGCGGCCGCCGCGCGTCGCTTCATGGTGCTCCGGCACCTGCTGGCGCCACCGCGATCCCTGCCGCCGACGCCGGAGAGCGTCCTCGAGGTCGTGGGGCGTCTCGGCTCCCTCCAGTTCGATCCCCTCGAGGTCGCCGGGCGGAACCACGACCTCGTACTTCTCGCGCGCATCCGTGGCTACGAGCGGGCCTGGACCGACCACTGGCTGTACGAGGACCGGCGGCTCTACGAGACCTACAACAAGAGCCTCAACATCGTCCCGGTCGCGGAGCTCCCCCTGTACCGCTGGGTCTGGGACCGCATGGCCGCGCGCCACGCCGAGGGCGCCTTCGACGACCACGCGCCGCTCGTCGAGGAGCTTCTCGGGCGCATCCGCGAACAGGGGCACCTCCTCCCGCGAGACGTGGGACCGCGCGAGGCGATCGACTGGTACTGGCGCCCGACCAACCAGGTCCGGGCGATCCTCGAAGCGCTCGCCGAAGTCGGCACGATCGGGATCGCCCGCCGCGAGGGCAACCTCCGCGTCTACGACCTGGCGGAGCGACTCTTCCCGCCGGAGATCCTCGCCGAGCGCCGGCCCGAGGAGGAGCAGCAGGTCCACCGCCTCGTGGCGCGCTATCGCGGCAACGGGCTGCTCGGCGCCTCAGGCAACCAGGAGCTCTGGGTCGGCGGCACGGGCCACGCGGCAGATCGGGCGCGTCATCGGGCGATCGCGGTCGAGGAAGGCCGCCTGCTGCCGGTCCAGGTGGAGGGCATCAAGGGCGATCGCTTCATCGTCGCGGAAGATCTCGGGTACCTCCAGCAGGCCGCGCGCGAGGTGGCGGAGGGAACAGCGCCCGGCGGCGCGCCACCCGCGGTGACCTTCCTGGCACCGCTGGACCCGCTCTGCTGGGACCGGGACCTGCTGCGCCGGCTGTTCGGCTTCGACTACGTCTGGGAGGTGTACGTCCCCGAGGCGAAGCGGCGCTGGGGCTACTACGTGCTGCCGATCCTCTACGGCGACCGCCTGGTGGGCCGGATCGAGCCGCGCCTCGACCGGAAGGCCGGCGTGCTGCGGATCCTCGGCCTGTGGTGGGAACCGGGGTTCGACCCGGCCGCGGAGGGCATCGTAGGGCCGCTCGCGGCCGCGATCGACGCCCATCGGACGTTCGGCGGCCTCGCGAAGGTGGAGCTTCCGCGCACGGCCCGCCACCGGGCCGTGGTCACGGAGGTCCAGCGCGAGCTGCGCAGATTGGCATGACGTCGTGATTCCTCGGAGCCATGCCTGAACCCGATCCGAAGGCAGGACCGGCCACGATGGCAGCCATGCGGGAGGCCGTGGCCGAGCGAGAGGACGCCTTCGACGAGGATGGCGCGGCGGCGACCATCGGGCGCGACCGCTACGAGGTCGTCGAAGGCTTCTTCCAGCGCCCGAAGGGCTGGACCTTCGTCGAGGTCGCGGACGTCGCCGTCGACGCCGACGACAACGTCTTCGTCTTCAGCCGCGGCCGCCACCCGGTCATGGTCTTCGACCGCGACGGCGCCTTCCTCGACGCCTGGGGCGAGATCGGCGGCGACCACTACTTCACCTTCCCCCATGGCCTGACCGTCGGGCCGGATGGGTCGGTCTACACGGCCGACAGCCGCGACCATTCGGTCCGCAAGTTCACGCGCGAGGGCCGCCCGGTGCTGACGATCGGGAGCCCGCACCAGAACGCTCCATCGTTCAGCGGCCGGCCGTTCAATCGACCGACGCACGCGGCCGTCGCCTCGAACGGCGACATCTACGTGAGCGACGGCTACGGCAACGCGCAGATCCACGTCTTCGACTCGGCCGGCCGGCACCGCTTCTCCTGGGGCTCACCGGGCCGCGAGCCCGGCCAGTTCAACACCGTTCACAGCGTCTTCATCGACCACGCCGACGACGACCGCGTCTACGCCGCCGATCGCTACAACAACCGCGTCCAGTTCTTCACGCGCGGAGGCGAGTACGTCGGCGAGTGGGGCGGGCTGCGGCTGCCACAGAGTGTCCGGAAGGGCCCGGACGGCGAATGGGTGATCGCGGAGCTCTCGCATCGCGTCTCCGTCCTTGACGCCGACGGCCGCCTGCTCGCGCGGTGGGGTGATGGCGTGCGCGCGAACGACGAGGCGATCGGAGGCGTGGAGCTGGCCCTGCCGGAGGCCCCATCGCGAGACCCGATGGTCCGCGGGAAGGTGCCCAACGACCCGGGGCCCGGGTTGTTCTGCGCGCCGCATGGAATCGCCATCGATTCGCAGGGCAGCTTCTACGTCGCGGAAGCGTCCGAGTCCTGGATCGGCCTGGACCGCGGCGATCGCGCCATCCAGAAGTTCGTCAGGACGGGCTAGAGCCGCGACGCTCCGGGTCCACCCGGAAGCGCGTTCGGGCCACGCACGCCCGCCATGCGGCTTACCCTTGGACAGCCACGGGGGTCGCTTGTCATTCTGGGGGCAGTCGATGCGCCGAGTCCCCCGCGTCCCTGCGCTGCTCGCGGGTCCGTTCCGCGCTCTCGTGTCGGCCTACGACGAGCGGAACGTCCGCCGTCTGGCGCGCCGGCTCGGGTGCTCCATGGACGAAGCGCGGGAGGTCTACCGGCTGGCGCGTCGCGATGGCTTCGGATCCGCCCACGACGCCGTCTTCAACGGCCCGCCGCCGACCGAGCACGACGCCTCGACGGCGCACGCCGACGTCAGGGACGGCCGGCGCGCGTGACGCCCCGCGAGACCCGCGGCGACGCGCCGGCGACCCGTCCCGCCACGTAGCCGGCGGTCGTCATTCCCAACCCCACCACCACCGCTGCGGCGCGAGCGAGGCCCTCTGGACGGCCGCGCAAGGCGTCGAGGATCCCGCGCGCCACCGCGGCGGGCAGGGTGGTCGTGGTGTAGGACCGCTCGCTGGACAACGCCGCTCCCGCTCCCTCCAGGGCCGCGATCCTTGCCTTCGACCGCCCCTCCTGGAAGCACCGCGAGCGGAAGTAGGCGAACGTGCCGCGCGCCGCCGGAACCCGGTGTCGGATGCGCGCGGCGGGCACGTGGATGACCCCGGCCTCCGGATGCAGCCGGCGAATGCGGATGCAGAGCTCGGTCTCCTCGCCGCCTGTCGGCTGCGTTCCCACCCGCCCGACGTCGGCGTGAAAACCCCCGGCTTCGAGGACCGCCGCGCGCCGGAACGACATCGTCGAGCCGATCGGATTCCGGACCCGCGCGCGCCCGCGAGGCAGGCCGACATAGCTGCACCCGACGACCCAGTCGAACTCCGGCGGGAACCACCCGGGCCGGCCTGCGTCCCACGCGGCCTCGGCGTAGCCACCGGTCGCGACGACCGCAGCGTGGTCATAGGGCGAGACCAGCTCCGCCAGCCACTCGGGCGCCGCCGTGGCGTCGTCGTCGAGGAAAGCCACGATCTCGCCGGCGGCTGCCTCGACGCCCGTGTTCCGCGCCCCTGACAGCCCGCGCGGGCCGCTGCTGTCGACGATCGTGATGTCCGGCCACGCGGCACGCGCCCGCCGTGCGAGGGCCTCGTTGTGGTCGATCACGAGAATGAGCTCCAGCGGCGGCGCCGTCTGCGTGCGCGCCGACTCGATCGCGCGCCCGATGTCGGCCCAGCGCAGTTCCGTGTAGGCGCAGATCACGATGCTCGTGCGGCTGGCCCAGGTCGTCTCGTGCATTCCGCGCCAGCGTGACGGAACGGGCGCGGCAGCGACGTTGCGCAGGCCGGCGGTCGCCCCTGCATCGGTGTCGCAAGCATCGTTGACCGCAATCACGGCGAATCGGCAAAGGCTTTGCGAAAAAGACGGAGACCAGCGGCCTCTTCGCACATGAGGATGCAACCCTCCAGACCGCACTGTAGGCATGCACGAATGACAGAAGCGCACCACCCGCCGGTCGCTGCGGGACCTGCGCCCACCAAGAAGTCCTGAACGAGGAAAGGTCCAGGGAAGCCGGTACGCCGACATGGCGTCATCCGGTGGAGACTTCCCGGGGCCTCCCCGCTCGTTCGGTGGAGGAGCGACAGGTCATGGCACCGGAAGCCCGCGAGGCTGGGGCCTCGCCACCGCATCCCACCGCACGTCCGCGCGTCAGCGCGGTCATTCCTGCCAAGGACGAGGCCCGGAACATCGGCTGGGTGCTGCGTCGACTGCCGTCCTGCGTCGACGAGGTCCTGGTCGTCGATGGGACGTCGACGGACGGGACCATCGAGGTCGCTCGGACGGTCAGGCCGGACGTTGTCGTCGTGAGCGACCGCGAGCCCGGAAAGGGTTGCGCGCTTCGAGCGGGTGTCGCTGCGGCCACGGGCGAGTACGTCGTCATCCTCGACGCGGACGGCAGCATGGATCCCGCCGAGATCGAGCGGTTCATCGCCGCGCTCGACGACGGTCACGACCTGGCCAAGGGTTCCCGGTTCCTGCGCGATGGCGGGACGGCCGACATGACGCCGCTGCGCGATGCCGGGAACAAGGGCCTGTTGCTGGTCTCCAACCTGCTGTACGGCCGGCGCCACACCGACCTCTGCTACGGCTTCGCGGCGTTCCGGCGGTCGGCCTTCGAAGGGCTCGAGCTGACGGCGACCGGGTTCGAGATCGAGGCGCAGCTGTTCCTGCGCGCGACACGGCACGGCCTCCGAGTGACAGAGGTACCGAGCTTCGAGGCCCCGCGGCGGTACGGCAACTCGAACCTCAATACGTTCCGCGACGGCTGGCGCGTGCTCCGCACGATCCTCGGGGAGCGCGTTCGACGAGTTCCGCGACCCGCTCCGGCAGGCGCGCAGCGTGCCATGGCGCAGCCTGCCGTCGGGCAGGCCGCGACCGCGCAGCTGCTGTATACGACCGAGCCGGTCTTCGGCGAGATGGCGGCGGCGCGCCCCGAAAGCCTGCAGGGGCGAACGAGCGGCCTGGGCCGCGTGCCCCTCGGCCACAACGCGCCCGACTGAGCATGACCGGCCGCCCCCGCCGCATCCAGCGCTCGCCGCTGGCGGCACCCGTCGAACACCCTGGGAGACCTCGATGATCACCAAGACGGCGATGACCGCCGCAGAGGCCACGGCCGCCGAGCTCGATGCGCTCGGCGTCGAGCACCTGTTCCTCATGACCGGCCGCGACAACACGCTCTGGATCGCCCTGCAGAAGATGGGCATCCGGCAGGTTCTCGCGCGAACCGAAGCCGCAGCGGTCTACATGGCCGACGGCTACGCCCGCGTGACCGGCCGCCCGACCTTCACCTACGGCGCCTATGGCCCGGGCGCCGCCAACGTCGCGGGGGCACTCGCCGAGCCGTACTGGTCCTCGAGCCCCGTGATCGCGATGTGCTCGGCCATGCGCCGCCTCGATCGTTTCCGATCCGAGTACCAGGAGCTCGACCAGCTCCCGCTCTTCCAGTCGGTCACGAAGTGGGGCGTCGAGGTCGCGACCGCGAGCCAGCTGCCGCGTTTCATCCGCGAGTCCGCGCGTCGGTCGCTGACCGGCACGCCGGGCCCGATCTACCTCGGCGTCCCGGGCGACATCTACGAAGAGTCGATGGTGGACTTCAAGGCGCCGGAGCGCGGGGCACCGCTCGAGATGCCGCTCACCCGGCCGGCGCCAACGGAGGCGCAGGCAGAGACGATCGTCGAGGCGATCCTCGCCGCCGAGCGCCCGGTCCTCCTGGCCGGGAACGGCATCCACCAGTCCGATGCCTACGACGCGCTGCTGCGGTTCGCCGAGCGCCTCGCCATCCCGGTCGTCACGAGCGTCGCCGGCAAGGGCTCGATCCGCGAGACCCACGAGCTCTCGCTCGGCACGGCCGGTCGCTACTCGCGGCGTTACGCCAACGAGGCCCTCCAGGCGGCGGATCTCATCCTGGCGCTCGGGACGGGCCTCGGCGGCATGGTCACCGACTCGTACAAGCTGATTCCGCCGTCGGCACGCCTCATCCATGTCGCCATCGACCCGGACGTCATCGGCCAGAACTTCCCGACGGAGATCGGGGTCCTTGCCGATGCCCGCGCGTTCCTGGAGTCCGGCCTCCGTGCGACCGCGCGACTCACGCGGGAGCTCACGAATCGGCGCGAGCCGGCGAACGGGCGGTCGACCAAGGGCCAGACGGCGAACGGCAACGGAACTGGCAACGGGAACGGCCATGCGACGAACGGCCATGACGGGAACGGCCACGCCTCGAACGGCCACGCTTCGAACGGCCATGGCGACGCGCTGCCGGAAGCGTCGCGCGCGCATGCCGCGTGGCTGGAGCTGCTGTCGGGCAAGCGCCGCAACTGGAACACCGCCCGGATCGAGCTCGCCAGCCACGACGGCACCGATGCACGGCCGATGCGTCAGGAATCGCTCATGGCCGGCCTGAACGAGCTTCTCGATGACGACGCGATCGTCTGCGCCGACACCGGCTATTCCTCGGCCTGGGCCGGCGGGCTTCTCGAGCTCCGGCGGGCCGGACGGAGCTTCTTCCGGGCCGACGGCTCGCTCGGGTGGTCCTTCGCAGGTGGCCTCGGCGCACAGATGGCTGCCCCGGACCGGCAGGTCGTCTCGATCATCGGCGACGGCGGCTTCGCCTACCAGATGGCCGATGTCGAGACCGCCGTCCGGCTCGGCCTTCCGACCATCACCGTGATCCTCAACAACGGAACACTGGCGTTCGAGGCCCACGTCCAGACGCTCCTCTACGACCACCTCGTCCCGGAGGTCGATGACTTCCTCGACGTCGACTACGGGCGCGTGGCGACCGACCTCGGTGCGACCGGCGTGCGCGTGACGAACGCGCCCGACTTCCGTCGGGCGCTTCGGACCGCGCTCCGGCGCGAGGGGCCGACGGTCATCGATGCGGTCATCGACCGCGAGGCGATCGCGCCCGTGACCCGGTACGACCGCGTTCGATCGCGGGAGCTCTAGCCGGGGTGCCTGTGGACGTGGGAGCAAGGGTCGCCATCCCGGCGGCGCCGACGATCGAGACGGTTCGTGCGCTCGCCGAGCACTGCTCGAACTGGGGCCGCTGGGGCCCCGACGACGAGCTCGGCACCCTGAACTTCATCGCGCCGGCCGACATCGTCGCGGCGGCCTCGCTCGTACGCGACGGCAGGACGTTCTCCCTCTCGATCCCGCTTGACGACGCCGGTCCCCAGACCGGGGGCTTCGGCCGGTTCAACCCGATCCACCTCATGATCCGCGACGGCAACGCGGCCGTGACGGAGACCGTCGTCCGCGACTTCTACGGCGGCCGCGACCGCTGGATCCGCGGGACGGACGATGTCCTCATCCTGCCCCTCCAGTCCGGGACCCAATGGGACGCCCTCGGTCACATCGTGTTCGAGAAGAAGATCTACAACGGCTACCCAGCGACCGACGTCGGCAGCCGGGGGGCGATTCGCAACGACATCGCGAAGGCCCGGGCGAAGGTCGTGGGCCGCGGCGTGCTGCTGGACGTGCCCCGCAGCAAGGGGCGCGCCTGGCTCGACGCCGGGGAGGCCATCACGGCCGCCGACCTCGAGGAGTGCGCACGGCTCCAGGCCGTCACGGTCGGGCGTGGCGACATCGTGCTCGTGCGCACCGGGCAGCTCGGCCATTGCCGGGCGGACGGAGCCTGGGGCGACTACGCCGGGGGATCCGCGCCCGGCCTGGGACTCGACGCCGTCGGCTGGATCCGCGATCACGAGATTGCCGCGCTGGCGACGGACACCTGGGGCGCCGAGGTGCTGCCGAACCAGACCGAGGACGTCTTCCAGCCGCTCCACATCATCCTGATCGTCCACATGGGCCTCTTGCTCGGGGAGATCTTCGACCTCGAGGCACTGGCCGCCGATTGCGCGCAGGACGGTCGCTACGAGTTCTTCTTCTCGGCGCCGCCGCTGCCGATCACGGGCGCCGTCGGCTCGCCCGTGAACCCGATCGCGATCAAGTAAGGACCGCCGGATCAGGCCCCCGGCGTGGGCCGGCGGATCGACCGGCGCACGTCCCCGGCGCGTCGCGCCACGGCGTTCCTGAAGTCGAGCAGCCCGGGCAGCGGATCGGACCACCAGAACATGGAGTGGTCGCCGGTGAGCCAGGTCCGGAGCACGGACCCATCCGGGCGTCTTCCGTTCGCGACCGCGCGCACGATCGAGGCCGCGTCCGGCAGCTCATAGTGGCCGTACCGCCCGAGTCGATACCGCCGCAACGCGGGGACCGGGAGCTCGAGCGCGTCGAGGTAGGACATCCACGGCAGGTCCAGCCCGCACTTCGCGACGTGGGCCACCATCCAGAAGGCCCGCGGGTTGACCTCGATGATCTTCCAGGTTCCGTCGCGATCGTCGAGCTTGAACTCGGCATTGAAGATGCCGCGATACCCGACCGCTGCGAGGAGCCGGCGGGCGCTGGCCACGGCGCCCGCCACCTCGGCCAGGGGGATCGTCACCGAGCAGGCCGTGTTCGCGAGCTTCGGTGGGTCCATGCGGACGCGCCGCCGCGCCAGGATCCCACGGATGCTGCCGTGGCGATCCACGAAGCCGTCGAGCAGGATCGTGTGGGAGGGATCGCCCGGGATCCACTCCTGGAGCATGAACCGGATCCCCGCGGCGGCCGCGTCCGCGACGTGCGCGTGGGCCTCGGCCAGCCCTTCCACGAACCAGCCCTTGGTGCCGTAGCGGCGGGCGTAGCGCTGTGAATCGGTGGGCTTCAGGAACGCCGTCCGCAGGAGCTCCTCCGGCGCGCCCTCCAGGTCGCCGGGGCCGGCGATGGGGATCGCTCGCGGTGCGGGGATGCCGACACGATCGACGAGCTGTCGGAACCGCTCCTTATCGATGAACGAATCCACGACGTCTCGCGGCGCCACGCTCGCGGGGAACTGCGCCCGCATCTCCGGTGGCAAGGCTGCGACGGCCTGGGTCCACCGATCGCTGCAGGTGATCAGCACGGCTCGGGATAGATCGAGCCCGCGAAGGTAGTCGGCCAGCTCCGCGCCGTCCGTGGTCTCCGGCACGGTCACCGTGGGCCGGCGGTACCACCGGGATCGGGTGATCACATCGGTCGTCTCCTCGGCGACGTAGGTCTCGATCCCGCGGCGCGCAAGGGTTCGAAGGACGCCCAGCGCCGTGATGTGCTTGCCGAGGACGATGGCGGGCACGCGAGGTGCCGGTTCCGTGCTCACCGATCGAATTGTCCGCCCTGACAGGGCCATTCCGGGTGTACGAGGGCCCCCGGGGCATCACAGGGAGCGTCCCATCGGGCCGCTGGCTCGCGGCCGGCGTCGGCGGCCGGCGGCCGGCGGCCGGCGGCCGGCGGCCGGCGGCCGGCTCGGAACGGTCGGCCGCCGGGACGACGTCCCGTTGCCGCGAGGTTGCCTCGGCGGAGCCTGTGGGCGGTCGCGAGGGGTGCGGGGCAGTTCGGTGCGGTCCTCATAGATCGACA
>JAICVI010000258.1 GCA_025935415.1 Chloroflexota bacterium
AGCGACCCGGCGACCTTGCGGCCGTGCTCACGAGCCTGGAGGAGCGCGACGTCCTGTTCATCGACGAGATCCACCGCCTCAATCGCGCGGTGGAGGAGATCCTCTACCCGGCGATGGAGGACTACGCGCTCGACGTGATGATCGGGAAGGGCCCGAGCGCGCGAAGCCTCCGGCTCAGCCTGAAGCCGTTCACCGTGGTGGGCGCGACCACGCGCGCCGGCCGGATCTCCTCGCCGCTGCGGGATCGATTCGGGGCCACCTACCGGCTCGACTTCTACGAGGAGGCCGAGCTGACCGAGATCGTCGAGCGCTCGGCGCGGATCCTCGACGTCACGATCGATCGCCCGGCGGCGATGGCGATCGCGCGGCGCGGACGAGGGACGCCGCGAATCGTGAACCGGCTGCTGAAGCGGGTCCGCGACCACGCCGAGGTCCACGGGAACGGCAAGGTCGACGAGCGCGCGGCCGTGGAGGCGATGCGCCTCCTCGAGATCGACGACGCGGGCCTCGACTCGACCGACCGGAAGCTCCTGGCCGCGATCATCCAGAAGTTCGCCTCCGGACCGGTCGGAGTGGCGGCCCTCGCCGCCGTGCTCTCGGAGGAGATCGAGACCATCGAGGACGTCTATGAGCCCTACCTCCTCCGTCTCGGCTTCCTCGATCGCACGCCGCAGGGCCGGATCGCGACCGAGGCGGCGCGCGCACATCTGGCCGGGCTCGGCTTCGAGATCCCGCCGCCGCGCCGGGCCGAGCCGGAGATCGTGCCCCTGTGGGACGAACCGGGTTCCGGGGGCGCGTGATCGCCGTCGACGCGCCGTCGCGACCCGCCTCGTTCGAGGTCGTCACACCACCCCCGCCGGACGGTCGCACGCGCGCCCGCGTTGGCCGCCTGACGCTGGGCCACGGCGTCGTCGAGACGCCCCAGTTCATGCCGGTGGGCACGAACGCAACGGTCAAGGCGCTTGATCCCGACGACCTGGAGACGGTCGGCGCGAGCATCGTGCTCGCGAACACCTACCACCTGTTCCTGCGGCCCGGCCACGAGCGGATCGAACGGCTCGGCGGCCTGCACCGGTTCATGGCCTGGGACCGGCCGATCCTGACCGACTCGGGCGGCTTCCAGGTCGTCTCGCTCGCGGACTGGCGCAGGATCGACGAGGACGGCGCGACCTTTCGGAGCCACATCGACGGCTCCACGCAGCGGCTCACGCCGGAGTCGTCGATGGCGATCCAGGAGGCCCTCGGCGCCGACGTCGCAGTCGCCTTCGACCACCCCGTGTACCCCTCCTCGCCGCGCCGGGTGGTCCAGGATGCGACCGAGCGGACGCATCGCTGGGCGGAGCGCTCGCTTGCCGCCCACCGGCGAGCGGATCAGGCGCTGTTCGGCGTGATCCAGGGCGGATTGGATCCCGAGCTGCGTGCCGCGTCGACCAGGTTCATCGCGGGGCTGCCCTTCGACGGCATCAATATCGGCGGGCTCGCGGGTGACGAGACGCCGGTCCAGCGGCGCGACACGATCGATCTCGTCGTGGGCCTGCTCGCCGGCGATCCGCGGCCCCGATACCTCATGGGCCTGGGCTCACCGGTGGACCTGCTGGAGGCCGTCGACCAGGGCGTCGACCTGTTCGATTCCGTGCTGCCGTCGCGGGTCGCACGCACCGGCCAGGCCTGGGTCCCCGGCGGCCGGTTGAACCTCCGGAACGCCGCGTTCCTGGACGATCCGCGCCCGCTCGACGAGGCCTGCCCATGTCTCGCCTGCCGCCGATTCTCGCGGGCCTACCTGGCCCATCTCTTCCGGGCCAAGGAGCTGCTCGGGTACCGCATGGCGACGCTCCACAACCTCAC
>JAICVI010000064.1 GCA_025935415.1 Chloroflexota bacterium
CCCATGGGCTGCTTGCCGGGCGCGAAGAAGGCGATCGTCGGGATCGACATGATGTTGAACGCCCGCGAAAGGCCAGGGTTCGCGTCGACGTCGACCTTCACGACGTCGATGGCGCCCTCGTACTTCTCGGCGATCTTCTCCATCTCGGGCGCCACGAGCTTGCATGGGCCGCACCAGGCCGCCCAGAAGTCGACGACGACCGGCTTGTCGTTGTGGAGAACCTCGGCTTCGAACGTCGAGTCGGTTGCAACCTTGATCGCCATCTGGCGCTGATCCTTTCTCGTCCGTTCTACCGGGCGATGGACTGGAGAAGTGCGTACGCCTCCAGGACCCGAGGGTCGGAGAGGCGGTAGAAGACTGTGCTGCCCTCGCGTCGTGTCGAGACGAGGCCGGCGGCACGCAGCACGGCCAGGTGCTGGCTCATGTTGGGGACCTGACAGGCGACCCGTCCGGCCAGCTCGCTGACCGACAGCTCGCCGACGGAGAGCGACTCGAGGACGCACAGTCGCTTGGGGTCCGCGAGCGCTCGTCCGACCACGGCAGTTCGCTCGTAGTCCGATTCGCTGCTCTCGATGCCCGAAGACTGGGTGTCCGTCCGCCCGGGGGCGGTGAGCTCGATCGCCATCGCTGCGGATCATGTCACAACTTGCGCAATTTCGCAAGTCTCGTGGCAGGCCGACTGTATGCTGCGGCGCGTGGTTGACCCCGTCGAGCCGCCAGCCGAGTCCGCACCGCCGGCGCCGCCAGCCGAGCCCGCGCCGCCAGCCGAGCCCGCGGCGCCGCCCGAAGCAGTTTCCACGTCCGGCGCCGTCGCGGCTGAGCAGCCAACGGAGCCCGCCCTCGAGGCCGCCCCCCTTGAGCCCGTCCGCGCGTACGAGCTCCCGACCGCCCGGAAGGTGGTGAGCTCGGGGCTGCAGCTGGCGCTCGCCTCGACGAGCGACCTCCGCCGCGCCTCGATCTACATCGGACTGCTGGTCCTCGGTGCGTTCGGCCCGACTGTTGTCGCTGTGCTGCTCATTGTCGGCCGCCTCGGCGACCGGGCGGGCGACGAGCTGGGCGGCCTGCTGTTCGGTGAAGGCATTGCCGGACCACCGCAGCCCGCGCTCGAGGCTGCACTGCTCATCGTCGCGCTTGAAGCCCTCGTCGGCCTGATCCTGTTCATCGCCATCTCGATCGACGCCCAGGTGATGGGGATCGCCATCCTCGGCGGACGCGCGGGCGAGCGGCCGTTGCGAATGCGGGAGGCGCTCGTTCGGGCCAGGCAGACGTTCTGGCGGGTCGCGGGCGCGGGAGCGGTCGTCGGCTTCGCGGGAACGTTCATCCAGCTCCTGATCGTGAGCGCCCTCGCCGGCCTGTCCCAGAGCGCCGAGGCCGCGGATGTGGTCGCGGCCATCATCTCGACCGTGATCGTCGCGCCGCTCGCCTACGTCTCGACGAGCATCGTCCTCGGCGACGTCGGTGCGATGGAGGCGCTGTCCCGTTCGTGGCGGCTGTTCCGCGTGCGGCAGCGGCTCGCCATCGTGGTGGTCCTGTTCACCCTCGTGACGTCGGCGATCCAGCTGTTCGCGCTGAGTGCCGGCCTGGACCTCGTCACCCGTGCGGGCGAGCTGCTGCACGTCTCGCTGACCGAGGGCGCGCTGTCGTTTGCGATCGCGCTCGTGCTGATTCTCGCCGCCGTCGTCGCCTACGGAAGCCTCACCTTCACCATCGGAGCGGTTGTCGCGGCGCCCCAGGTCGCAGGCTTCCTCGGGCTCACCTTCTACTCGGCCGGCCTCGATCGGGCGCGCACGGAGGCGGCCACGCCG
Organism: Chloroflexota bacterium; assembly: GCA_025935415.1. Lineage (GTDB taxonomy): Bacteria > Chloroflexota > Limnocylindria > Limnocylindrales > CSP1-4 > UBA5189. The sequence goes on from JAICVI010000064.1 coordinate 1,806, forward strand.
CCGCGCCCGTTCCGATACGTCACGCGGCCGATGGCGATCGCGATCATCGGCCTCGCCGGCGTCGTGGCGCTCGAGATCCCGGCCATCAACTCGATCCCACCGCCGAAGAACAGCTCGATGCTGCAGCTCCTGCGGACCGACGCCGCCGCGGAGAGCGACCTGATCGACGTGATCGGCTACCCGTCGATCGTGGATGATGCGGCCGGTGACGTTCCCGGCGCGGTCGTGCACGGGGCGCCCGCAGACGCCGATCTCGTCCGCGCCGAGGCCGCCTACGTCGACGTTCCGGGCTGGCTCCTCGAGCAGTTCGAATGCGCCGCCGCGAACGTCGCCTGCAGCAGCGACGCCAACGGCTCCGACACCTTCGACGACGGCGCACTCCTGTTCCTTGCCCGCATGTCCGGCCCGATCGATGCATCGCAGGCGCGAAGCGTCTCCGTGCTGCTGTCCATCGATGGCGAGGTGACGCAGTTCCGCCGCGGCGGCACGGAGCCGTTCGGTGGTGCGAGTCGAACGGTCACGACGACACTCGGCCCATCGCCCAACGTGCGATCGATCCGCTCCGATGGCGACCACTTCGTTTCCGAATCGACGTCCGCCCGGTCAATGTGGACCGGCGCCGACCTGTACACGCTCGTCGCGCTTCGCGACCTGCCGTCCGAGCCACTCGGGTGGGACGTTGTCACGCTCGTCGATGCGGGGCGAGGCCTCGATGGCGGAGCCGACACGCTCCGCGCCGCCTGGGACGCGCCGCTCCTGGAGTGGGACTCCTACGCCTCGGTCTACATCGACGACTATCGCTAGCCGCCCGCCGGCTGGGCTTGCGCCACGTCGCCGCCGCTAGCCGGCGCCGAGCTCGTCGAGGCGATCGTCATCGATGCCAAGGTGGTGGGCGAGCTCATGGAGCACGGTCAGCCGAACCTCCTCCTCGAGCTCGCGCCGATCCGGAAAGTCCACCACCAGCGGGACCCGGAACAGGGTGATGCGGTTCGGCGAGGCGGCCCAGTCGGCGGCATAGTCGGTTCGCGGGATGCCTTCGTAGAGCCCGTACATCGACTCCCCCGGGTCCAGGCCGTTCTCCTGGAGCTGCTCGAGCGACGGCTCGTCCTCGACGATGACCGCGACCTCGTTGAGCGCTTCGCTGTATGGCGCCGGGATCGCGGCGAGCGCCCGGTCGACCAACGCCTCGAAGGCTGTCGCGCGGGCATCGGCGCGGGCGCCGGCACGAGGTGAGCCGCGCGGGCGTTTCGCCATGCCCGCAGCGTACCCTCGGCGCCGTGCAGGTCGTCCACAGCGAGCGCCATCGCGCGCATGCCCCCGCGGTCGAGACCTATCTCGGCGTACCGCTGCCCGCCAACGAGGTACCGGCGCGCGCCGACGCGATCCTCGCGGCGCTCCACGAGGACGGCCGCTTCGCGGTCCGCGAACCGACCGAGCACGGCCTCGCTCCCATCCACGCCGTCCACGATCCGGGGCTGGTCACGTTCCTCGAGCAGGCCTGGGCCGATGCCGTGCGAGAGGGCATCGACCGCGACTTCCTGGTCGCCGACACGTATCCGACCCGCGGCCTCTTCCAGGGAATGAGCGAGGCCCTCGTGGCCGCGCGCCCGGAACCAACCGCCGCAGGCGGTCGTGCCGGCTGGTGGGGCCTCGACTCCTCCAACCCGATCGTCGAAGGGACCTACGACGCGGCCCGCGCGGCCGCGGACGTGGCGCTCACCACCGCGGATCTGGTCCTCGGGGGCGAGACGGTGGCCTATGGGCTCTGTCGCCCGCCCGGGCACCACGCAGCGGAATCGATGGCCGGCGGCTACTGCTTCTTCAACAATGCGGCCATCGCGGCACAGGCGATCGTCAACCGCACGGGCGAGCCCGTGGCGATCCTCGACGTCGACGTCCACCACGGCAACGGGACGCAGCAGATCTTCTGGCGTCGTGAGGATGTCCGCTACGTCTCGCTCCATTCGGATCCGCGGCGGCTCTACCCGTTCTACCTGGGTCACGCCGACGAGATCGGGGAGGGCCCTGGCCGCGGCGCCAACCTCAACCTCCCGCAGCCGCTGCGCGCCGCGGACGCGACCTATCTGGCTGACCTTGATCGGGCCATCGACTGGATCGCCTCGGCGCCCGGTGAGATCGTCGTCGTCTCGCTGGGCTTCGACACCTACGAGAAGGACCCGATCGGCGACCTCGCGCTCACGACCGCCGGCTATCACGAGATGGGTCGCCGTGTGGCCGCGCTCGGGCGCAGCCTCGTCGTCCTTCAGGAGGGTGGCTACCACGTCGGCGATCTCGGCAGGAACGCAGTGGCGTGGCTGCGAGGCGCCTCGGGTCGGCCGGCCGCGGGGGCCTGATCGCGCGCCCGGGGTACGATCCGCGGACCATGCCGAGCCCAGACGCCTCGAGCGCCGACCTGCCCGAGCACGTGCGGAAGCTCGTCACCGAGATCGAGCGCGAGATTGGCGAGGATGCCCCCGACGGCCATGTGCGCGACGGGCGTGACCGGGGCGAGACCGCCGGCGACGCCGCAGAGGCGGAGCTGACCCGCCCCATCGTCGGGCACGGCTCGTTGCACACGCCCCACGGGCCGGTCGAAGAAGCCGTGCGCGAGATCCTCGTCGAGATCGGGGAGGATCCGGATCGGCAGGGGCTGAAGGGCACCCCGGACCGCGTCCACCGGATGTACGCGGAGCTGACGGCGGGCTATCACGTCGACCCGGATCGTCTCGTCAACGGCGCCGTCTTCGACGTCGAGTACTCGGAGATGGTGGTCGTCAAGGACATCCCGTTCTACTCGCTCTGCGAGCACCACCTGCTGCCCTTCTTCGGCACCGCGGCGGTCGCCTACATCCCTCGTGGCAAGGTCATCGGTCTCTCGAAGATCCCGCGCATCGTCGAGATGTACGCGCGGCGGCTCCAGGTCCAGGAACGCATGACCCAGCAGATCGCCGACTTCCTCAACGACCGCCTCGGCCCGCAGGGCGTCGGCGTCGTGATCGAGGCCAACCACCTGTGCGCCGTCATGCGCGGCATCCGGAAGCCGGGCACCGTGATGACGACGTCGGCGGTGCTCGGGCTCTTCCGCTCGCGCGACCGCACCCGCGCCGAGTTCTTCAGCCACCTCGAGCGGCGGTCACCCTTCGAATGAGCTTCGGGACGGCGGACCAGCCGCTCGTGCGGAACACGCTCCGGCGCATGGACGAAGGCTGGACCGCGTTCCATGCCCTCGCCAGCGCGCTCGATAACGCGCAGTTGACCGCTCGGCTTGGCGAGGGCGCGTGGACCCGCAAGCAGATGCTCGCCCACATCAGCGCGTGGCACGAGCTGACCACCGATCGACTCCTGCGGTTCGGCGAATCCGGAGAGCCCGTGGGGCTGCCGGGCGACGAGGGTGAGGACGCGATCAACCTCCGCGCGGCCCGCGCCTCGGATGGGCGGACCACCGGAGAGGTCGTGATCGCCGCGAGCGACACGCACCGCCGCCTGCGCCGGACCGTCGCCGCCATGACCGACGCCCAGCTCGCCGCCCACGACGGCTGGGCTGCGGCCGTGATCGCGGGCAACAGCTTCGACCATTACGCCGAGCATCTCGACGAGCTGAGGGCCTGACACCGATGACGACCGTTGCCGGCGAGACCATCGCGGAGATGCGGCGCCTCCTGACGGGCGTGCGCGTCTCGCAGGCCATCTCCGTCGCGGCGTCCATGGGCATCCCGGACGCCCTGGCCGAAGGACCACGATCTGCCGAGGACCTTGCGCCCGCCGTCGGCGCGCACGCGCCGACGCTGTACAGGCTCCTGCGGACGCTCGCCGCGGCGGGCGTGCTGACCGAGGATGGGGAGCGCCGATTCGCGCTCACGGAGCTGGGCACGGTGCTGCGCGCCGATGTCGACGGATCCATTCGCGAGCAGGCGATCCTCTTCGGTCGTCCGGAGATGCTCGGAGCGTGGGGCAATCTCGAGCATTCGATCCGCACCGGCGAAAACGCCTTCTCAGCCCTGTACGGCGAGGCCGTGTGGACCTGGCGCGCGCGCAATCCGGAGGCCCAGTCGCAGTTCAATCGCGGCATGGCGGCGATCAGCAGGCCCATCGGCCCGGCGCTTGCCGAGGCGATCGACACGACAGACGGTGACGTCATCGCCGACATCGGCGGCGGCAACGGCACGTTGCTGGCCGCGATCCTCGCTCGCCATCCGGGCGTCCTCGGGATCGTCTTCGACCAGCCCAATGTCGTCGCCGAGGCAGGAGCCGTGCTTTCGGCTGCCGGGGTGGCAGATCGGGGAACATCCGTCGGCGGGAGCTTCTTCGAGAGCGTGCCAGCCGCCGACCTCTACCTGATGAAGTCGATCCTCCACGACTGGGCGGATCCGGAATCGGTCGCGATCCTGCGCACGATGGCGGCGGCGGCGTCGCCCACGTCTCGACTGCTCCTCGTCGAGCGCGTCCTGGGTGGCCCCAACGATGACCTGGAGGGCAAGCTGAGCGACCTCCACATGCTCGTGATGCCCGGTGGCATGGAGCGGACGCTCGAGGAATGGCGCGCTCTCCTCGCCGCCGGCGGGTGGGAGCTGGAGGGCACGAAGCCGCTGCCAGCGGGGTTCAAGCTGATCGAGTCGAACCGCAGCGCGGGCTAGCGGAAGGTCTGGCGAGCCTCCCCGGGCCCGTACTTCCGCAGCGAGAACGCCGACCAGTCCTCGTCGATCGAGATCAACGACAGCCACATCAGATCGACCCCCTTGAGCGCCTCCCAGCCCTGGTCCCGGGTCAGGTCCGTCTGGCGCTTCGAGGAGCCCTTCGGGTAGGCGATCCAGAGCGTGCCCGGGCTGTCGAGCGCCTCCGCGGCGCCGGCGAGCTGGGCCTCGAGGGCGGCTTTGTCCGCCGCGAACATCATGATCCAGTCGTGCTTGCCGGCCAGCCTGTCGGCGACCGGGCTCCCCAGGGCTGCGGTCAGGGAATCGCTCAGGCCGCCCGGACCGCCGTCGAGGACGGCGGGCCGTTCGGCCTTCGCGAGCTTGGTCTTCTTCGCGATCGCGGCTGCATCCGTTGGCATGCCGCGAGGGTACGCGCGAGCTACGAAAGCGCCGCGCAGATGTCGGTTGCGGTCCCCGCCCAGGAGAACTGGGACACGTGCCCGGTCACGGGATCGATCGTGAACGTGATCCTGCCGACGAAGTCGTAGAAGGCGCCGTTCTCGCCGACGGTCCCGAAGGGCCCGACGTCGCCGGGAAGGAATGAGTCGGCGCCCTGGCCCTGGAGGACGACCTGGAGGAGCCCAGTGATCGGGTCCGTCCACTGCTCGAACGAGAAGTTGTCGAGGGTCTCGTAGCGCGCCCCGGTCGCGTCATTGACGTACGCGCCGTGGGCGTGGAAGGCGCCCTTCAGCGGTTCACCCGTGCGGATCCAGCGCTGGCTGAACCCGAAGTCGGGAGAGCCGTCGACATCGAACGGGCAGGCGTAGCCCGCCGGGATCGTGAATCCGTGGAGGTCGTGGAAGGTGTCCTTGATGGGCTGGGCGGCCGCGGCCGGCGCCGCTGCGGCGATTGCCAGAACGAGGGCGACGACCGCGCCGGACGCCGTCCGAACGATCTTCTTCACGAGATGCGCCTCCTGTTCGTGATCGGGGTCAGGAAAGAGCCGCGCAGACGTCGGTGATCCGGCCGGACCACCGGAACTCGGCGGTGCGCGGAACGCCGTTGAAATCGACCACGTTCACGGTCGTGCCGGCGAAGCGGTATAAAGCCGAGTCGGTCACGATGCCGCCCAACGGGTTCGCGTCACCCGGCCAGAACGGGACGTCGACCTGGCCGCTCGATGTGATCGTGTAGAGCTGGGTCGTCTCGTCCCACACGTCCGTCTCTGTCCACGTGTCGTTGACCCAGTAGGTCGTGTGGGTGTCGAGGTTCTCGTAGTAGCCCTTGACGCGGACCGACCGCATCACGAGGCCGTCGCTGAAGGTGGTCACGGCCGAGAACCCGGTCACCGGGACGCCACGGACCGCGAACGCGCAGCCCTGGCCCGGATCCATCACGAAGCCGGTGGGAAAGTGGACCGTGCGCGTCGGCGGGGTCGCGGCCGCCGCCGGCGCCGCGCCAATCAGCGCCAGCGCGAGGGCGATGACTGCGCCACCGGCCGGTCGAGCGAGCCTGTGCATGGATCGAACCTCCGTGGTGCGGCAAGAACCTGCCGTCTCTCCGTGAAGGCTCTGCTTCGCCCGACCGGGCGACATCGGTCGACTTCCCTACGACCTCTCGATCTTCTCGCTCTCGTCGCGTAGGCGGGAGTACACGACCAGGTCGTGATAGGCGCCGGCGCGGAACTGCGCGCCGCGCAGGACGCCCTCCCGCGTAAAACCGGCCGTTTCGAGGGCGCGTGCCTCGGCGAGGTTGTCGATGTCCGTCTGCGCCTCCACGCGGTTCGCGCTCGTGGTCTGGAACAGCCAATCGGCAAGAAGGCGCTGCGCCTCCGCCCCGTAACCCTGGCCGCGGCCCTCCGGGCGGAGGTCGATCCCAATCATCCAGCCGGCCGACTCGGCGTTCGGGCCGTACATGACGCGGTGGTACTCGACCGTGCCGATGGGACCACCCCCGCCGAGCACCTCGACCCAGAGGACGCCGCTGTGCTCGTCCCGGAGCTCACCGCTGGGCAGCTGCCCGCGGCTCGCCTGGATCGCGTGCTCGGCCGCCGCCGGCGCCTCCGTTGCCGCCTGCCCGAAGTCGTTGAACCCACCCGGCTCGTGCGCGTAGCGCGAGCGCAGGATGGGCGCCTCGGCTCGGGTGACGAATCGCAGCCGGAGCCGTTCGTTGCGGGGGCCTTCCTCCATCGATCGCAGCCTACAATCCCGCCGATGGCCGACCGACCGCTGAAGGTGCTCATCGCGAAGCCGGGCCTCGACGGCCATGACCGCGGCGCCAAGGTCCTCGCGCGCGGGCTTCGAGACGAGGGCTTCGAGGTCGTCTACACGGGCCTCCGCCAGACGCCCGACATGGTCGTGACGGCCGCGCTGCAGGAGGACGCCGACGTCGTGGGGCTGTCGATCCTCTCGGGCGCGCACATGACGCTCGTCCCCAAGGTGACCGCGAAGCTCAAAGAGGCCGGGATGGACGACGTGCTCGTCGTGGTTGGCGGGATCATCCCGGATGACGACCAGGCCGCATTGAAGGAATCAGGGGTCGCGGCGACGTTCGGGCCAGGGACGACCATCGCGGAGGTCGCGGAGTACCTCAGGGCCAACGCCCGCGCGCGCGACTGACGTGGCCGCTCCGGCGGATCGGCGGATGGACGCCAGCGCGCTCGTCGACGCGACACTCGAGGGCGACCGGCTGGCCCTCGCTCGCATCCTCACGGCCGTCGAGAATCGCACTCCCGTGGCGGAAGCGGCCCTCCGCCGCCTCTACCCGCTGGCCGGCAAGGCCCACCTCGTCGGGATCACGGGGCCGCCAGGGTCGGGCAAGTCGACACTCGTCTCCGCGCTCATCGGGGCGGCTCGGACGGCCGGGCGTGCAGTCGCGGTCGTGGCCGTGGATCCATCCTCGCCAATCACCGGCGGCGCGCTCCTCGGCGATCGCGTGCGGATGCAGTCGTACGCCACGGACCGCGATGTCTTCATCCGCTCGATGGCCTCGCGGGGCCATGCCGGCGGGCTCGCCTCCACCTCCACGGCCGCGGCGGCAGTGCTCGACGCGGCGGGCTTCGACCTGATCCTCATCGAGACCGTGGGCACCGGCCAGTCGGAGGTCGAGGTCGCGGCGGCCGCGGACACGACCGTCGTGCTCGAAGCGCCCGAGATGGGCGACGAGGTCCAGGCGATCAAGGCGGGGCTGCTCGAGGTCGCGGACATCGTGGTGGTGAACAAGGGCGATCGACCCGGAGCGCAGCGGACCGCATCGCAGCTCCGGGCGATGCTCGTTGCCGTGGGTCGCGCCGGCGTTCGACAGACGGGTCACCCGCGCGCGACGGCATCCGCCGCGGAGCTTGCGGCTGCCGAGCGGCCGCGACCCAAGGAGCCCGAGGTGCTCGTGACCACCGCGACGACCGGCGACGGCATTCCCGAGCTGCTCGCGACGCTGGACCGGCATCGCGCGCGCGGCCGCGCGGCGGGCGGCACGCCGGCCAGGCTCGCGCGCGCCGAGGCGCAGGTCTGGGCGATCCTCGCGGACAGGCTCCGCGCCGATCTACGTGCCCCCAGCTATCGAGCGGCAACCGACGCGTTGCTCGGCCGGGTCGCGTCGCACGAGGTGGATCCGTTCAGCGCCGCCGATGCGCTGCTGGCGGGGCTTCGCCCCGAGAAGTCCCCCTGACGCTCCCGCTACCCTTCGCGCCGTGAGCATCGAACGCGTTTTCGTCGCCGGGGCGGGCCTGATGGGCCACGGTATCGGCCAGGTCCATGCGGCGATCGGAAAGCACGTCACGCTGTACGAGCCGGAGCTCGCGCGGGCGCAGGCCGGCCGCGAGCGGATCCTCGCGAACCTCGAACGGTCGGTGCAGAAGGGCAGGCTCGACTCGGACCACCGCGACGCGATCATCGGTCGCGTCCTGGCAACCGACGACCTGGACCTCGTTCGCTCGGCGGACCTTGTCGTCGAGGCCGTCTTCGAGGACCCGAGGGTCAAGCGCGAGCTCTGGGCCAGGCTTGACGAGCGCGCGCGCCCCGAGACGCTCTTCGCCTCGAACACCAGCTCCATCTCCATCGACGAGCTCGCCGAGGCCGTCGGAGCGGCGCGGCGCGGGCAGTTCGTGGGCATGCACTTCTTCAGCCCGGTGCCGGTGATGCCGCTGGTCGAGCTGATCCGCGGCTCGGCCACGACCGACGCGACGGAGGCCGCCATCCGCGCGCTGACGGAGGAGCTCGGCAAGAAGCTCATCGTCTCCGCTGATCGGCCGGGCTTCATCGTGAACCGCATCCTCATGCCGATGCTCGCCGAGGCGATGCGCATCCTCGAGGAGGGGAGCGCCACGGCCGATGACATCGACACCGGCGCCAAGGTCGGCCTCAACCACCCGATGGGCCCGCTCGAGCTGGCCGACTTCATCGGACTCGATGTCTGCCTCAACGTCATGCAGGTCCTGTACGACGGCATCGGCGAGGAGCACTACCCGCCGCCGAAGGTGCTGGTCGACCTGGTCGGGGCGGGCCACCTCGGGCAGAAGACGGGCCGCGGGTTCCACACCTATCCGCGGGGCTAGCTCGGTGCGCGATGTGGGCGCGCCTGGGGCGGGCGGGCGGCAGCTCGCGCGGCTCGCCTCGCCGCTCGCGTCAGATACCAATCCCCGTGCTGGTATGGATGAAACGGAGCTGGTTGCCGGGCACCGCTGGGTGGTGCGCCGCCCGCTTGGAACGTGGACGCCAGCTGCAGCGGACGGGTCGCCGGATATCCGGGGGCGCTCAGGTGGATAACAGCACTGGGGACGATCGATGACGCCAAACGCCGCCAAGGGACCGTCGGAAGCCCCGTCTGCGGGCGGGCTGACCGCCGAGGAACGGCTGCTCCGCGACACCGCCCGCGAGTTCGCGCAGCGCGAGGTCGCCCCGAC
>JAICVI010000249.1 GCA_025935415.1 Chloroflexota bacterium
AGCATCAGCTCCACGCCCGCGCGGGTCTGCTCGAGGTCGGAGAACTCGTCCCAGAGCTGCTGGATCAGCTCGAGGGCCCCGGCCGGATCGTTTCGGGCGGTGGTGAGCGACTGCGCGTGCAGCACCGCGGCCATCGCGATGGCTTCGCGGTCGTCGGTCTTGCGCCGTTCCGCCTCCGCCGCCGCGGCGTGCCGCATCAGCGGGTCGGGATCGAGGACGTTCAGCGACGCCCGGTAGGCCCGCTCGTGGAGGTCGGCTCGGTCGGCCGGATCCACCGTCACCTCGAGGGCCTGCTCGAGGAAGCTTCGCGCCTGCTCGTACGAGCCCAGGGCGGCCGCGCGCTCCGCGGCGCCGCGCAGCGCGATTCGCGCCTGGGCGGCGAGTGCCTTGGCCTCGGCGTCGTCGGCGGCGAGCTGCTGCGCCGCCAGGTAGTGGCCGGCCAGTCCCCCGGCGAGCTCGTCGGTGCCGAGGCTCTCGAAATAGCGCGCCGCGGCCAGGTGGCGGGCCTTCCGATCGCGTCGCGACAGCCTGTTGTACGCCACCTCGCGGACCAGCGACTGCACGAAGGCGTAGTTGCCGCGGCCGGGCGATCGAACGTCCGCGTCGATCGTCAGGACCTCGCGCGCGACGAGATCCCGGAGCCGCAGCTCGAGCACCTCGACCTCGTGCCCCGAGACTGCCGCCAGTCCCGCGACCGTGAAGCTCTGCCCGAGCACTGCCGCATCCTCGACGATCGCGCGCTCGGTCCCGTCGACCCCGTCGAGGCGCGCGGCGATCAGCGCCGTGAGCGTCTCCGGCACGGCGAGGTCGTCCAGCTCGCCCTCCGGCCGATACGTGTCGCCCTCGCGGACGAGCTTGCCCTGCGCCAGCAGCATCCGCACCGTCTCGATCGCATAGAGCGGCACACCGTCGGCCCTGGCGACGATCCGGTCGACGGCCGAGCTGGGCAGCCCGGGCACCACGCCCGTGAGGAGCCGGCGCATCTCCGGCGGCGTCAGCGGCTCCAGGTACATCGAGGTGAACGCGCGGTGCTTGGCGCCCCAGCCCGGCCGCCGCTCGAGGAGCTCCGGCCGGGCGAGGGTGATGACCGTGATCGGGAAGGCCCGGCTCCACTCCATCAGATGGTCGATGAAGTCCAGCAGGCCGGGGTCGGCGTGCTGCGTGTCCTCGAAGACCATCACGACGGGCGCGACCGCGGCCAGCGACTCGAAGAACGTCCGCCACGCGGCGAAGAGCTGGTCCGAATCGAAGGTCGCGGCGTCGCCTGCCCCGAGCAGGACCAGGAGGGCGGCCTCGACCCAGCGCCGGTCTTCCGAGTCCGGGACGTGCTCGGCGACGCTGGCCGCGACCTTCTCTCGAGTGGTCGCCTCATCGTCGGTCTCCGAGAGCCCGACGCGGCTGCGGGCCATCTCGCCGAGCGCCCAGAACGTCACGCCCTCGCCGTACGCGGGGCTCCGCCCCGCGTGCCACCAGATGTCCTCCAGGAGCCCGTCGAGGTAGCGCTTGAACTCCCAGGAGAGGCGCGTCTTGCCGATGCCCGCAGGGCCCATGATGCTGATCAGGCGCGGCTTGCCCTCGCGATTCGTGGCATGGAAGAGCTCCTTCAGCAGCCGGAGCTCCTCGTCGCGGCCGACGAAGGGCGCCTCCAGGGCATCGCTGCGGTTGCGACCGCCCCGCTCCGCGACGACCCGGAGCGCCCGCCACGCCGGGACGGGCGCCTTCTTGCCCTTCAGGGCGCGGTCGCCCGCGGGCTCGAAGGCGATCGCGCCAGATGCAGCTCGCTGCGTCGCCTCGCCAACGAGCACCGTTCCCGGGTCCGCCGCGGTCTGCAGCCGGCTCGCGGTGTTGACGAGGTCGCCCGCGATCATCCCCTGGTTGACCGCGCCGACGGTCACGGCCGCCTCGCCGGTCAGCACGCCGGCGCGCGCCTGGATGGCAGGGCCGAGTGCCGTGACGGCATCGACCAGCTCGAGCGCGGCGCGCACGGCACGCTCCGCGTCGTCCTCGCGCGCGATCGGCGCACCCCAGACCGCCATCACCGCGTCGCCGATGAATTTCTCGATCGTGCCGCCGTACCGCCCGACGATCTCCGTCGCGACGGCGAAGTACCGGGTCAGGAGCTCGCGGACCTCCTCGGCGTCGCGGCCTTCCGAGAACGTCGTGAAGCCCACGAGGTCGGCGAACAGGACGCTGACGAGGCGGCGCTCGGCAACCGGGGCGTCCGACGGGCCCGCGCGTCGCGCGCCCGTGGGTTGCGCGGGGGCTGCGGGCCGGCTGCCAGATGCGTGAGGCGAGGCGGTCGGTCCGGGCGAGGCCGTCGGTCCGGGCGAGGCCGTCGGTCCCGGCGAGGCCGTCGGTCCGGGCGAGGCCGTCTGTCCGGGCGATAC
>JAICVI010000175.1 GCA_025935415.1 Chloroflexota bacterium
GCCACCGAGCGAGTCACCGGACGACTCGACGCCGATCACCCTCGACCAGGGCCTTCTCGCGATCCTTCCGGCGACCATCGACTCGACCCCTGTCCAGGAGGATCTCGACGTCGCCACGGAGGCACTGCAGGATGCCGCGCTCCCGAAGATCGCGACGAGCGTCGAGACCGCCGTCGCCGTCGACACCGGGACCGGCAACCTCGTGACCGCGTGGATCGTCAGGCTCAAGCCCGGCGCTTTCGGGGACGAGGTCTACCGCCAGTGGCGCGACTCGTACGACGAGGGCGCCTGCAACGCCGCGGGCGGGATCGTCGGGCGGGCCCAGGCCGACCTCGGTGGCCGGGATACCTACGTGACCTCGTGCGTGGCCGCGCTGCGGACGTACCACGTCTGGCTCGAGGACCAGGGCATCCTGATCTCGGCGTCCTCGATCGGCGAGGGCCGCTTCGGCGAGAAGCTCATGACCACGCTGCGGGTCCCCGGGCCGTCGGGAGCGCCAGGGCCCACGCCCGGGGCCAGCCAGTGACCGCCGGGCAGCCGCCTCTTCACGGCGCCCGGCCCGTCCGCGCTCCGCATGGCTCCGAGCTGACGTGCAGGGGCTGGGGCCAGGAGGCGGCCCTCCGAATGCTCATGAACAACCTCGACCCCGAGGTCGCCGAGAACCCCGACGCGCTCGTCGTCTACGGCGGCACCGGCCGCGCGGCGCGCTCGTGGGCGGCCTTCGACGCGATCGTCCGCGAGCTGCGGCGCCTCGAGGACGACGAGACGCTCCTGGTCCAGTCGGGCAAGCCGGTCGGCGTCCTGCGGACGCATGCGTGGGCGCCTCGGGTCCTGATCGCCAACTCGAACCTCGTCGGGAAGTGGGCCACCTGGGACCACTTCCGCGAGCTCGAGAAAGCCGGGCTGATGATGTACGGCCAGATGACCGCGGGCTCGTGGATCTACATCGGGACCCAGGGGATCCTCCAGGGCACCTACGAGACGTTCGCCGAGCTGGCGCGCCAGCATTTCGGCGGGACCCTTCGCGGCCGCGTGACGCTGACCGCCGGGCTCGGCGGCATGGGCGGTGCCCAGCCGCTCGCGGTCACGATGAACGAGGGCGTGGCCATCGTCATCGAGGTCGACCCGGCGCGCGCGAAGCGGCGGCTGGAGATCGGCTATGTCGATCGACTGACGGACTCGCCGGCCGAGGCACTCGCATGGGCCCGCGCGGCGGCGGCCGCCGGTGAGGCGACCTCGATCGCCCTCGTCGGCAATGCCGCGGAGATCGAGCCCGGGTGGGCGAAGGCCGGCGAGCGGTTCGACGTGGTGACGGACCAGACCTCCGCCCACGACGCGCTGGTGGGCTACGTGCCGGCGGAGATCTCCCTCGACGACGCCGCGCTCCTGCGCGAGCACCAGCCCGAAGAGTACGTCCGGCGCTCGTCGGCCTCGATGGCGGCGCACGTCCGCGCGATGCTCGCGTTCCAGCAGGCCGGCGCGATCGTCTTCGACTACGGCAACAACCTTCGGGCGCAGGCGCAGGAGGCCGGGGTCGACGATGCCTTCGCGTACCCGGGCTTCGTGCCGGCGTTCATCCGGCCGCAGTTCTGCGAGGGCCGCGGCCCGTTCCGCTGGGCGGCGCTGTCGGGTGACCCCGCCGACATCCTCCGGACCGACCGGGCGATCCTGGAGCTGTTCCCCGGCGATGCCTCCCTTGCGCGCTGGATCCGGCTCGCCGAGGAGCGGGTGCCGTTCCAGGGATTGCCGGCGCGGATCTGCTGGCTCGGGTACGGCGAGCGGGCGCAGGCGGGACTCGCCTTCAACGAGCTGGTGCGCACGGGCGAGGTCTCCGCACCGATCGTGATCGGACGCGACCACCTGGACTCCGGCTCGGTCGCGTCACCCAACCGCGAGACCGAGGCGATGCGCGACGGCACGGACGCCGTGGCCGACTGGCCCCTGCTCAACGCGCTGGTGAACACCGCCGCCGGCGCGACCTGGGTCTCGATCCACCACGGCGGCGGGGTTGGCATCGGCTACAGCCAGCACGCCGGCATGGTCGTGGTCGCGGACGGCACGGAGCTGGCGGCGCGGAAGCTGGAGCGGGTGCTCACCACGGACCCGGCGATGGGGGTGCTGCGCCACGTCGACGCCGGCTACGAGCGCGCGATCGAGGTCGCTCGGGAGCGGGGCGTCCGGGTGCCGATGCTCGACGACGAGGTGTCGGGGGCCGGCTAGGCCGCCTCGGCTTCGGGGGGCGCAGCCGGGGTGGGCCGGCGCTCGGGATCGCGAACCCCCGGCACGAACAGCAGGCTCGACATCAGGAGCGCGCCCAGGATGGCCGCGCCGATCATCGTGCGCTCCGGGCCCAGCAGCTCCGCGACCGGCCCGGTCAGCGCGAACGACACCGGGACGAGCCCGGTCGAGATCATCCAGTCGAGGCTCGAGACCCGGCCGAGCAGCTCGCGCGGGACCTCCTGCTGGAGCAGCGTGATCCAGATCATCTGCCCGAGCTCGAACAGTGCGGCCACGATGAAGCCCACGATCAGCGCCTGCCACAGGGCCGTGATCAGGCCATAGGCCGCGATGGTCGCCACCGCGATGGACCACGACCCGAACATCGCGGTGATGCGTCGTCGTGGCTGTCCGCGGTTGCCGATGACCAGCGACATCAGGATGGACCCGACGCCGCCCGCCGCGAAGATCAGCCCGAGCGCCTCCGGCCCGAGCCCGAGCCGGTTCTTCACGATGAACGGGACGAGCACCTCCATGGGCCCGAGGAACACCAGCAGGCTCATCATCGCGGACAGCAGCGTCGCCCAGATCCAGGGGTTCGAGCGCACGAAGGCGAGGCCTTCCCGAATCTCGACGAACGTCCGGCTGATCGGCGGCGGTGGCGCGGTCCGCTTCGGCGGTCGAGTCCTGATCGCGAAGATCGCGACCGCCGAGACCACGAACGTGAGGCCATCCACGCCGAACGCGGCGCCGGCGCCCAGCGCCGCGACGGTCAAGCCGCCGATGGCGGGGCCGATGAGCTGGGTCACCAGCGGGCGGTAGACCCCGGTCAGCGCATTCGCCGCCGGAAGGTGCACCTCCGGCACGAGGTCCGGGACCATCGCCGTGAAGGCCGGGTTGAAGAAGGCGTCGCCGACGCCGACGAACACGATCAGCGCGGCCAGGTGCCACAGCTGGATCTGGCCCGTCAGCGAGAGCACGGCCATGAGGCCGATCGCCGTCCCCCGAACGATGTCGCCGCCGATCATCAGCCGCCGGCGGTCGTAGCGATCCGAGAAGGCGCCGCCGATCAGCACGAACACGATCATCGGGAGCGTCCAGGCCACGCCCACGAATGACAGCGCCGTGGGGACGTTGGAGATGTCGTAGACCTGCCACGCGAGCGCCACGAAGAAGAAGCCGTCGCCCAGCAGCGAGACGACTGCGCCGAAGACCAGCAGCCGGTAGTCACGCCCCTCGAGCGGCCGCGCCAGCGGCGATCCGCGCATCCGGTCGAACAGGGTCATTCCCGACAGGTCCCCATCGACCGAGGGTTGCACGGATCGCCGGAGCGAGTCCGGCGACCCCCGGCGTCAGGCAGGTGAGGTCTCAGGCGTGCCCCGGGTGGCCGCGTCGCTCGCCGCCGAGGCGTCGTCCGCGAGCGGCTCCAGGCCGATGTTCCGCACCGCCGCCGAGGAGACCGCTGCGAGCGCGACGACGGCCATCCCGATCCCCGCTACGAGCAGGGTCGCGTCGACGTTCAGCTGGACCGCGAAGCCGGACACGAACATCGACACCGGCACGAGGCCCACAGAGCCGGTGATGAGCAGGCTCATCACGCGGCCCATGAGCGCCTGCGGGATGCGGCGCTGGATCCACGTGATGCTCAGGAGGTTCGTGTACCCGAGCGCGACGCCGGCGAGGCCCGTGAGCGCGGCCGCGGCGATCGTCGATGTCGCGGCCGCGAGGCCGGCGAGCGCGAGACCGGCGATGGCCATCGGCAGGACCACGACGGCGCCGAATCGGGCCGCACGGGGCGCCGGGAGCACTGACCCGAGCAGGAGTCCCACCAGCGACCCGGCGCCGAACGCCGCCGTGACCAGGCCGAACGCGGCGGCGCCCTCGGGCAGGCGCGAGTAGGCGATGAACGGCATGCCCACCTCGAAGGGCCCGACGATCAGGAAGTTCGCCGCGAGGCTGACCAGGATCATCGCCCGCATCCCGCGCGACGACCAGACGAATCGTGCGGCCTCGCGGATGGAGTCGAGGATGGAGTCGTGCGCGCCCACGACGTGGGCACGGGGCTTGATGAACAGCAGGGTGGCGAGCGATACGACGAACGTCGCCGCGTCGAACAGGAGCGCGACCCCGATCCCGGCCGCGGATGCAGCGGTGGCGCTGCCGCCAAGCGCGGCGATCACCACGCCCGCGGCGACCGGCCCCACGAGGATGGAGACCTGCGCCGTGCCCTGGACGATGCCGTTGGCTCGGGGCAGCTGGTCGTCCGCGACGAGCTCGGGAACGATGGCCGTCTGCGCGGGGAAGAAGAACGCATCCGCGACACCGAAGACGAGCGCGAATGCGTAGAGCATCCACAGCTCGGCCTCGCCGAACAGGACCACAACTCCGAGGGCGGAAACGGCGACGAGCCGGACCGCGTTGGAGCCGAGC
>JAICVI010000163.1 GCA_025935415.1 Chloroflexota bacterium
CGCACCCCGCGGAAACTGCCGGTGCGCCACTGCAACGCAGGCGTCCCTCCGGGCGTCCAGCACCTTGACCCCCGACTGTCAACTCTGCGACGCTCATCTTTGACCCTTTCGTCCATACTTCATTGCACAACAAGTACCAGCAGCCGCAGCGCATCGGGCCCGGCCCGACGGGAGGAATTTCCCAAGTGATCCGCAAGCGACTTGGTCGCATCTCTGCCGCCATCACGATCGGCGCGCTCCTCGGGGCCTCGGCCATCGCCGGCCCCGTCGCCGCGAAGAACCCGACGTGGGTGATCACGCCGGTCCGGCTGCCCGTCACCGTGGCGCCCGGCAAGGACGCCGGCTACTTCGTCACCGTCACGAACGCCGGGACGAGCACCATCAACGGCGCGACGCTGACGGTCACCCCGTCCTCGACGCCAAATGCAACGCCCACCTACTTCAGCGGTCTCACCTACACCCAGGGCGGCCCGCAGATCAGCTGCACCAGCACCGGGAAGCTCGTCTGCCAGCTCGGGACCCTGGCGTCTCTCGACTCGTTCACCTTCACCGTGGCCTACAACGTCCCCGCGTCGACCTCGAACAAGTTCACCGTGACGTTCTCGCTCGAGGCGTCCACCGGCAACGTCGGCGGCAAGAACCAGAGCCGCGGCGATCGTCTCGACGTGGCCAGTGACACCACGGTCAACAGCAGCTCGAACTTCAGCGGCGGCTTCGTGAAGGACGACGGCTCGTTCGCGACCACCGGCAACCTCGGCCGCAACAACAAGCAGAACTCGCAGGCTGACGTCACCGACAGCCTCGTCACGGTCAACGTCGAGGACGGCATCACGACCGATCCCGGCTGCACCGATCCGAGCTGCGCCCACGTCATCGGCGAGTGGACCAAGCTGAACGTCCCGAACAATCAGGAGTACATCAAGCTGACCCTGAACATCTGGGGCGGCTCGGTGCCTGGCGGTGTCAGCGAGGACGACATCTTCCTGGTCCACGTCCGCGACGACGGCACCAACGAGACCATCACGGCGATCTGCGCCGACCCGACCGCCCCGCCCGCCAGCGGCGAGTGCATCACGGTCACGAAGGTCGGGAACAACTACCGGATCGTCGCGTGGCTCCTCCACAACGGAGCGCTGCGCGGGACCTGGTAGGCCGTCAACCGTCGACAACCAAGAACCGGCGTCGGGATCCTCCCGGCGCCGGTTTTCGATTCCTGGGAGCTCGCGACGCCGACGCGCCGGGAGAGGCGCGCACGGCTCAGGAACCGATCGCGGAGGCCTGGGCGCGGTACTCGCGGGCGGAGACGCGGTCGCCCTTGCGGTCGTACAGCGCCAGGGCCTCCGCCAGGCGCGCGGCGGCCTCGTCGCGTCGCCCGAGGATCGTGAGGATGCCGCCGAGATCGACGAGGGCGTCTGCCTCGAGCTCGAGATCCGAGCTTCCCCGCGCCAGCTCGACAGCCGACTCGGCGAGCTCGACAGCGCTCGGATCGAGGCTTCCGGCGCGGACCTTTGCCAGGGCGGTCTGCCACAGCACCGTGGAGAAGAGGTCGTCCTCCTCCGAGATCTCGCGCGCCGTCTCCGCGACACGCCCCGCCTCCTCGTGCTTGCCGGCCCGGAGGAGCACGTGCGCGAGCTGGCCCGCGACAGTCGATCGGAAATAGGTCTCGCCGAGGGCATCGAGGGCGTCGTAGTCCCGCCGGAGCTCCGCCTCCGCCGTGTCGAGGTCGCCTGCCAGCAGCTCGACCCGGCCGCTGTCGATGGACGTGGTCAGCGCGTCCATCCCGGCGCCGAGCTCCGCGAGGATCGACTGGCCTCGACGGTACAGCCGGCGCGCCTCGTCGAAGTCGCCGGCCATCGCCTGGAGCTGGGCGAGGGCGCCGAGGAGCACGGCCTCCGTCTTGCGGTCGCCGGCGATCGTCTCGATGAGCTCGTTGATCGCGGCGATGCCCGCTTCAACCGTGGCAGGCCCGTGGAGGAGCGTGAAGGAGATCGCGGGCGCGCTTCTCGAGCCGAGGCGCTTGTCGCCGGCCCGTGTCGCGTGGTCGATCAGGCGGTCGGCCGAGGCCGCCGCTTCCTCGTAGCGACCGAGCATCGCCTGGAGCGTCATGAGGACCCGCCAGCCGCGCGCGAGGCCCGCGTCGTCGCCGAGCGGCTCCAGCTCCTCGATCGCGTCGGTCGTCGAGCCGACCGCCTCCGACGCGGGCAGGGTCGCACCCGGCGCCCAGACGTCCAGGCCCACTTGGACGAGCTGGACACGGCGTCGCAGCCGGGCGTCGCCGAGCTCCGTGGCGATCTCGGCGGCTTCCGCGAGGACGCGGCGAGCGTCGTCGAAGGCGCCCTGCTGGAGCATCCCGTCGCCGAGCTCCGCGAGCAGCTCCACGCGCCGCGGCGATTCTCGCGGGAGCAGCGCCACCGAGCGTCGCAGCAGGCTCACCCCGGCGGGCAGGTCGCCACGGGCAAGAGCGCGGAGGCCGGCGTTCGAGAGCTTCGCGGCGGCGCGCTCGCCGACCTCGATCGCGCCCTGGTCGATCAGCCCGAGCCCGGTCCGGTAGGCGTACGCCTGCTCGAGGTGGTAGCCGAGGATCTCCTCGAACTCGAGCTCCCGGCCGCGCTCCCGGTTGACCCGCTCCGCCCACGTCACGAAGCGTTCGTGGAGCGCGGCGCGGACGCGCTTCAGGAGGCTGCCGTAGGCCGTGTCGCGGATGATCTGGTGGCCGAACCGGTAGAGGACCTCCTCCTCCGGCAGCTGCCGCACGAGCTGCTTCGTGACCAGGACGTCGAGGTCCTGCTTCAGCGCGGGCTGGATGTCGTCCTCGACCAGCTCCGATACCGCGTCGAGCGCGAACGTCAGCCCGATCACCGATGCCGGATCGACGACCGCGCGCTCCTCGCCCTGGAGCGCGTCGAGCCGCGCCGCGACGAGCGCCTGGACGGTCGGCGGGATCTGCAGGTTGGCGGCGTCCTCGCGTGCAACCCAGCCATCGATGCCGCGCTGGATCGCGCCGGTCTCGACGAGCATCGAGACGATCTGCTCGACGTACAGCGGGTTGCCCTCGGCAGCCGCGGCGATGCGCGCCCGGACGCTCTCGTCCAGCGAGCCCAGGAGCTCCTCGACGATCTTCCCGGCATCGGCGTCGCTGAGCGGCTGGAGCCTGACCAGCATCGGGTCGTGGCTCGCGGTCCACTCGGCGTGGCGCTCGGCGATCTCGTGCCGCGACGAGCCAAGCACCAGGATCGGCGCGCCCTCGACGGTCTCGAGGAGGTGATCCAGGAAGTCGAGGAACGTCGCCTCGGCCCAGTGCAGGTCGTCGACGAGCATGACGACGGGCTGTTCGCGAGCCAGGGCCTCGAGGAAGCGGCGACCGCCCCACATCAGCTCCGCGACCGGGAACTGCGCCGCCGACAGGTTCATCGCGGCCGCGACCCGCTCCACGATCGCCTCGCGCTCCTCGGCCGCGACCCGCTCCAGCAGCCGGTCGATCCGGCGCGTGGCGACCCGTGGCGAGTCCTCACCGGAGATCCCGGCGGCTTCGCGGACGACCTCCGCGAGCGGCCAGAAGGTGATGCCGTCGCCGTAGGGCAGGCAGCGCCCGCGCACGAGGCGTGCTCGCTCCTGGGCGGCCGTCGCGAACTCCCGGATGAGGCGCGACTTGCCCACGCCGGCGTCCCCGACCACGGTCACGATGCGCGCGACGCGGCCCGCGATCGCCTCGTCGAGCCCGCCGCCGAGGCGGGCCATCTCCGCCTCGCGCCCGACGAACGGCGTCCCCGCGCCGCGCTCCGGCTCGCGTGCCGTCGCGGCCGCGGAGGCCTGGACCAACCGGTACGCCGGCACCGGCTCGGCCTTGCCCTTCAGGTCGAGCGGCGCCATGAACTCGACCTCGATCTGGTCGCGGGCGAGGCGGTAGGTGAGGTCGCCCAGGACCACCTCGCCGCTGCCCGCGGCCTGCTCGAGCCGCGCCGCCGTGTTCACGGCGTCACCGGTGACCATTCGCTGGGCCGTCGAGGCATCGCCGGCGATGACCTCGCCGCTGTTCACCCCGATGTGGTTGGAGAGCTCGAGGCCGAACTCGTCGCGGAACGACGGGTTCAGGGCATCGAGGGCGGCCTGCATGTCCGCTGCCGCGCGAACGCCCCGGAGGGCGTCGTCCTCGTGTCTGACCGGCAGCCCGAAGACCGCCATGACCGCGTCGCCGATGAACTTCTCGACCGTGCCGCCGTGCCGCTCCAGGGCCGTCCGCATGCCATCGAAGTAGCGCGACATGACGTCGCGCATCGTCTCGGGACTGGGTGGCGCCGCCGCTGGATCCACGGTATGGACCTTGGGCATCGCGAAGACGATCGTCACCGTCCGCCGGCTCTCCCGCGCCACCGCTGCGGCGAGGCCGGCACCGCAGGTGTTGCAGAACCGCATGTGGTCCGGGCTCTGCTCGCCACAGCTCGGGCAGATCCGCATGCCCGGCGCCGCCTCGGGCGCCTCCGTCTCGGATTCGGCCCCCCGGTCATGGACGGCGACCAGCCGCCACGCCTCGAGAAGATCGGTCGAGCCCTTCGGGCTGACGGGCTCATGGGCCTCGAACTCCGCCTGGTCCCCGACCTGGGCCTTCGTCGAGCCGTGCACGAGGACCTCGAGAGGCGGTGAGTTCTGCTCCATCACCGTCGAGGTGTCGACCGGCTCCCCGAGAAGCACGTGCTGCCCGCCCTCGGCCTTGCCGAACGTGACCTCGCCGGTGGCGACGCCGGTCCGGACGACGAGCCGGACGCCCCAGCCCTGCTCGAGCTCGTCGTTGAGGGTCGCCAGCGCCCGCTGTGATTCCGCGGCCGCCTCGAGGGCCCGCAGCGGGTCGTCGTCGTGCCGGAACGGGAGGCCGAAGACCGCGACGATGGCGTCGCCGATGATCTTCTCGATCGTCCCGCCGTGCGACTCGAACACCGCCCGCATCACGTCGAAGTAGCGCGACATGACGTCGCGCATCGTCTCGGGACTGGGTGGCGCCGCCGCTGGATCCACGGTATGGACCTTGGGCATCGCGAAGACGATCGTCACCGTCCGCCGGCTCTCCCG
>JAICVI010000017.1 GCA_025935415.1 Chloroflexota bacterium
GCTGCGGTATGCGTGGTCTCCGGGAACGCGGTGACCTCGAGGGTCACGCCCTTCCTGGCGGCGACGTCCAGCACCCGGGCGATGGCGGGGTGCTCGAGGGCGGTCGGCACGAGCGCGAGGATAGAGCACCGGCGCGGCTACGATCCGACTCGCATGGACGCCATCGTCTTCGACTGGGATGGGACGCTCTGCGACTCGCTGGCGCCGATCTCCGACGCAAATCGCGAGGTCCTCGCGGAATACGGCCTGCCGTTCGATGACGACCGCTACCGTGCCGCCTACGCGCCCGACTGGCGGATCATGTACCGGCGCCTGGGCATCCCGGATGCCGACATGGAGGCGGCGGGGCGCCGGTGGCTGGAGCTGTACTCGGCCGCGGCAGAGGCCGGGCTGCTGCCGCGCGTGCAGGAATCCCTGGAACGACTCGTGGCCGCGGGGTTCGTCCTCGGCCTGGTGACGGCGGGCGATCGGGACGTGGTTGGCGCACAGCTGGAGCGATTCGGGATCGGCCACCTCATCACCGCGCGCGTCTACGGCACGGACGAGATCGCCGCGAAGCCGCATCCGGATCCCCTCCTGCGAGCGCTCCGCGACCTCGATCGAGCGGAGCGCATCGCCACGGCGCGCTACGTCGGCGACGTTCCCGACGACATGCGGATGGCTCGAGCCGTCGGCGCTGTGGGCATCGGGATCGAGGGCCCGATGGCGAGCCGGGAGACGCTCCTCGAGGCCGGCGCCACGGTCACGTACCCGCTCGTGGCGGACTTCGTCGACGAGCTCCTGGGGCGATCCACGGCCGCCGGCCATGCCGCCTGAGGCCGGGACCATCCTCGCCATCGTCCTGGCCGGCGGGGCGGTCCCGGCGCGCGCCGACCTCGATGCCGCCTGGCCCGGGTGGGATGCCGGCCTCGACACCGTCGTGGCCGCGGATGGTGGCGCGCGCCATGCCTCGGCGCTCGGGCTGGCCGTCGACCACTGGGTCGGCGACGGCGACTCGATCGAGCCCGCGCGGCTCGAGGCGTTGCGCGCGTCGGGCGCCACCATCGACCGCCTGCCGGAAGCGAAGGACGAGACCGACACAGAGGTCGCGCTCGAGCGGGCCGTCGCGGCGGGTGCCGACGCCGTGGTCGTCCTGGGTGGCCTGGGTGGCGCTCGGGTCGATCACGCGCTCGCAAACGTCGAGCTCCTCGCGCACCCGGCGCTGCAAGGCCGGCGGGCATGGCTGTTCGACGAGCGCTGTGCGCGGCTCTCGCTCCGGGACGCCAGCGCGGGCGTCACGTCGCGAAGGCTCGAAGGCCGGATCGGCGACGTCATCTCGCTGCTGCCGCTGGGGGACGTGGCGGCGGGCGTCACGACGGCCGGTTTGCGGTATCCGCTCGCCGGCGAGGCGTTGTTCCTGGGCGGCACGCGGGGCGTCTCGAACGTCCGGATCCACCCGGAGGCCACGGTCACGCTCGAAGGCGGCCGGCTCCTCCTGATCGAGACCCCTGTTACAGTCGATTCATGACCGCCGAGAGCCCCACGACCCCCGAGGTCGGCCAGCTCGCGCCGGCCGTCGTCCTGCCGGACGAGACGGGCAAGGTCCACGATCTTTCCGAGCAGCGTGGCCGCTGGACCGTCCTCTACTTCTACCCGAAGGACGACACGCCTGGCTGCAACACCGAGGCCTGCCAGTTCCGCGACCTCAACGGCGAGTACGCCGCCACGGACGCCGACGTGTGGGGCGTGAGCAAGGATTCCGCTGCAAGCCACCAGCGCTTCCGCGAGAAGTTCGACCTGCCGTTCACGCTCCTCTCCGACCCCCAGCGCGACGTGATCGAGCGCTACGGCGCCTGGGGCGAGAAGACCCAGCTCGGCAGGACCTACATGGGCATCATCCGATCCAGCTTCCTGATCGATCCGGACGGCCGGATCGCCCGGGTCTGGCCGAAGGTGAAGGCGGACGGCCACGCGGCCGAGGTGCTCGAGGCGCTCGGTGAGGAGCGCGCCGCCCGCGCCGCGGGATGACGGAGCAAACCCAGCCCGACGGCGCTCCCGCGACGCCACACGATTGGCGCCCGGCGCGGTTCATGGTCATCGCCGCGCACCCGGATGACGCCGACTTCGGTCCCGCCGCCACGGCCGCGGCCTGGATCGACCAGGGCTCGGTCGGGTGGCTGGTCTGCTGCACGAGCGGCGACCAGGGCGGCGAGGACCCGAACATGGATCCGCTGGAGCTCGCGGCGATCCGCGAGCGGGAGCAGCGCGCGGCCGCGGATGTCGTCGGCTACGCCGGCGTCACGTTCCTGCACATGCCCGATGGCGCCCTCGTCAACGACCTGATCCTGCGGGAGCACCTCGTGCGCGAGATTCGCACCTTCCGGCCGGACGCGGTGCTCGCCACGGACCCCGAGAACACCTTTCCCCGGGGCGCCGGCGTGAATCACACGGACCATCGAGCCGCGGGCTGGGCGGCTGCGGATGCCGTCTACCCGGCGGCGCGGAACCCAATGGCCTTCCCGTGGCTCGCGAAGAGCGGGCTGGAGAAGCAGATCGTGCGGCGCCTGTACTTCTTCTGGACGCATCGGGCGAATGCCTACGTGGACGTCTCCGCGACGATCGGGCGCAAGCTCGGGGCCCTCCGCTGCCACGAGAGCCAGATCCAGGACTTCGCCGCGCTCGAGGAGCGGATGGGCGAGTGGACCGCGTTGCAGGGCAAGGAGGTCGGCGTCGCACACGCCGACGGCTTCTTCCACGTCGTGATCGATGACGACGAGGCGCCGGAGCCGTCCGAGGCCATCGAGGGAGCCGCGACCCTGGAGGCCTGACGCGCTCGTCGGGCGGCTCCGGCGCCGCCGGAGGTCAGACCTCGGCCAGGTGCTCCTCGAGCAGCGCGGGGCGAACGGCGTCCCAGGCGAGCCACAGCTCCGCCAGCTCGCCGGCACGATCGCCCACGAGCTCCCGGACGTCATCGACGTCGTACGACGGGCCGGCTGCGGCAAGGAGCTCTTCCGGCGCCGGCCGGGCGCCGACGAGCAGGGCCGCGATCTCCGCCGAGTTGGGCCAGGCGCGCATCCGGCGCGGATCCACGCCGACATCGGCGAGCGCCGTGCTCAGGTCCCGGTAGGCCGGCGCGCGGCTTTCGGCCCAGCCATCGCGGCCGTCGTAGTGGAAGCCCATCGAGGCGAGCGCGCCGAGGATGCGGCGGCATTGCTCGATCGTGAAGCTGTCCCAGAACGCCGTGCCCATCGGAAAGTCGACGACCGATTCCTTCACCGCGCTCTCCGCCATGGCCTCGACGAGGCCGCCGAGGAGCAGCTCCCAGTCGCGGCGCCGTTCGCTGTCGGGCCCGGCGATCGTGTCGAGGACCTCGACCATCGCCCGGTGCTCGCCGCGCAGCAGCCGCTCCAGCGCCGACCCCCAGGCGCGTCGGTGCCGTGCCTGCTCCAGCTCGCGCTCGGCATCCTCCTCGATGGTGGTCGCGGTCGCGGCGCCGACGAGCGGGGCACGGGCGATGCCGGACGCCAGAGGAGCATCCGCGCTGCCGACGGGAACGGTCGTCGTGATCCGCGGTGCCGGCCGGACGGGCGCGGGCGTCCCGAAGGGTGGCCGGCCGGGTCCGATTGGAACGATCGTTCGCTCTGGAGCAGGCGGGGGAGCGTCATCGGGCCGCGGTGAGGGGGCCGGCCCGGGGGCGGCATGGGCGTCCCCATCCAGCGTGGCTGGGCCCGCCCCGGCGTCCTCGCGGGCATGCCAGCGGCGGTCGGCCGGACCGCCCCGGGCCGGCTCCCCGGCGCTGGTCACGAAGGCGTCCTGGGACAGCGTGTCTGATCGGCGGGGAACGACATTTCGGGTCACCGTGACCCGGATCTCACGCTGCGGAAGCCGGGCGCCGACGAGCACGAAACAGGCCGCTCCGGTGGCGGCACCCAGGAGGAGCCCGAGGGCCAGGAAGGCCAGCTCGCTCGCGGTCACGCGGGGTTTGGGTCCTCGCTGTCCAGCGCCTCCCGGGGCGCCGTCGCCGGGGCGGAGCGTAGCTGCGCGAATCAGGCGCGTCAACCCGCCCGGCAGGGGCTGGGAAGGGCCCCGCCGAGCGTCCGAAGGGCCCGGATGCTAGATTGACGGTGCGGGCCGATCCCACGACGTGCCCCGCCAGTCCACATCGACCGTCCGTTGCGCAGAGAGGTTCAGCCTCGCCTTGACCCTCGACGTTCGCCAGGAGTTCCTCGTCCAGCCGGTCGACGCATCCTGGCTGCAGTGCAACATCGAGTGCCAGGAGGCCTGTCCGGTCGGCACGAACTGCCGCGGCTACCTCAACCTCGCCGCCGAGGGCCGGTTCGAGGAGGGCTACATCCTCTCCCGCGAGCCCAATCCCGTGGCCGCGATGTGCTCCTACGTCTGCTCGGCGCCCTGCGAGCGCGCCTGCCGCCGCGGCGACATCGATCGGCCGCTGGCCATCCGGGCCATGAAGCGCTTCCTCGTCGAGTGGCACGAAGCCTCCGGCATCCCGGACGTGATGCCCCACATCGAGCGTCGCAACGAGACCGTCGCCGTCGTCGGCGCGGGCCCGGCCGGCATCTCGGTCGCGCGCGAGCTGGCCATGAAGGGCTACGGGGTCGACGTCTACGACTCGCTGCCGTTCGCGGGCGGGACGATGCTCATCGGCGTCCCGGCGTTCCGCCTCCCGCGCGAGGCCATCGAGATGGACGTCCGGCTGGTGGAGCGGCTCGGGGTCACGTTCCACTACAACGCCAACATCGGGGTCGACATCGCCTTCGACGAGCTCCAGCGAACCCACGACGCCGTCGCGATCACCGCCGGCGCCATGAACGCGGTCGCGCTGGACGTGCCCGGCGGCGATCTCGAGGGTGTCCAGTACGGCGTCGACTTCATGAAGAAGGCCAATCTGGGCGAGCCGATCGAGGTCGGCACGGACGTCGTGGTCATCGGCGGCGGCTACACCGCGATGGACTGTTCCCGGACCTCGCTCCGCCACGGCGCGGAGAACGTCTCGATCGTCTACCGCCGGACACGGTCAGAGCTGGTCGTCGACGAGGAGGAGCTCGGCGAGACGGAGCGCGAAGGCGTCCGGATGGAGTTCCTCGCCAGCCCCGTGGAGGTCCTCGGCGAGAACGGCCACGTCACCGGCGTGAAGTTCATCCGGAACAAGCTCGGCGAGCCGGATGCCTCCGGCCGTCGCTCGCCCGTGCCGATCCCCGGCTCCGAGTTCGTGATCAAGGCCGACACCGTGATCCCCGCGGTCTCCCAGGCGGCCGACCTGACGTTCCTCCCCGTCGAGGCGG
The DNA here is from genome assembly GCA_025935415.1 of Chloroflexota bacterium. Taxonomy (GTDB): domain Bacteria; phylum Chloroflexota; class Limnocylindria; order Limnocylindrales; family CSP1-4; genus UBA5189. Next base: position 5,283 of record JAICVI010000017.1, read on the forward strand.
ACTTCGAGGTCAACCGCGGCCGCGTCAAGGTGGACCCAGCGACCTACGCCACGAACGTCCGCGGCGTCTTCGCCTGCGGCGACTTCGTCACCGGCCCCACGACGCTGATCGAGGCGGCGGGCCACGGCAAGAAGTGCGCCTACGCCATCGATCGCTACCTCGCCGCCCGCACCGACGTCACCGTGGCGGCGAACGTCAAGATGACGAGCGCCTGGACGTTCGAGATGCCGGAGTTCTACGACGTCATCCCGCGCCAGCACATCCCGATGACGCCGCTGGCTGATCGCATGCCGTCGACCGACCCGGACGTCAACTTCACCACCCAGGTCGAGCGCGGCTACGACGCGACAAGCGCGGTGGCCGAGTCGACCCGCTGCCTGATGTGCAACTACAACATCTGGTTCGACCCGTTCCGGTGCGTCCTCTGCGGCGCCTGCGCGGATGTCTGCCCGGAGGGCGTCATCCACATGGTCGACATCAACACGATGAAGTCCGAGGGCCTCCTCACCGAGCTCGACGAGGCCTACGGCTGGCAGGACGGCGCCGCGATGGTGCTCGACGAGGAGCGCTGCATCCGCTGCGCCCTGTGCGTCAAGCGTTGCCCGTTCGACGCCATTACGATGGAGCGGTTCGAGCTGCAGGAGATCTCGACTGACGGGCGGCTCTACAAGGAGTCGTACCGCGACGCGCAGCTGGCCGGGACGACCGGCGTCGCAGGAGGAATGGCCCGTTGAGCTTCCTGGAGCGGGTGGACCAGGCCATCCGCCGGAGTTCCGCCTGGCGGTCGCTGTTCCGCAACCCCTACCCGACGGACGAGCGATCGCGCGCCTACGCGGTCATGAACAACGTCTTCCTGCACCTCCACCCGGTGCGGGTCCGGCAGCACGCCGTGAAGTTCGCCTACACGTTCTGCCTCGGCGGCCTGTCGTTCTTCCTGTTCCTTGTCCTGACCGTGACGGGCGTCTACCTGATGTTCTTCTACATCCCGTCCACGACGAACGCCTACACGGACATCCTGAACATCCAGGCGAGCGTGGCGTTCGGGTTGCTGACCCGGAACGTCCATCGCTGGGGCGCCCACCTGATGGTGTTCTTCGTCTTCCTGCACATGATGCGGGTCTTCTACCACGGGGCCTACAAGCCGCCGCGCGAGTTCAACTGGGTCGTCGGCGTGATCCTGCTGCTGATGACGATCGGCCTGTCCTTCACCGGCTACCTGCTGCCGTGGGACCAGATCAGCTACTGGGCCATCACCATCGGCCTGAACATGGCCAGCTACACGCCGGTCATCAACACCCCGATCCAGGCGCTGATCTTCGGCGGCTTCGAGGTCGGCCAGAACACGCTGCTGCGGTTCTACGTGCTCCACATCATGCTGCTGCCCCTCGTGACCGCCATCTTCCTCGCCGTGCACTTCTGGAGGATCCGGAAGGACGGCGGGATCTCGGGTCCGCTGTGAGCCGGCGATGAGCGACCAGAAGACCGACACCAAGCCCGAAGCCCGGGTCGTCCTGCCCGTCGATCCGGCGCGGCGCACGGAGATCGACAAGCAGCGCGTCCCGATGTCGGCCCGGCCATACCGGCTGCTCGCGATGGTCAAGCAGGATGCCGTCGTCCGGGTCCAGAAGGAGCCCGACGACACGGTCATGACGTGGCCGCACCTGCTCTCCATCGAGCTGCTCGCGGCCACGGTGATGAGCATCTTCCTGCTACTGATGGGCCTGTTCATCAACGCCCCCCTCGAGGAGCTGGCCAACGGCAATGTGACGCCACCGGTCGCGAAGGCGCCGTGGTACCTGCTCGGGCTCCAGGAGCTGCTCGCGTACTTCCACCCGGTCATCTCCGGCGTGCTCGTGCCGTTCCTGTACATCCTCCTCGGCGCGATCGTCCTGCCCTACATCGATCGCGGCAACATCGAGGCCAAGCGTCCCTCGGAGCGCAAGACCGCGGTGATGCTGTTCACGTTGCTGTGCGGCCTCGGGCTGTTCGTGACCTTCGTGGGCGTCTTCTTCCGTGGCCCGGGCTACTCGCTCGTGACCCCGTACCTCCCGTTCTTCGACAACTTCACCAACGGCCTCCACTTCGCACTGTGATCGACTGATGAGCAACTACCACCTCGCCCCCGCCGACAAGCCCCAGGCCCTGACCCCCCAGGCCCTGCGCTCCCTGCGCCAGGACCCGGTCCAGGGAATCTCCCGGCGCACGCTCCTTCGCCGCTCGATCGGCGGCGCGGCGCTCCTCTGGCTGACCGAGGTCGCCGCTGGCTCGATCGGCTTCCTCTGGCCGAACTCCAAGGGTGGCTTCGGGAGCGTCATCGAGATCGGGACGCTCGCCGACATCAAGGCCGCGAACTCGTCGTTGCCGGTCGCGCAGGGCTTCCCGGCCTACTTCCAGAACGCCCGCGCCTACGTGATGCTCGTCGACACCTCCCGACAGGAGTTCGTCGCGGGCGAGGACAAGGCCGGGGACGGGACCGCCCTGAACGTGCGGGCCCTCTACCAGCGCTGCCCGCACCTCGGCTGCAAGCCCAATCCGTGCCTGAAGAACTTCTGGTTCGAGTGCCCCTGCCACGGCTCGCGCTACGACCGCCTCGGGATCAAGGCCCAGGGCATCCAGTACGGCCCGGCGCCGCGGAGCATGGACCGCTTCTCGATCAAGGTCGACGGTGACGGCAAGCTCTCGATCGACACCTCGAAGATCACCCTCGGCCCGCTGCCCGTGGCCGTCGGCCAGCCGGGCATCATCCCGCCGAAGACCCCGACCGGCTGCATCTGATGACGGACGAGAGCGGCGACCGGCCCGGCGGCCGGCCGGAGCGGCCCCTGCCCGCGCGCCGCCAGCCCGACGACATCGTCCCGGCACGCCCGGTCGAGCGGTTCACCGCGCCGCGCCAGACGCGGGCGATCGGTGGCCTCACGACGGAGCGGGCGGCCAAGATCGTCCGCCAGTCCGGCGATGCCAGGTGGGTCGCGTTCCTGGGCCTCGTGATCGTGGCCCTCTTCGTGCTCGTCTACTACTTCTACGAGCTTGGTACGCCGATCCTCAACACGACGCCGCGCATGGAGGCCCAGGACCAGCTCCAGCAGGTCACGTCCGTGGAGCGCGGCTACAACCTCTACGAGGCCAACTGCGCGCGCTGCCACGGCCCCAACGGCGAGGGCGGCATCGGGCCGGTGCTGAACGACCAGGCGAAGCTCTTCCAGCACCTCAACGAGCAGTACATCCACAACGTCCTGACCGTCGGCGGCCGGTACGTCTGCGGCAACCCGAAGAGCCTCATGCCGGTCTGGGCCGACACCAACGGCGGACCCCTGAACTACATCCAGATCGACGACCTGATCGCGTTCATCCGGGCGCCATCGACGCAGGAGTACGAGAAGCGCAGCGCGGAGCTCAACGAGCCGGTCCTCGACGCCAGCGGGAAGATCGAGACGTTCAAGGGCTGGCGCGACGTCGACTTCAAGCCGGACCCGAGCGCGACGCCCGTCCCGGACTGCCACACGGGTGACGTCGGGGCGGCGACCCCGGCGCCGGCGGCCTCGCTCGGTCCCGACGCGACGGTCGTCGACCTCGTGGCGCAGGGCGTGGCCTTCGACAAGAAGGAGCTCACGGTCCCGGCCGGCCAGGCCTTCGGGATCAACTTCGACAACCAGGACCCGCCGGGGCTGCCGCACAACGTCGAGATCCGCAAGGAAGACGGCACGGTCATCGACGATCCGGCCACGATCGACGGCGGTGTGAAGACGACCTACACCTACGACGCCCTGACGGCCGGCACGTACACCTTCATCTGCAAGGTCCACCCGATCCCGGCGATGACCGGCACGTTGACGGTCAAGTAGGCATGGCCAAGGCGTTGCCCGCAGGGCGGCCCGTGCATCGTCGGGCGATGTTCGGCCTGTTCGACCAGGACGGCTGGGCCTGGGCCTTCACGAAGGCCTTCGCTTGGCTCCTGATCATCATCATGGCGCTCGGCTACATCCCGGACCGCGCCTATTACTTCGTCGTCTCGCGAACCATCGACCTCGGGATCCTCGGGTGGTCGCCGGTCAACCTGTGCCCGCCGGAGAACGGTGCCGGCGTGCCCTGCCCCGTGCCCGCCGGTGGGATCGTGCCATGGAAGGACGACGGTACCGGCGCCGCCCTGCCCCAGGCCCGAACGAACGGCGTAGCGGCGCAGATCGGGAAGAACGTCCTCTACATCGGTGGCACGGACGGCAGCGACGGCGCCAAGCCCGTCGCGGACACCTTCGTGGCGCAGCTGGACAACGGCACCCTGGCAAGCTGGACCAACGGACCGGCACTTCCCGAGGGCCGCTCGGACCCGGGCATCACGACCTTGAACGGCACGGCCTACCTCGTCGGCGGGCTCGGGCCAGACGGCAAGCCGACGAAGACGGTGTGGTCCATCGGCCTCGACCCCGATACCAACGCGTTGGCCAAGTGGGCCCCGATCCAGCTCGCGGACAAGTCCGACCTGGCGCTGCCCGAGGCCCGCTCCGGCGCGGCCATCGTCGCGGTGACGGACGGGATCATCGTCGCCGGCGGCCGTGGATCGGACGGCAACCCGACGTCGACCGTCTGGAAGTCGACGATCGACAAGAACGGCAAGCTCACGGCCTTCACCCCCCAGCCCGACCTGGCGTACCCCGTTGCCGATGCCGAGCTCGCGCTGGAGGGCACGTTCCTGTGGCTGTACGGCGGCTCCGACGCGAAGGGTCCCGTCGGCGGCGTGCAGCGCGCCGACTACGGCACCGTCGCGAGCGCCACCGCCAGCGCCGCGCCCGGTGCACCGTCGGCGATTGCCGGGACGACTCCTCCGGCGGGTCCGACCGCACCCGCGACCCCGCTCGCCACGACCGCACCGGGGGCCTCCCAACCCTCGACGTCCGAGCCGGCAAGCTCCGCCGCCGCCGGCTCTGCGGCGCCCAGCGCCGCTGCAACCGCGCCCGCTGCGACCACCGCCGCTGCGACGACGGCGCCCGCGGCCACGACCGCGCCCGCGGCCACCACCGCGCCCGCGCCCGCGGCATCCGCCGCCCCCGGCGCGAGCCCATCGGCCAGCGCGGCGACGACCAACATCACCAAGTGGACGACGGATGCCTCGTTCAACCTGCCTGGTCCACGGACCGGCGCGGGCGGGTTCGCCGCGAACGGCGCGATCTATCTCGTCGGTGGATCCGACGGGACATCGGCGAAGCGCGAGCTGTACTGGGCCCTGCCGGACGCCAACGGCAACCTGCCGGACGGGTGGCACCACCTCGACACCATGGACCTCCCGAAGCCCGTGCAGGACGGCGCGATCATCGTGAGCGGCTCGGCGTTCCTGCTCGGCGGCAGCTCCGGCTCCGGCGCGCTGACGACCTCGTACAGTGCGAATCTCGCCCCGCAGGAGCCGTTCCTCCAGCTGGGGCTCGTGGGCGCCGTCGTGCCGGGCCTCCAGATCGGCGGCCAGATCGGGCAGCAGCTCGGCTACCTCGCGGCCGCAGGCGTGGGGACCGGCAACTTCGTGATCCTCGTGGCCATCGGCTGGCTCTTCAACCACCGCGAGCTGGTTCGTGGCTGGTGGGATCGGCGCAGGATCCGTCGCGAGGCCAAGGCGCCGTCCGGGGACTGACCCCGGCGAGTCACACCCTGAAGGGGACGACCCAGCGCGCTCGCGCTATTCGAAGCCGGCTCGGCCTTACGTTCGCAGGATCCGAATCGGCGGACCGCCAGGCTCCGCGAGCCGGTGGTCGATGGCTGCGAGCAGCGCTTCCGCGTCGACGCCCACCGCCGGGCCCGCCCCCCGGCCGGCCGCGATTCGCTCGCGGGCTCCGCGCAGGTTCTTGGCCACGCCGGCGGGATTCGACCGGGCCCCGTGGACGAAGGCCGCCGCGAGCTTGATCAGGCCCTGGAGGAGCTCTCGGGCGGGCAGATCGCGCGTGCCCATCCAGGCCGGCTCGAGGAGCTCATGCGCGAGGAACCAGTCCCCGGCGGAGTAGGCAGCCAGGCCAGCCTCGATCGCGGCGCGACGGTCGGCTTCGGGGATGGGGCGGTAGACCTTCGCTCGGCCGCCCTGGAGGATGCGCTCCTCGTCGCGTGCCACGGCCGATCGCGCGCCGCGGTCAGGCGGCGGGCGTTCCGGATCCGCGCCCGAGGCCGGTCGGCAGCTCGGCCAGCGGCCGGCGCGAGTCGAAGCCCTCGTCGTGCGCGTGCCAGTGCTCGATGGCGCCCTCGCCGAGCCGCCAGCACAGCCAGATGGGCCGGCCGCTGACGAGCGCCGGGAAGTCGATGAGCCCGGAGGGGATGTCCCGCAGGGTGATGTCCAGCTCGACCAGGCGAGCCACGCCGGCCTGCATCTGGTCGATCAGCCCCTGCATGCCGAGGCGCAGGAGCCGGATCTGTTCGGCGACACCGGGGGCCGGCGTCTCGTCGTCGGGAGGAGAGGCGGCTACCACGCGGTCGCGCAGGTTGATGAGCTCCTCGCGCTGGTCGCGCAGGGCGATGAGGATCCGCTCGACCTCGGGCAGGGCGGCGTTGGCCTCGTCGATGGCGTAGTAGCGCGTCACCCCATGAGTTTAGGCGACCCTATGCTGTAGGCCATGAAAACGGCCGCTCGGATGGATTCGATCGGGACGGAGACGGCCTTCGAGGTCTCCGCCAGGGCGCGCGCGCTGGAGGCGACGGGCAAGTCCATCGTCTACCTCCAGATCGGCGAGCCCGACTTCGACACCCCCGCGAATGTCCGCGAGGCCGCGAAGCGGGCGCTCGACGACGGCCTGACGCACTACCCGCCGTACGCCGGCCTGCCCGACCTGCGAGCCGCGATCGCCGAGGACATCACCGCCCGGCGCGGGTTCCCCGCGAAGCCCGAGAACGTCTTCGTGACCGTCGGCGGCAAGGGCGTGATGGTCTACGCGATCATGGCCCTCGTCGACCCGGGCGACGAGGTGATCGTTCCGGACCCCGGCTACCCGATCTACGACTCGATCACGCGCTTTGTCGGCGGCACGCCGGTCCCGCTGCCCATCCGCCAGTCGAACGACTTCCGCCTCGACGTCGACGAGCTCGCCGCGCTCATCACGCCGCGGACGAAGCTCCTGGTCATCAACTCCCCCGAGAACCCCACCGGCGGCGTCCTGACGCGCGACGACATCGAGCGCATCGCCGAGCTCGCGCAGCGGCACGACCTCGTCGTCCTCTCGGACGAGATCTACAGCCGGATCCTGTACGACGGCGCGGAGCACGTCTCGATCGCCTCGCTCGACGGGATGCTCGACCGGACGATCACGCTCGACGGCTTTTCGAAGACCTACGCCATGACCGGCTGGCGGATGGGCTACGCCGTGGTGCCGGATTGGCTCGTCAAGGCCTACTCGCAGCTCGTCATCAACACCATCAGCGGCGTCACCGCCTTCGCGCAGGCCGGGGCGATCGAGGCGATCCGCGGGCCCCAGACCGAGGTCGACGCGATGGTCGAGGAGTTCCGGGCGCGGCGCGACCTGATCGTCGATGGGCTGAACGAGATCCCGGGCTTCGACTGCCTCCGCCCGCAGGGCGCGTTCTACGTCTTCCCGGACGTCTCGGAGACCGGGATGACGGGCGCGGAGCTCGCCGACAGGCTGCTCCACGACGCCGGCGTGTGCGTGCTCGCCGGAACGGCGTTCGGTGGGGTCGGGGAGCACCACATCCGGATCTCGTACGCCAACTCCCGCGAGAATCTCACGGAAGCGCTGCGACGCATCGGGGCGTTCATCGCGACTGGCGCGGCAGCGCCGGCGTAGCGACAGCCTCCGCATGGCCAAGCCCAAGGTCTTCGTCTCGCGAGTCATCCCGGAGGAGGGCCTCGCCCGTGTTCGGGAGGCGACCGACGCCACGGTCTGGGAGGACGAACTTCCCCCGCCTCGGGACCAGCTCCTCAGCGCCATCGCGGGCTGCGACGGCGTCCTGACGCTCCTGACCGACCGCGTCGACGACGAATTCCTGGACCGGGCAGGCCCACAGCTGAAGGTCGTCTCGAACTTCGCCGTCGGCTTCGACAACGTCGATGTCGCGGCGTGCACCCGTCGCGGCGTGCCCGTCGGCAACACGCCGGGCGTTCTCACGGAGACGACGGCCGACCTGGCCTGGGCCCTGCTCATGGCCGCGGCTCGGCGGCTCGTCGAAGGTGATCGCTACGTCCGCGACGGCAAGTGGAAGACCTGGGGCCCGATGCTTCTGATGGGCCCTGACGTGCACGGCGCCACGATCGGGATCGTCGGGTTCGGGCGCATCGGGCAGGCAGTGGCGCGTCGCGCCAAGGGCTTCGGGATGCGCATCGTCTACCACGACCTCCAGCGCGTGCCGAAGGCCGTCGAGGCAGAGTTCGACGCCACCTTCATGACGCTGGAAGGCCTGTTGGCCGAGTCGGACTTCGTCTCGCTGCACACAGTCCTCTCGCCGGAGACGAAGGGCCTGATCAACGCGGAGCGGCTCGGCTGGATGAAGCCGACGGCCGTCCTCGTGAACACGTCGCGCGGTCCCGTCGTCGACTCGGTCGCGCTGGTCGATGCGCTGCGAAACGGCACGATCGCCGCGGCGGCGCTGGACGTCACCGACCCGGAGCCACTGCCCGCCGATCACCCGCTGGTCGCGCTCGACAACTGCCTCGTCGTGCCGCATATCGCCTCGGCGTCGCGGGCGACGCGCGGCAAGATGGCCGCGATGGCCGCCGCGAACCTCCTGGCCGGCCTCCGCGGCGAGCGCCTACCCACGCCGGTGAACCCGGAGGTCTACGGCTAGGTTTTCGCGTGGCGCCAAGCCCCGGGTGCCCTCCACTGCCGGAGCGCCGCCGGAAAACGACGACCGCGATCAAGACGGCGTCTGGCGCGACGGGCAGCATGTGCACATGAACCCGCAGCCGGACACGTTCCTCGCCTTCATCGACGACCTGGCCGCCGATCTCGACGACCACGACTCGACGGCGGACGAGCGCGCGCAACGGCAGTTCCTGTCGCGCAGCCACTTCGATCGGGTGATCAGCGCGACCGCGGGTGAGCCGCCGACGGCCTTCCGCCGCCGGATCCTGATGGAGCGTGCAGCGTTCCGGTTGGCCACCGGCACGGACGGCATCCTCCGGCTCGCCGTCGAGGCTGGCTACTCCTCCCACGAGGCGTTCACGCGCGCCTTCCAGCGGGCCTTCGGCGTCGCGCCATCGGCGTGGCGGTCGCAGCCCGGACAGATCCAGATCGCGTCGCCCAATGACGTGCACTTCCACCCACCGGGCGGCCTCAGGCTGCCCGCAACCAGCGAGGAGAACACCATGAACCTGCTCGTCCGCATGGTCGAGCATCACCTCTGGCTCGTGCGCGAGATGGTCGATCGGGCGTCGAAGCTCGACGACGCCACCCTCGACAAGCCGATCGAGCTGTCCGTCGAGCAGCTCGATCCGGGCGCCACGACGCGCAGCCTGCTGTCGCGGCTCGTCGGCCAGATGGACATGTGGCAGAACGTGATCAACGGTCGCGACTACGACATGTCGATCGAGAAGCACGAGTCGATCCCGGACCTGCGTCGCAGGCTCGAGATCGCCGGACCGGCCTTTCTGGCGGAGGTCAAGCGGGTCGCGGAGGGCGGGCGACTCGACGAGACCTTCATCGATGCCTCCTGCCAGCCGCCGGAGGTCTTCACCTACGGCGGGCTCATCGCCCATGTGCTCACCTTCGCGGCGCATCGCAGGCTGCTCGTCCTGGGCGCCCTGGAATCGGCTGGGATCACCGATCTCGGCAATGGCGATCCGCGCCTCTGGGTGGCCGAGGCAGCCTGACCCGCGAGGTTCGCTCGAGCGAACCCTTCGATCTCGACGGCAAGAAAAGGACCCGGCTCCGTGCGGAGCCGGGTCCTGGTCGTCGGGAGGGTGGGAGCGCGCCTCCCGTCGAGGGGTCAGGCGGGCATTGCCCGTCGCTGGAGGGCCACCTTCGGAGCGCGTTCTTCCTCGCTCGCGGCCCGGGCCACCCACACCAGGCCGAAGCCGGCGATGAGGGCGAAGACTCCGAAGCCTGCGAACAGGGCAGCGATCCCGAGCCCGAGCTGGAGGGCCGTCGCGGTGGCGGTGCCGACGCCGAGGTTGGAGATCAGCGCCAGGCCCGTCGCGCTCCAGGCCTGGTCACGCGCCGCGCCCTCGATCGGGTTCGCGCGGTTGAACTGGCTGAAGTACCGGCCATCGACAGGGAACTGGTACGTGCCGGCCTTGTAGACCGTGCCGTCCGCGGCGGTCACGTCCTTGGGCAGGACCACCGTCTGCGTGCCACTGGTGATGTGATGGGTGATGGTGGCCATCTGGAACATGAACTCCGTCGCCGTGTTGACGATCGGGTCGTTCGGGTCCAGGTCGCCGGTGTTGACCGGGTACTTCCACTCGTCGCGAAGCAGCGAAAGGATCGCCTGCGCCGAGGCGGCATCGCCGTGATCGGTGAGCTGGCCCTGGTCGTTGTAGGTGAGCTTGACCTGCTGCGCGTTGCTCAGCGCGGCGAGGGACTGCTGGCCCTCATAGGTCTTGTAGCCGGTGAACGCGCCGCCGGCGAGGAATCCGATCCCCACCACCGCGAGCACCATCCCGAGGATCCGCATCCGTCCGTACATCGAAGTCTCCCTTTCCCGATCGTTCCTGCCGGTGTTGGCTGAGATGAACTCTGGAGGCGGACCTGCGCGTTGAGACCTTGCCGAACGGACCGATCGATGGGCGGACCGGCCCCTCCTACCTGTGCCATGTGTCCCGGGCTTGCCAGACCTGCGCGGGCCCGCCGGACCCGCATGCGCCTGCCCGACCCGCATGCGCCTGCCCGACACGCGCGCACCTGCCGGACCTGACCGAGCCTGGGACCTGCGGGCCGTCGGGCTTGGACGACCCAGCCTGCGGCGTCGCGCAGGGTCGCCGGCTGGTCAGGCGCGAACGATCAGGACGGGGCAGCGCGCGTGCCGGATGACGTGGTCCGACACGCTCCCGAGCACGGCGCGCTCGACCCGGTTTCGCCCGCGGCTGCCGATCACCACGAGGTCGGCGTGCTCTGCCTCGGCGGCCTCGACGATCGCCGGCCCCGGATCACCCTCCCAGACCAGGAACGTCGTCTGCACACCCGCGCGCCGGCCCCGAATCACGAGGGCTTGCGCCGCGAGCTCGCGGGCCGCCCGACGCTGGTCCATCCGCTCGGGTTGCCGCTCGAACACCCCGCCCTGCAGGCCGTCGATCACGCTGACCGCGAGCAGCTCGGCGCGGAGTGCGCGCGCGAGCTGGATGGCCTCGTCGGAGGCGCCCGCCGATGCTCGCGACAGGTCGGTCGCGAGGAGAATCCTTGAGATGCGCCGCAGACCGGACGACGCTTCCACGTCCATCGAAGCCGGAAGCGCGGTCACAGGATCCTGCAGTCGAAGGCGGTCGAGCCGGCGGCGCGTGCCGCGGCGGCGACCGGCGAGCCGGCAGGGCCGAGCCCACGAGGCGACGGCGGCGGGCCGTACGTCCATGCGGGGCTGGCTGCGGCGTGCGCGGTGCACGCGGCAATCGTGGCTGCGGCAAGCCCGCGGCTCATGAGCACGGCACCCCGAAGGAACCCGCGCCAGGGGAGATCAGGAGCCTGGAGCGCGCGTGCCTCGGCTGTCATGCCGGGATGGTCGCGGCGAGCCGGCGAGCCACGAAGTGACGGATGGCCCGAAAACCGGGGGCCGTCTCGCCTGCGGCCCGGTAGTCTGTCGCCGTTGGATACCTCGCTGAAGTCCGACCGAGCCCTCTATCAGCTCGACCGCGCCACCCGCGCGATCGCCGGCGAGCTGGACGTCGAGCGCGTCCTGCAGCAGATCGTCGACAGTGTTCGGGATCTGGTCGGCGCCCGCTACGCCGCGCTGGGCACCTTCGACGCGTCCGGGCGCATCGAACGCTTCATCACCAGCGGAATCTCAGACGAGGTCCGCCGGCAAATCGGTCCGCTGCCGCAGGGGCACGGCCTGCTGGGGACGATCATCCGGGACGGCGTGACCTTGCGCGTACCGGATATCTCACGACACCCCGATTCCTACGGGTTTCCGCCACATCACCCGCCGATGCGTTCGCTGCTGGGCGTCCCGATCCGCGTCTCGGCCGAGATCGTCGGGAACTTCTACCTCACCGAGAAGGTCGGCGCCGATGCCTTCGGCGACGACGACCAGGAGCTCGTCGAGATGTTCGCGGTCCATGCCGGTATCGCGATCCAGAACGCACGGCTGCACCTCGAGGTCCAATCCCTCGCGATCGTGGGCGAGCGGCTGCGGATCAGCCGTGACCTCCACGACGGGATCATCCAGAGCATCTACGCCGTCAGCCTGTCGCTGGAGGAGGCGCTCGAGCTGTTCGATTCGGAGCCCGCCGCGGCGACCGATCGTGTCGACCGGGCGATCGATCGCCTCCACACCACGATCTCGGACATCCGGACGTTCATCGTTGGCCTCGGTCCGGAAACGGGCACAGGGCTCGGGGAGGCCCTGGACGGGATGGCTCGCGAGCTGCTCGGTGGGACGGGCGTCGCCCTCGATGCGCAGCTCGAGGGCGCCGCCGAGGTCGAGCGGCGGCTTCCGGCGGAGGCCGTGCACGAGCTCGTCCAGATTGCGCGCGAGGCAATGTCGAACGTCGGGCGCCACAGCGGCGCGTCGCGCGCGGAGCTGCGGCTCGCGGCAACGCCTGGGGGGGCGACCTTGACCATCTCGGACGACGGGGTTGGCTTCGACGTCGACCGAAAGCTCGGGGCTGGCCATTTCGGCCTGGCGAACCTCCGCGATCGCGCGGCCGCGATCTCCGGCACGCTGTCGATCGAGAGCGGCGCCGGAAGCGGTACCCGTATCATCGTCGCGCTACCGTTCGAGTCTCCGGAGCGTCGCCAATGACCGGACAGCCCATGGAAGCCCATCGTGGCTCGCTCAGACTGCTCATCGTCGACGACCACGAGGTGGTCCGGCAGGGGCTCGTGGCGCTCCTCGATCGGCGCGAGGGCTTCCAGGTCGTAGCGGAGGCCGGGAGCGTGGCCGAAGCGATCGAGCAGGCGCGAAAGTTCGAGCCCGATGTCGCGATCATGGATGTTCGCCTGCCGGACGGCTCTGGCATCGAAGCCTGTCGCGAGATCCGTGCCGAGCTGCCCGCGACCCGCGTCGTGATGCTCACCTCCTATCCCGACGAGGAGGCCGTGCTCTCGGCGATCGTCGCAGGTGCCGCGGGCTACCTCCTGAAGCAGATCCGCGCGCGCGATCTCGTCGCGGCGCTCGAGGCAGTCGGGCGAGGGGAGTCGCTCCTCGACCCTGCCGTCACCGAGAAGGTTTTGGAGCGCGTCCGGCGGATCGCGACCGGCGGCCAGGTCGACGAGCTCGCCGCGCTGACGCCGCAGGAACAGAAGATCCTCATGCTCGTCGCCGAGGGCAAGACCAACAAGGAGATCGCGAGCGAGGTCTTCCTGTCGGACAAGACCGTCAAGAACTACGTCAGCTCGATCCTCTCGAAGCTCAACCTGGAGCGTCGCGCCCAGGCGGCCGCGTTCGTGGCCAAGCATCGACTCGGCCACAACTCCGACTGACCGGCTCCGGCACGGCGGCTCGCCGAACCTGTGGGCTCGTCCAGGTCGCCAGGCGGTCTTCAGGCGGCGATGCGATCGATGCTCTCGATGATCCGCTCCTCGGCGGGGCGGCCCGGGGCCGGTGCGGCCATGAGCCGCTCCGGCGGGTGGCCGACGGCCACCAACCGCCGCTCCAGCGCGAGCCGCATCGGCTGCGGGCCGACCACCATGACGTGCTCATGGTTGCCGAGCTCGTGGATGACGTTCCCGAGGTACCGTTCGGACCTGCGTGGCAGTGCCGCATGGCGGCGGGCCGGTGCGGACCGGCCCCTCTCGGGCGTGACCTCCGAGGAGGCGCGCAGAGACGCCGCCGCGAGACGAGGGTTCGATGTGCGCTTGCGCCGGTAGCCGAATAAACCTGTGGTACGTTCGCGGGACGGGCCTGTAGCTCAGCGGCAGAGCAGGGGACTTTTAATCCTCGTGTCCTGGGTTCGAATCCCAGCAGGCCCTCTACCCTCGCCCCGTGCCCACCTTCGACGATGTCCGGCGGATCGCGCTCGCGCTGCCGGGGTCCCTCCCAAATGACGATGGGACGGCCTTCCGCGTCGACGGGAAGCTCTTCGCGTGGCCCTGGATGGAGCGCCTCGATCCAAAGCGAGCGCGCGTCGTGAATCTCGACGTGCTCGTGGTCCGGGTCGCGTCCGAGCTGGACAAGGACGCGCTCATCGACATGGACCCGCGGGTCTTCTTCACCGAGCCGCACTACGACGGCTATGCCGCGATCCTGATCCGGCTCGACGTCATCGACGAGGCGATGCTCGAGAAGCTGCTCGCGGATTCGTGGCGGCTCCGGGCGCCGAAGCGGCCCCGCGAGCGCACCTGAGGCCTCGCCGGCCCGTATCGTGAGCCGGTGCCCGACAACCCCGAGCTCCTGCGCAGCCGGCCTCGGCGCGAGCGGCGGACCGGCGGCAAGGTCCCGCTCCTCCCCTGGCAACGCATCGTCAACCCCTTCGCGCCCGTGGAGCTGCTGAGCGTCGACCAGGTCGAGGCGATCCACCAGGCAGGGCTGAAGATCCTGCGCGACGTTGGCGTCGAGGTCCTGAGCGCGCCCGCCCTCGACCGATTCGAACGAGCCGGGGCTCGGGTACAGCGCCAGGCGGACCAAGGCGCTGCAGGTCGTGGCGCCGCCGGGCAGGTGCGGCTGGACCCCGAGCAAACCGCCGAGCTCATCGCGATGGCACCCTCGAGCTTCGAGCTCCACGCCCGGAACCCCGAGAGGAACCTGGTCTTCGGCGATCGTCACCTCGTCTTCGGCGCCGTCGGCGGGCCGGCGTTCGTCACCGACATCGATCGAGGCCGCCGCCCGGGCAACTTCGCGGACTTCCAGGACTACGTGCGCGTGATCGGCGCGCTCGACATCGTCCACCAGGAGGGCGGCGGGCCGCTCGAACCGACCGACCTGCTGGTCGAGACGCGCCACCTCGACATGTATCGGACGTTCGCGACGACGCTCGACAAGACGTGGCAATGCCTGGCCTTCGGGGCGCAGGTCGTCGAGGATGCCATCGAGGTCGCCTGCCTGACGCGCGGAGTGGACCCCGAGACGCTTGCCCGCCAGCCCAGCCTCATGACGATCGTCAACACCAACTCGCCGCTGCGCCTCGACGGCCCGATGTCCGAGGGGCTGATGGCGATGGCAGCTGCCGGGCAGCCGGTCGTGGCCACGCCGTTCACGCTCGCCGGCGCGATGGCCCCCGCGACCCTGGCCGGAGCGCTCGCGCAGCAGCACGCCGAGGCGCTGTTCATGGTCGCGCTGGCGCAGCTCGTCCGGCCCCGCACGCCGATGGTCTACGGCGGCTTCACCTCGAACGTCGACATGCGGACCGGTTCGCCGGCTTTCGGAACGCCGGAGTACGTGCAGGGGCAGATCGCGACCGGACAGCTCGCGCGGCGGGTCTCGCTCCCGCATCGCACCTCCAACGTGACGGGGTCCGCCGTGGTTGATGCCCAAGCCGCATACGAAAGCGAGATGTCGATCTGGGGCGCGGTGCTCGGCGGCGCGTCGCTGCTCTACCAGGGCGCCGGCTGGCTCGAGGGCGGGCTCACCGCGAGCTTCGAGAAGCTGATCCTGGACGCCGAGCTGCTCCAGCAGATGGCCATGGTCCTGCAACCGCCGACGATCGACGATGACGCGCTCGGTCTCGATGCGATCGCCGAGGTCGGGCCGGGCGGCCACTTCTTCGGTTCGGCGCACACCCTCGCGCGCTACGAGACCGCGTTCTACCTGCCGTTCCTGTCCGACTGGCGGAACTTCGAGACGTGGCACGAGGACGGCGCGCTGACGGCGACGCAGCGCGCCAACCGAATCTGGAAGCAGTTGCTCGCGGAGTACGAGCCGCCGCCCCTGGACCCGGGCCGGGCGGAGGCGTTGGACGACTTCGTGGAGCGACGAAAGCGCGAGATTCTGGGGGCCGCGGAACGCTAGCCTCGGCGCCGTGGAGGTCCTCCGGTCCAGCTCGGTTCCCGCGTTCATGGATCTCGCCGGCGAGTTCCTCACGGCCCGCGAGGCCGAGCACAACCTGATCTTCGGGATCCTGTCCAACATCGAGGCGGACCCGAATCAATACGAGGGCCCGCCCTATCTCGCGACAATCGTGCATGGCGATCGAGTGGTCGGCGCGGCGATCCGCACGCCGCCGTGGCGCATCGTCCTCTCGGAGATGGACCATCCCGGCGCCGTCCACCGGCTCGTGGAGGATCTCGCGGGAGAGGCGCTTCCCGGCGCCGTCGGGCCATCGGAGGCGGCGACCCACTTCGTCGAGGCCTGGGTCGAGGCCCGACGTCCTGGCCGCCCGCGCCTGAACCGCCACGAGCGCGGCTTCCAACTGACCCGCGTGATCGCGCCGAAGCCCACGACGGGCGAGATGGTCATCGCGCGGCCGGAACATCGCGAGCTCGTCGCCGACTGGCTGGAGGCCTTCCACGAAGAGGCCACGCTCACCAACCCGCGCCAGGACTACGGCGCAATGGCCGATCGCTGGATTCGCCGGCAGGGCCGCACGGTGCACCTTTGGGTCGATGGCGGACGGCCGGTGTCGCTCACGGGGGCCGGCGGGCTGACGCCCAACGGGATTCGCGTCGGCCCGGTGTACACGCCGCCCGAGGACCGCGGCCATGGGTACGCCAGCAACCTCGTGGCGCAGGTCTCGCAGGCCCTGCTCGATTCCGGACGGACCTACGTCTTCCTGTTCACGGACCTCGCGAACCCGACCTCGAACAAGATCTACCAGGCCATTGGCTACGAGCCGGTGAACGACATCGACGAATGGGAGTTCGAGTAGCTCCAGGCCGGATGATCGCCCTCGGCCGCACACTCTCGCCCTCTCGCCCTCTCGCCGAGTTCCTCGACTCTCGACCCTCGACCTCGCGTCAACTGCCCTCGCCCCTCGCCCCTCGCCTGACGCTCAGCGTCACTCGATCGCAACCAAGGCTTAACCCCACCGACCAAAGACCGCGTGGCTGTGACGGTCGAGACTGAGGCACGGCCCCGAGCAGGGGTCTGCATGAAGGGGTGGCCCATGTCGCTCGAGATGTCTCCGATCCAGCGCTTCGATCGAGCCGTTCGCGACGGCCAGGTCGCGCCGGTGACGTGCGCCGCCTGCGGGTGCCGGCTCGAGCCCTCCGGTACCGCCGACGAAGCCCCGTGGTTCCACTTCGGCCGCCTCGGCGGGCGCGACGCCCGCGGCGATCGACCGGCCTGCATCGAGGCCCCGCACGACCGGAGCGGCAACCCGATCCTCGCGGGCTAGCCTGGGCCGCACCCGCGATCGGGCCCGCGCCCCGTTCGCGCCCTCAGCGTGTCCCATCCGCGCCTGAGCGCGCCCCGTTCGCGCCCTCAGCGTGTCCCCCGCGCCTGAGCGCGCCCCGTCCGCACCGTCGCGCCCGTGATCACGGAGCGGTATCAAGTCCAGCGTCCCGCGTTGGCGGGGCCCGATTTGATACAGGTCGCTGATCAATCGGGCCAATCGATATCCGAGGCAGATCGATCTGGCGATTCCGGCCGTCCCGTGGCGCCAGTTGATACCCCTGA
>JAICVI010000206.1 GCA_025935415.1 Chloroflexota bacterium
AGGCGAGGGTGCCGCCGCACTTGGCTATCCTCGCGCCATGCTTCGCTTCGTCGTCGGACGTCGCCTCATCGAGGTGGACGTCGGCTAGTTCGCCGCTCTCGTCGCCCGCCACGAGCGGGTAACGATCGACGTCGGCACGGGCGACGGTCGCGCCGTGCTGGACGCAGCTGCCCGCGAACCGGCCACCCTCGTCCTCGGTCTGGATGCCAGCGCGGCAGCGATGGCCGAGGTCTCGCGTCGCGCCGCCGGCCCCGCTCGCAGGGGCGGGCGCCCGAATGCCCGCTTCCTGGTCGCCGCTGCCGAGACGCCGCCCGCGGCCATCCAGGGCATCGCCGACCTCGTTAGCGTTCGATTTCCGTGGGGATCGCTCCTTCGGGGCTGCGTTGGGCTCGACGCCCGGGCCGCGGCGGGCGTTGCCGCGCTCCTGGCACCGGGCGGGACGCTGGAGCTGCTCCTGGCGCCGTCGGCTCGCGACGGCCTGGATTCCGTCCCGCTCGAGGTCTCCGCGGTGGTGGCAGGGGTCGCGGCAGCCTTCGATCCGTTCGGGCTTGCCGTGTCGACCGGTCGCCCGGCGTCCGCCGCGGAGGTCGCCGGGTCCGGCTCGACCTGGGCGAAGCGCCTCCGCCACGGCGACACGACTGGCCGCAGCGGTGCCGATCGCTCGGTGACGCTGGTCCGGCTGTCGCGAGATCGCGCTCGCTAGGATTCGGGGCGATGGCAACGTCGACGGCGCTCCTGCTCGACGTCGACACCGGGATCGACGACGCGCTCGCGTTGCTCTATGCCGCCGCCTCACCGGACGCCGAGCTCGTGGCGGTGACGTGCGTCGGTGGCAACGTCGATGCGCGCCAGGTCGCGGAGAACACGCTCGCGGTCCTGGAGCTCGCGGGTCGCGGCGACGTGCCGGTGTACCTCGGCAGCGAGATGCCGCTGCGGAAGCCCCTGACCACCTCTCCCGAGACCCACGGGCCGCGCGGGCTCGGGTATGCGGAGCTGCCGGCGCCGGTCGCCGCGCTCGCGGACGGCGACGCGGCCGATCGGATCATCGAGCTGGCGCGCGCCCGTGCTGGTGAGCTGACCCTGGTGACCCTCGGGCCCCTCACGAATCTCGCCATCGCGCTGGAGCGGGAGCCCTCGCTCCCTGCCCTCCTCCGGGGCTGGCTGCTGATGGGCGGCGTCTATCGCGGCGCGGGCAACACCACGCCGACGTCCGAGTGGAACATCCACGTGGACCCGGATGCCGCGAAGCAGGCCTTCGCGGCGTGGGGACGCTCGCCGCAGCCGCGCTCGCCGGAGGCGCTGCCGCCAGTGCATCCGGGCGTTGCCAGGCCGCTCGCCATGGGCCTCGAGGTCACGGAACGAGCCCGGATCCGCCCGGAGGACCTTCGCCACCTCGCCGTTCGGGCTGGCGCCCAGCCGCTCGACGCCGATCCGGCAGGCCGGGAGCCGATCCGCGCCGTCGGGAGCGTGGAGGCGAACCCGGTGCTGCACTTCGTCGTCGACGCGCTCCGCTTCTATTTCGAGTTCCACGCGAAGTACGACGGCTTCTATGGGGCGTTCATCCATGACCCGTTCGTGGTCGCGGCAGCGCTCGACCCGTCGCTCGTGCGGGCGGAGCCGGTCTTCGTCGACGTCGAGGCAGGGGCGAATCTCGCCCACGGGATGACCGTCGCCGATTGGCGCCACTCGACCGGCAAGCCGCCGAACCTCGACGTCGCGGTCGAGGGCGACGCGGACACGTTCCTCGAGCGCTTGATCGATCGCGTCGGCGGGCTGGCGGCCCGCCGTGCCGGCGTGGCACGCTAGCGAGCGTGACGCCCCCGCTCGCGCGCGCCCGCCCGAGGTTCGGCACCTCGACCATCGTCCTGATGGGCGTCTCGATCGCGTTCAACGTGGTGATGGGGCAGCTCGCCGGCAACGTCCTGAAGCTGCCGCTCTACCTCGACTCGATCGGGACGGTGCTGGTCGGCGCCGTCGCCGGCCCGCTCGCGGGGGTGGCGACCGGGGTCCTGTCGAACGTCGCCTGGGGGCTGACCTTCTCGACGCCGGACACGATCCCGTTTGCCCTCACGTCTGCGGTCATCGGGCTGCTCGCGGGCATCCTCGGCCGCCGCGGCCTGTTCGCGGCCCGGCGAGGTGCCGTCGGCGGCGTGCTGGTTGGGGTCGCCGGCTTCATCGTCGGGATCGTCGCGGCGCTGGTCTCCGCGCCGATCGCGTACTACGTCTTCGGCGGCTCGACGGGGGGCGGCACGGACGTCCTCGTCGCGATCTTCCGGGGCTTCACGAACGACATCTTCACCGCGACGCTGGCCCAGAGCAGCATCTCCGACCCGATCGACAAGACGATCGTGTTCCTGCTCGTCTGGGCGGTCCTGCTCGCGCTGCCGGCGAGCGTGAAGCTGCTGTTCCCGCAGGGCGACCGATCGATCTGACCCCGCCGGAGGTTCTCGGCTTCTACCGGCCCGGCAGCGGCTGGCTGCACGCGCTCCACCCGTGGCCGAAGCTCCTGCTGCTGGTCTGGGCCGTCCTCGCGCCGTTCGCCCTGCCGGCGTGGGGCATCCCGGTGCTGATCGTCGCGTACGTCGCGGCCGGGATCTTCGCCAGGCTCGGGCGTCCGTTCGTCCGCTCCGTGGTCTTCGGGAGCCTCGCCCTGGGCGGGCCGATCGTGCTGCTCAACGGGCTCGCCTTCCCGGGTGCGCGCGACATCCTCGTGCCGCTCGGGCCGCTGGCGATCACCCGGGAGGGTTTCGCCTTCGGCCTGCCGATCGCCGGCCGCCTCGTCGCGACCCTCGCCGCGGTGACCTGCTTCGTCCTGTCGACCCGCCCCGACGACCTGATGGAGGCCCTGATCGAGCGCGGGGCCAGCCCGCGGATCGCGTTCGCGCTCCTCGTCGGCCTCCAGGCGATCCCGCGGCTCCGCCGGCAGGCCGGGCGGGTCGTCGACGGGGCGCAGACTCGCGGCCTCGAGACGAGCGGCTCGCTCCGGGCCCGCGCCGCGGCGCTCGGGCCGATCGTCGGCACGCTCGTGGTCGGGGCGCTCCTCGATGTGCGCGACCGGACCCTGGCGCTGGAATCCCGCGGGTTTTCCTCCGGTGCGAGGCGGACCGCGTACCGAACGCTCGAATCGCACGCCCGGGACGTTCTCGCGACCCGTGTCGCCTCTGCGCTGCTGGTCCTCCTCGTGGTCGTCGCCGTCCTGCGCGTCGCCCGCGTCGTGCCGGGTTAGCCGGTGCCCGCTTCCGCGGCCGCGCTCGACGTCCGCGACCTGACCGTCCGCTACCCGGGGGCAGGCCGCGACGCCCTCCGGGCGATCGCGCTGGAAGTGGCCGCAGGCTCGTTCGTCTCGGTCGCGGGACGGAACGGCGCCGGAAAGTCGACCCTCTGCCTCGTCGCCGCCGGCCTGCTGCCGCTGGTCATCCGCGCCGACGTGCGCGGATTCATCACCGGACCGACGCCCGTCGGGCTGGTGCTCGCCGACCCCGCCGCCGGCCTGACTGGTGCGCGCGCGAGCGTCCGCGAGGAGGTTGCGTTCGGGCTCGAGAACCTCGGCGCGCCGCGAGCCGAGATGGACGCGCGGATCGATCGCGCGCTTGCGGCGGTCGACATCGATCGCCTCGCGGAACGTTCGCCGGAATCGCTCTCCGGCGGTGAGCAGCAGCGCGTGGCGATCGCGGCGGCGCTGGCCATGGCGCCGCCACTCCTCGTGC
>JAICVI010000015.1 GCA_025935415.1 Chloroflexota bacterium
GGCGATGCGATCGCTCGGGGTCAAGGCCGTGATCTCACCGTGCGCCGCCGGCTCGCTGCAGCTCCACGTCAAGCCCGGCGACTTCGTGGTCTGCGACCAGTTCGTCGATCGAACGCGGGGCCGCGTCGACACCTTCTACGACGGCCCGATCGTGACCCACCTCTCGTCGGCGGAGATCTACGACCCGGTGCTCCGCCGGCTGACGATCGAGACGATCCGCGACCACGGGATCGAGGTCCACGAGCGCGGCACGATCGTCGTGATCAACGGCCCGCGCTTCTCGACCAAGGCCGAGTCGAAGTGGTTCAGCGACGCCGGCTGGGAGGTCATCTCGATGACCCAGTATCCCGAGGCCTACCTCTGCCGGGAGCTCGGCATGGCCGTCGTGAACATCGCGCTCATCACGGACTACGACGCCGGCGTCCACGAGGGCACGGAGGCCGTGAATGCCGCGAACGTCCTCGAGGTCTTCGCGCAGAATGCCGAGCGGATCCAGAAGGTCGTCCTGGACCTCGTGGGCCGCTTCCCGGCGGATCTCGACGCCCTCGGCGCGCGCGACGCCCTCGGCCCGACGCGCGGCGACGGCCATGCCATGACGCGCGAGGACATCCGCCTGTTCGAGACGGGGCTGTGATTCCCTCGTGATCTGCCGTCGAGCTGGGCGAGGCGAGCGCAAGGCCCTGCCGAGCACCGCAGCGAGCGGGCTCCAAGGCTCGTGAGCGAGGCAGCACAGGCAGGAACGCCGCGATCGGCCGCACAGGTCGACGGCCTGCCGATCGGCGTGTCCATCGGCTCGATCGGGGCGACACCTCGGTGGTGGGTCGACAGTGCGATCCGCCTCGAGGCGGCCGGCTACCGCGCTGTCTGGTCGTGGGACCACTTCGTCGGCAAGGGCGACAAGCGCGTGCCGGTCGTGGAGCAGTGGACGACGTTGTCGATCGTGGCCGGAGCAACGTCCACGATCGGGCTCGGGACCTTCGTGACCAACGTCATGAACCGCCACCCGGCGCTGGTGGCTCGGATGGCCTCGACGCTCCAGCTCGCGAGCGAGGGGCGCTTCACGCTCGGGATCGGGATCGGTGGCGGCGCCCCGGAGCACCGCGCCTACGGCATCGCCTTCCCCGAGCCGCCTGAGCGCGCCGCGCGCCTGGAGGAGGCTGTCGCCGTGATCCGCGCGCTCTGGGCCGGCGGCCCCGTGACCCGCCCGAGCCCCTTCTACCCGCTGCGCGAGGCGTACGCGCTGCCCGTGCCCGTCCCCGCACCGCGAATCCTCATCGGTGCCGGCACGCCCGCGGGCGCTCGGCTCGCGGCGAGGGTCGGCGACGGCTGGGCCGCGGAGATCGAGGGCTTCGAGGCATTGCTCCCGGCCTATCGCGCGGCCCTCGAGGCCGTGGGCCGATCGATCGAGGACGTCTGGATCGCCCTGGGATTTGGCGGCGGCAGGAGCAACGAGGACGCGCTCGCTGGAAGCCCCTGGGTCGAACGACCCCGCGAGGAGTGGGCGAGATGGGCGGAGCAGGGCGTCGACGAGGCGATCGTCTCCGCCCGCACGCCGAACGACATCGAGGCACTGGTCCGGGCCGTCGACCGCTGGTAACGGGGCTTCGTGGGATGATCGACCCACATGAACCCCGCCACCATCCCCAGCCTGCCCGCCGACGCCGAGCCCACCCATCCCTGCATCCGCTGCGGCCGCCCCGGCGTGCCCGCGGACGCGGGCCTGTGTGAGCTCTGCAACCCGCTGGAGCTGTCGCAGCCCTCGGCGACGCAGATGCACGGGATCGCGGCCGTCGGGATCATCGCCTTCGTCGCCGTCCTCGCGGTCGTCGCCCGGGTCGCCCTCGCCGGCACCGGGCCGTTCACCGGCTCCGTGACCAACGTCGCAGCGGCGCCGGGCGGGCTCAGCGTCAGCCTCAGCGTGACCAACAATGGCTCGAATGCCTCGGCGACGACCTGCACCCTCACCCAGGCGAAGCCGACGGTCAACGCGCCTGCCGCGGCCATCCAGACACCCCGGATCGGGGCGGGGGAGACCATCGCCGTGACCGCGGACGTGACCCAGTTCGGGGCCAAGGCCATCGACCTGCTCGTGTCCTGCGGCATCCCGTGACGGTCGCCCCGCCGGATCGCGCCCACACCATCGACGCCGAACTCGCCGCGGGACTCGCCGCCGATCTTGCGTTTGCCTCCGGCATCGCGGCACGGGCGGGCGAGCTGCTCGTCGATCGGATCGAGCGCCTGGAGCGGATCGACTACAAGTCCGCGAAGGACGTCGTCACCGAGGCCGACCACCTGTCCGAGGAGCTCATCATCGACGCCATCCGCGCGGCGTATCCCGGCGACGGGATCATCGCGGAGGAGAGCGGCGACCACGCGTCCGGCGCGGGCCACGCCCCGACCGCCGGCGTCGGGCGCGCATGGGTCATCGACCCGCTCGACGGCACCATCAACTACGCCAACGGAATCCCGTTCTTCTGCGTTTCCATCGCGCTCATCGAGGCGGGCCAGCCCGTGGTGGGCGTGGTCCACGATCCCGTGCGCGGCGAGACGTTCGCGACCGCGGCTGGCGGCACGGCGACGCTCGACGGGCTTCCGATCGAGGCGTCGGGCAAGGATCGGCTCTCCGACTTCGTGGTGTCGATGTCGCTCGCCGGCGCGCGAACCGGCAGTCGCGCTCGATCGGTCCGCGAGGCGATCCGCGTGTCGCGGTCGATGGGCTCGGCCGCGCTCGCGCTGGCGTACGTGGCGAACGGCCGCTTCGATGCCTTCGTCCAGCAGGGCGGGCTGTCCTCGTGGGACATTGCCGCCGCGGGCCTGATCGCGCAACGCGCCGGCGCCACGGTCACGGACCTTGCCGGCGGACCGTGGTTCGACGTGTCCCGGAAGCCCCGATCGATCGGCGTGCTGGCCGCGCCCCGGCCCCAGCACGCCGAGCTGCTTGGCCTGGTCACGGCGCGCGCCGGGAGAAACGGGAGCTAGCGCGCGGCGCGAGCCGCCGTCAACCCTCGAGCCAGCGATGCGGCCTGGCCGCGTACTGCGGCAGGCCCCATGTTGCCGTGAATGCCTCCCAACCGGCGCGTGGTGTGCCACGCCATCGCAGCTCGTCCACGGCGCGCTCCGGGATGTCGACGCCGTCCTCGGCCGTGCGCAATCGCGCGAGCGATCGATACAGCTGGACCTCGTCCCAACGCTCCCGGAGCGTGGCGGCGAGCACCGGACCTCCGCGCAGGCTCTTCACGTCCCACGCGGACGCCTTCACGGGGATCCCCTCGAGGGAGCCGTACCGCGCCAGGACGGCCGCGGCGGACTTGGCGCCCCAGCCGGGCAGGCCCGGGTATCCGTCCGACGAATCGCCGACCAGCGCCAGCCAGTCCGGGATCGCCGATGGCGCGACGCCCCACTTCACGTGAACGGCCGGCTCGTCATAGGTGATGCGGCGCCGCCGATCGAGCAGGACGACGCGTTCGCCGTCGACCAGCTGGGCCATGTCCTTGTCCGGCGTGCAGACCACGACCTGCTCCACCTCGGCATCGTCCTTGAACTTCATGCAGGCGGCAGCGATTGCGTCGTCGGCCTCGAACTCGACCATCGGCCAGACGACGAGCCCGAGCGCCCGCAGCGCGTCCTCCACGATCGGAAACTGCTCCAGCAGCTCGGGCGGCATCCCGAACGACGACTTGTAGCCCTGGAACATCTCGTTCCGGAACGACTCGATCACCTGGTCGGTCGCGCACCCGACGTGGGTCGCACCCTCCTCGCGCAGGAGGAACAGCATCTGGTCGACGACGCCGGCCACGCCGGACAGATTCATCCCGTCCCGCCCGAGCGTGGGCGGACGCGGCGCGTAGTGCGCGCGGAACAGCTCGTAGGTCGCGTCGACGAGATGGAGGCGCATCGGGCGACTGTAGCGGCGATCGGCGCCGCGCAAGGAAATCACCCGCTCGGCGGGTGGCCGAGCCCGTTCGGCCCCTAGGGCAGGGTCCCGAAGCAGTAGCCCATCGTGCAGCCGGCGGCCTGCATCAGATGGATCGCCTTCGCGCCGTCCTCCTCCTGGAGGTCGACCGACGCGATCGCGTCCTGGAGGACCTCCGTCCCGAACCCGAGGTGAGCGGCGTCGATCGCGGTGGCGCTGACGCAGTAGTCGGTCGCCAGCCCGACGACGACGACGCGCTCGATGCCGCGCTCGCGGAGCAGTGCCTCGAGGCCCGTGGAGCTCGTCTCGCCCGTCGTCGGGTCCTTCATCGAGAACCCGGAGTAGCCATCCTCGCCGCCGGTGCCCTTGCGGATCGTGGGGCCATCGACGTCGAGGGCGGGGTGGAACTGCGCGCCCCACGTCCCCGCGACGCAGTGGACCGGCCAGATGCCGCCGTCCTTGGCGAAGTGCTGCGTCGATTCCGGGTGCCAGTCCTGCGTGTAGACCACCAGCGCGCCGGCCTCGCGGGCGAGGCGGGCCTCGGAGTTCACGAGGGGCAGGATCCCCGCCGCGCCCTTCACGAACAGCGACCCCTCGGGGTCGGCGAAGTCGTTCTGCACGTCGACCACGACGAGGGCGGCCTTGGGATCGTAGCGCGCTGCCACGGCGGCGAGGGTAGCGCAGGTACGCTCCCGGGTCGCACCGTCGATGCAACCTGCCCGCGACGATCCGGGTTCGGGCGATTCGGATAAGGTTGGCTCGTGAGGTTCGAGGAATCCGACCTGGCCGCGATGGCGGCCGAGCAGGAGGTCGACATCGAGACGCGATCGCCGGCCGGGGAGGGCCGCCGCACGATCATCTGGGTCGTCGAGCAGGACGGCGTCGTCTACGCCCGCTCCTATCGCGGCGCGACTGGCCGCTGGTATCGGGAGGCGGTCGCGGACCCGGAGATCGCGATCCATGTCGACGGCCGCCGCCTGCCGGCACGCGCCCTGCCGGCCACGGATACGGCCTCGGTCGAGGCCTGCAGCGCCGGCCTCCGGAGCAAATACGCCGGCGACGCCTCGCTCGCCGCCATGCTCGTCGACGACGTCCTCCCCACGACCCTCAAGCTGGTGCCCGCATGACCGTGTCCACCCCGCGCTCCGAGATGTACTTCGATGAGTTCAAGCACCAGCTGCCGGACATCGACGAACAGGAGACGATCGACTGGATCCGATCCCTCGATGATGTCGTGGACCAGGAAGGCGAGACCCGCGCCCGGTTCCTGCTCTTCAAGCTCCTGAAGCGCGCCCGCCAGCTCCAGGTCGGGCTGCCGCCGCTCACCAATACCCGCTACATCAACACCATCTCACCGGAGCAGGAGCCGAGCTTCCCCGGCGACGAGCAGCTGGAGCGCCGGATCCGCCGGCTGATCCGCTGGAACGCGGTCGCGATGGTCCTCCGGGCGAACACGCGCTTCTCCGGCATCGGCGGGCACCTCGCCACGTATGCGAGTGCGGCCACCCTGTACGAGGTCGGCTTCAACTGGTTCTTCAAGGGCCGCGACGACGGCGGGCCCGGTGACCAGATCTTCTACCAGGGCCATGCCGCACCGGGCATCTATGCGCGCGCATTCCTGGAGGGCCGCATCAGCGAGGAGCAGCTGGACCACTTCCGGCGGGAGACGCCACCCCAGAACGGCCTCTCCTCGTACCCGCACCCGCGACTCATGCCGGAGTTCTGGGAGTTCCCCACGGTCTCGATGGGCCTCGGCCCCATCGACGCCATCTACCAGGCCCGTTACAACCGCTACCTCCAGAACCGCGGCCTGCTCGACACCTCCGGCAGCCGCGTCTGGGCGTTCCTGGGCGACGGCGAGACGGACGAGCCGGAGGCGCTCGGCGCGCTCCACGTGGCCGCGGACGAGGGGCTCGACAACCTCACCTTCGTCGTCAACTGCAACCTCCAGCGACTCGACGGCCCGGTGCGCGGGAACGGCAAGATCATCCAGGAGCTGGAGGCGGTCTTCCGCGGCTCGGGCTGGAACGTCATCAAGGTCGTCTGGGGCCGCGAATGGGACGAGCTCCTGGCCCGCGACGTCGACGGCGTCCTCGTCGAGAAGATGAACACCACGGTCGACGGCGAGTTCCAGAAGTTCTCCGTCGCCGGCGGTGGCTACATCCGCGAGCACTTCTTCGGGCCGGATCCGCGGCTCCAGCGGCTCGTCGAGCACCTCACCGACGACGACCTCTCGAAGCTCCGCCGGGGCGGCCACGACTACCGCAAGGTCTTCGCGGCCTACAAGTCCGCCGTCGAGCACCGCGGCGCGCCGACGGTGATCCTCGCCAAGACGGTCAAGGGCTGGACGCTCGGCCCCGGCGTCGAGGCGCGCAACATCACCCACCAGGCGAAGAAGCTCTCCGAGCAGGAGCTGAAGGTCTTCCGCGACCGCCTGGAGCTGCCGATCCCCGACGACAAGCTCAAGGACGCGCCCTACTACCACCCCGGCCCGGACTCGGAGGAGGTCCAGTACCTCAACGAGCGGCGACGCGCGCTCGGCGGCCCGCTCCCGAAGCGGACGGTCCATCCGGTCGCGCTGCCGGCGCCGAAGCCGTCCTTCGACGCCGAGTTCGCGGCCGGCTCCTCGACGGCCGTCTCGACCACGATGGCCTTCACGCGGATGCTCCGGAATCTCATCCGCGACCCGGAGCTGGGGCCACGCATCGTCCCGATCATCCCGGACGAGGCCCGCACCTTCGGCATGGACCCGCTCTTCAACGAGGTCGGGATCTACTCGGCAACGGGCCAGCGCTACGACCCGGTCGACAGCGAGCTCGTGCTCAAGTACCGCGAGGCGATCGACGGGCAGGTGCTCGAGGAGGGCATCACGGAGGCGGGATCCGCCGCCGGCTTCCAGGCCGCCGGCACCTCCTACGCCACCCACGGGTTCCCGGTGATCCCGTTCTACATCTTCTACTCGATGTTCGGCTTCCAGCGCACCGGCGACCAGCTCTGGGCTGCCGGCGACGCCCGCGCGCGCGGCTTCCTGATGGCCGCGACCGCCGGACGGACGACGCTCACCGGCGAGGGCCTGCAGCACGACGACGGCCACAGCCACGTGCTGGCCATGACCAACCCGGCGACCCGTGGCTACGACCCGGCGTTCGCCTTCGAGCTCGCGGCGATCATCCGCGACGGCATCGAGCGGATGCACGTCAAAGGCCAGGACCTCATCTACTACATCTCGATCTACAACGAGAACTACCCCCAGGCGCCGAAGCCGGATGGCGTCGACGAGGGCATCCTCCGCGGGATCTACCGCTTCGCCGATGCGCCGAAGGTGGCGCGAAAGAACGGCTCGAAGGCGACGCCGCGGGTGCGGCTGGTCGGCTCCGGCTCGATCCTCCAGCAGGTGATCGCCGCGCAGTCGCTTTTGGCCGAGCGACTCGGCGTCGCCGCCGAGGTGTACTCCGCGCCGTCGTGGCCCGAGGCACGGCGCGACGCTCTCCGCGTCGATCGCTGGAACCGGCTCCACCCGGCAGAGACCCCTCGGGTGCCCTTCGTGTCGACGGTGCTGGGCGCGGACGGTGGCCCGATCATCGCCGCGTCCGACTGGATGAAGGCTCTGCCAGACCTCGTCCGCCCGTGGATCGAGGCGCCGTTCGTGACGCTCGGGACCGACGGCTTCGGTCGCAGCGACACGCGCGAGAGCCTGCGCTCCTACTTCGAGATCGACGCCCCGCACATCGCTGCCGCGGCCCTCGCCGCGCTGGCGAGGGCGGGCGAGATCACGGCCGACGCGGCCGCGAAGGGCATCGCCGAGCTGGGCGTCGATCCGGACAAGGCCGACCCGCTCGAGGTCTAGTTCCCGCGCCGGCGCCCGCGACTCGTCACCCGTTCAGCGCTGGGTTGCGACCACCCTCGAGATCGTCCCATCGAGGTTGAGGACGTAGAGCTCGCCGCTCGCGTCCTGGCCAAGCGCCGCGATGCCGTTGCCCCCGCTCCCAACCGGCGTTGGTGGGGCGTAGCCCGAAGCACCCGCGTCGAGCGCGAAGAGGTTGCCGCTGCAGTAGTCGGCGAAGAGGTAGGCGCCGCGCAGGAAGTCGTAGGCGGCGCCCCGGTAGACGTACCCGCCGATGACGGTGCAGCCGAGGTCACGCCCGTAGTCGGTCGCCGGCGGCGTCAGCCCGTCGCGCTGGCACGTGTCGGCGTTGTAGCAGTGCGTGCCCTCCATCACGCGCCACCCGAAGTTCAGGCCACCGACGCCGGCCCGCGCGACGTCGACTTCCTCCCACGCGTTCTGCCCGACATCGCCGATCCAGAGATCGCCGGTCTCGCGGTCGAATGACAGCCGCCACGGATTCCTGAGCCCGTAGAGCCAGATCTCGGCCTTGCCGCCACCGCTGGCGAACGGGTTGTCGGGCGGGACGAGATACGTGGCGGTGCCGTCGACGTCGAGGCGGAGGATCTTGCCGAGCAGCGTGTCGAGGTTCTGGCCGTTGCCCTGGGGATCGCCACCGGAGCCGCCATCGCCGAGGGAGACGTACAGGTCACCATCTGGCCCGAACGCCAGCGCACCGCCGTTGTGGTTCGGGTACGGCTGGTCCACGAACAGCAGCTGCTGGAAGGAATCCGGATCCAGCCTGCCGGCGTCGCCCGGCGCCGGGCGGAAGCTCGCGACGATCGTGTCGCCGTTGGTGTCGGTGTAATCGACGAAGACTCGCGGGTCCGTGGGGAAGCTCGGGTGCGGCGCGATCCCGAGGAGCCCTCGCTCGCCGCCGGTCGAGATCCGCGGGCCGAGGTCGAGCATGGGGCTGCCGCCGACCGCTCCGTCCGCGCCAAGGAGCCAGACCTTGCCGTCCTGCGCGGCGACGAGAAGCCGACCGGAGCCGTCGGGAAGGGCGGCCATCGCCAGCGGGCCGCCGCCCACGGTGGCGAACGGCTCGAGGCTGATCGCGATGCGGGCCAGGTCGACGTTCGCGCCTTGGGATGCCGCCGTGCTCTGCCCGGGCTCGGCAGTTGTCAGGGCCGTGGTCGCGTGCGGCAGACCCGGTGTCGCGGACGGCAGACCCGGCCGCGCGCTGGGCGCGGGCGTCCCGGAACGGTCCGCGCAGCCCCCGAGGGTGATCGCCAGGAGCAAGGTCACCCCAGCGAGGCGAGCCCGAGCGGACGGCGTGGGAACGGACCGCTCCGGAGCGGTCAGTCGGGTCCCCCGTATGGTCATCGCGGGACTGTACGCGACACCGCGCCCGCCGGTTCCCGGCACGTTCCGATGGCTGCCGGCCGGATGCTAGGCTGCCGAGCCGTGGAGGCTTTCGAGCTCGCCGAGCTGCTGCGAACGCGCGCCGCTTCGGGGCGGCTCTACCACGAGTTCATCCGCACCCACGACCTGTCCGTCGGGCTGTACGTGCTCCCCGCCGGCGCCGTCGATCCGCAGGGACCGCACACCGAGGACGAGGTCTACCACGTGGTCTCCGGGCGGGCCCACATCCGGGTCGGAAACGAGGACCTGCCGGTCCAGGCCGGCTCGACCGTCTTCGTGGGCGCCGACGTCGAGCACCGCTTCCACGACATCGAGGAGGAGCTCGTCGTCCTCGTGGTCTTCGGCCCTGCCGAGTACACCCACCGCGTGGACCATCAGTCGGGCCGGCCGCACGGCGCCGCCGCCGGCTGACGTTTCTCCGCCCCTCGCCTGACCCTTCGATCCACCGGCTGCGGTCCTGAGCTGCGGCTGCCGTTTCGCGCCTACTCCAGGCGCCGGCGCAGCCCCTGTGCGAGTTCGCCCGCGCGTCCGACGGCGTCGTGGCGGAAGAACGCGTAGACGTCGTCGCCCGCCGCGAGGAACGGCTCGATTCTGGCGGCCCAGGCGTCCAGCTCGCCAGCGTCGTAGTCGTGCCGCCGCAGCCGGAGATACAGGAACGAGCCCGTCCGCCGCACGATCGGCGGCTCCGGATCCGCCGCGTCCGACCCGGCGGTCGCGCCCTCGTCGCCCTCTGGCGGCAGCTCCGTGGTGCAGAGCGTCGCACCGGCCTCGCGCAGTGCCGCGAAGGTCTCGTCGACGTGCCACGAAGGGTCCTGGAGCTCGACGACGAGCGGGATCGAGCGCGGCCATGCTGCAAGGAGGGCCCGGAGGCGCTGGTCGCCGCGCGAGGCGTCGCCGTCGACCCACGGCCCATCTCGCCGGATCTCGGCGGGCACGCGATACAGCACGGCACCGAGCCGCTCGCCGAACTCGCCGAGCGGCTCCGTGAGCCACGCCACGCTGTCCACCGCCGACCCGAAGAGCCCCCGGATCGCCGAGGACCGCTGGGCCTTGACGACGAACCGGAAGGCCGGCGGGGTCGCCGCCACCCAGCCGCGAATGGCCGAGGGCGTGGGGCGCCGCCGGAAGGTCGCGTTCAGCTCGACCGCCGGGAGCTGCGCTGCGTACGCGGCGAGGAAGCCGGACGCGCGCGTCCCCGGCGGGTAGAACCTCGGGATCCAGTCGGGGTAGGAGAAGCCCGAGGTGCCGCCAAGGAGGCGGCCGCGGGGGCGAGATTCGGGCGTGGCCGTCAGTCGCCGGTCTTCGAGCCGCAGGCGGTGTCCGCCACGCAGCGCATCGTCCGCTCGACCACCGGGAGGTCGTCGGCCTCGATCGCCGACAGGAAGTAGTCCGCGATCCCTCGAAGGTGCGTCGGCGCGGCGGTCCGGAGGCGTTGGACGCCGGCCTCGGTGAGCGCCGCCTCGGCGCCACGGAGGTCGGAGGCGCAGGTCAGGCGCGCCACGAACCCGTCGTCGACCAGGCGATCGATGAGCCGGGTCGCGCCGCTCTTCGACAGGGCGAGCGAGTCGGCGAGCCGGCCCATCCGCAGCCGGCGCTCCGGCGCCTCGGCCAGGATCAACAGTGCGACGTATTCCTGGAGCGAGAGGCCGTGCTCCGCGCGGAGGTCCTCGTCCAGCCGGCGAGACACATGCGCCTGGGCGCGGACGAAGGCCCGCCACGGCGCGAGTCGCGGGTCGCGTGGCGTCAGCGGCGAGACCGCGCGACCGCGTCCGTCCGCCTCCCGCAGCGGTGGGGCGGTTTCGAGGGTGCTGGCGCGGGGCGCGCGCGGGGTGGTCGTCGGCACGGCCATGAAATCGTACGGCCGTTCTCGTTGCGAGGTCAACGACGCCACCGAGCCCGCGATCGACCGGGGCGACCGGCTAGCATCCTCGGCCACGATGCCAGACCTCGACGTCGCAGCGATTCGCGCCCGATTTCCCGCGCTTGCGCAGACCCACGACGGCCAGCCGATGGCCTTCTTCGACGGCCCTGGCGGCACGCAGGTGCCGGACACCGTGATCGAGGCCGTCGTTCGGTACTACCGCGAATCCAACGCCAACCACGGCGGCGCCTTCCCGACCTCGGAACGCTCCGATGCCATCGTCCACGATGCCGCGGCGGCCCTCGCCGATCTGCTCGGGGTCCACGGCGACGAGCTCACCCTCGGCCCCAACATGACGACGCTGACGTTTCACCTCTCGCGCTCGATCGTGGGATCGATGCGGCCGGGAGACGAGATCGTCGTGAGCGGGCTGGACCACCAGGCGAACGTCGACCCATGGATCGCCGCAGCCCGCGACAACGAGGTGCTCGTTCGCACCTGGGAGCCGGAGCTCGCCGACTGCACGCTGCGGCCCGAGGGCCTGGATGCCGTCCTCAACGAGCGAACGCGGCTCGTCGCCGTGGGCTGGGCCTCGAACGCCGTGGGAACGATCAACCCGGTCGCGGAGGTCGCGAAGCGCGCCCACGCCGCGGGCGCCTGGCTCTTCGTGGACGCCGTTCACGCGGCGCCGCATCTGCCCCTCGATGCCCGCGCGGTCGATGCGGACTTCGTCGCCTGCTCGGCCTACAAGTTCTTCGGGCCCCACGTCGGCGCCGTCTACGGGCGACGCGAGATCCTGGCGTCCCTGCCCACCTACAAGGTTCGGCCCGCGGAGCATCGCTTCGAGACGGGAACGGGCAACTTCGAGGGATATGCCGGGGCCGCCGCCGCGGTCGAGTACATCGCCGGCCTCGGGTCCGCCTACGGTGGCGCGAGGGCGGGCTCGACGCGCCGCGAGCGGATCGTCGCGGGCATGACGGCGATTCGCGCCTCCGAGCTGGAGCTCTACCGGCACCTCGCCGCTCGACTCCACGCGATTCGGGGCGTGCGCCTCTACGGGCTGACGTCCGAGGCCGACCTGGCCCGGCGCACGCCGACCGCGGCGATCACCATCGAGGGCGTTGCGCCGCGCGAGGCCGCGACCATGTTGGGCCGGAAGGGCATCGCCGTCTGGGACGGCGACTTCTATGCGACGGGGCTGATCGAGCGCCTCGGGCTCGCGCCCGACGGCGTCATCCGGATCGGGTTGACCCACTACAACACCCGGGCCGAGGTCGATCGCCTCGCGGACGAGCTCGAGGCCATCGCCACGCCGGGAACGTCTCGTCCAGCGTGAGCCCGTTGGAGGGAAGCGCCGCCGAGCGGGCGGTCGAGGCGGTGGACCGCGACTGGGCGATCGATGCGCTCTCCAGGCTCGTGCGAACCGAGAGCATCACCGGCGACGAGGGAGCCGTGCAGGACCTCATTGCTGACCTCCTTCGGGACGCGGGCGCACGCGTCGAGCGCGTCGAGGTGGATCCCGCGGAGGCCCGCCGCGACCCCGAGTGGCCCGGCGAGGAGATGGCCCGCGATCGGCTGCCGATCGTGCTCGGCCGGGTGGGCCGCCCGGGAGGACGCCGGATCGTCCTGGTCGGGCACGTCGATGTGGTCCCGCCGGGCGACGTCGCGACCTGGGCCGGCGATCCGTGGTCGGGCCGCATCGATGGCGACCGGCTGTACGGGCGCGGCGCCTGCGACATGAAGGGCGGTGTCGCAGCCATCCTCACGGCCGTGAAGGCCGTGCGCGACGCCGGCCTCGCGGACCAGCTCGGGGGCGAGATTCTCGTCGCCAGCGTGCCGTCGGAGGAGGACGGCGGCCAGGGCATGCTCGCGGCCATTCGAGCCGGCGCAACGGGCGACATGGCCGTCATCACGGAGCCCACCGGCCTCGATGTCGTCATCGCGCACGCCGGGGCGATCACGTTCAAGCTCACGGTGCCAGGGCGCGCGGCCCACGCATCGGTGCGCCGCGAGGGCGTGTCCGCGCTCGACAAGCTCCACGTGCTCGCCCGCGCGCTGGAGGCCGACGAGACGGCCCGCAACGCCGCCGAGACGGACCCCCTCATGACCGCCCACGGCCTGCCGTACGCCACGATCATCGGGAAGGTTCGGGGCGGCGAGTGGGCGTCGACGGTGATCGACCGCCTCGAGGTCGAGGGCCGGTACGGGGTGAAGCTCGGGCAGACCTGGCGGGACGCCGAGCGCGACCTCCGCCGCTGCATCGACGACGCGAACGAGTCGGACCCGTTCCTGCGCGACCACCCCGCGACCGTGGAGCTCACGGGCGGCCGGTTCTCGTCGTCGCGCGTCCCGGCCGACCACCCGCTTCCCGTCGGCTTGGCCGCTGTCGTCGAGGCGGTCCTGGATCGCAGGCCGGCCTTCCATGGCGAGCCCTACGGGGCGGACATGCGCCTGCTCATCGATCACGGCCACACGCCGACGGTGATCTTCGGCCCCGGCGACAAGCGCATGGCGCACGCCGCCAACGAGTGGGTCTCGACCACCGAGGTCGTCGACTGCGCGGGTGTCCTCGCCGCCTGGCTCGTGCGGGAGCTCGTGTCCTAGCGCCGGTCGCCGGTCAGTTGGGCGCTCCGGAGCACGTCAGTCGAAGAGCCTGGCAAGCGCCTCATCGAAGGCGGCGGTGTGGCGATCGACGTCCTCGGGCGTCGTCACCGGCGACATCAGGGCCATGTTGTGAAACGGCGTCATGAGCACGCCCCTGTTCATGACCCAGAGGTGGAGCAGGCGCTCCAGCTCCGTGTCGACGTGGGCGATCTGCTCGGCGCCGTCGCGCGGCGGCCGGGGCATGAAGTGGTACTCCGCGCGAGCCCCGAGGCGAGTCACGCTCCACGGCGCGGCGTGCCGCTTGATCGCCGCCGCGACGCCGGCCTCCCAGCGCTCCGCGAGCGGGAGCATCCGAGCGAACGCCGCCTCGGTGAGGACCTCGCCCAGGGCCGCGCGAGCGGCGGCCATCGACAGCGCGTACCCCGCGAGCGTGCCACCGATGCCGCCGACGTCGGCGTCCTCGTGCGGAACGGCGGCCTTGACGCGCTCCGCGACCTCGCCCGACATGCCGTACGCCGCGACCGGGATCCCGCCACCGATGGTCTTGCCGATCACGAGCATGTCCGGCTCGAAGCCGCCGGCCCCGGTCATCCCGCCGGGCCCTGCGCAGATCGTGTGCGTCTCGTCGTGGATGAGGATCGTGCCGTGGCGCCGGGTGATCTCGCGAACGCCCTCGAGGTAGCCGGGCGCCGGGAGCACGATCCCGACGTTCGTGAGCGCCGGCTCGATGAGGAGCGCGGCCACCTGGCGGTCGCGCAGGGCCGCGTCGAGCGCGGCGAGGTCGTTGTAGGGAACGACGCGGGTGGTCTGCGATGGATCGACCTGGGGGCCGAGGTTGCCGCGCCGTGGAACGACGCGACGCCGCTCGAACGGATCGCCGGGGTCCCCGTCGAGGACCGCGAACGTCTCGTCGACCGAGCCGTGGTAGCACCACTCGTGGACCGCGACGAGCGGCCGGCTCGTGATCGCACGGGCGATCCGGAGCGAGAAGCGGTTGGCGTCGGTCGCGGTGAGCGTGAACTGCCACGACGGCAGCCCGAAGCGCCGCGCGAGCTCCGCGCCGACCCACGCGGCGTCCTCCGTCGGCAGCATCGTGGTGATGCCTCGCTTGAGCTGCCGCTCCACCGCCGCGATGACGGGTGCGGCACCGTGGCCGGCCATCGCGCCGGTGTCACCGAGGCACAGATCGACGTAGTCATGGCCGTCCGCGCAGGTCGCGTGGGCGCCAGAGGCGGCCTCGAGAAACAGCGGAAACGGCCCGGCCCACTTGACCATCCAGTTCATGGGCACGCCGTTGAGCAGGCTCTCGCGGGCGCGCTCGTGGAGCGCGTGGGTCCGGGGATGGCGTCCGGCGAATGTCGCGAGCTCCTGCTGGAGCAGAGCGCGGACGCGTGCCGGCTCGACGCCGGTGGGGGAGGGTGCAGGGGTCACGGCCGCCAGTGTGACGGCCGCGGGATCGGCCGGTTGCCCCCTCGGGAGGTCGGGGTCAGTCGATGCGGCGGGAGGCGCCGCAGACGCGACAGGTCGCGATGCCGCCTTCGGGATGCAGCTCCATGATGGAGGCGCAGCCGTTGGTCGGGCAGTAGAAGCGGGTGGTCAGCGAACGACGGCGCATGCGCCGGATCGAGGCGGATCGTCCCGCGATGGACGATTGGTGTGTACGCGAAAGCATGTGTTCTCTTGATCTCTTCTGGCCGCGACACCGGTGAGATGAGCCGGGTCTGCGGTCGTGGGGCCCGTCGTGGTTTGGGCGATCGGGCGATGTTCCGTGCCTGGACGCGGGAGCCAGTCGGTCCGTTCCTTCAGGAGGTTCGGTCGATGCTCTGACCTGCTGTCCTTCGCTCGGCGTTCAACTTGACGCAAATGAGCATGGGGGCAAGTCCGCGTCGCTGTCAACTGTCGCGCCCGCCCGCGAGCCCGCGAAGGGGCCGATTCGGGGCCAAACCGGCAGCCGAAGGTCACCTTCGCGCTCGTGGATTGCGGAGTCATAACCGAGCCGCAAGCACGCCTTGGTTGCAGGAATGCGCTGGTGTTGCATGATTCCCGTTGAAACCCGATTCAAATCGGGACGCGAGGAGGGCGCGTCCCCGCGCGACCAGGCCCCGACGACACGGAGTGCCGGCGCGACGACATCGAGCAGGAGGCTTCCGACCTTGTTCTCTCGACGCCTTCGGGGTGCGCTGTCCATCTCGTTCGCCCTGGCCGTGACGCTGTTGCCGTCGCTGGTCCCCAGCACGTTTGCCGCGCAGGGGCTGAAGCTGACGACGCAGTTCCCGTCCGTGACGGTGACCCCCGGCACGAAGGTCAGCATCGACCTCGCGGTCGACGCCAACGAAGCCGCCACGGTCGGCCTCGCGCTGAGCGGCGTGCCCTCGAGCTGGACGGCGGCGCTGCATGGCGGTGGCTACGTGGTCAACGCGGTGCACGTCGATGGCACGGATCCCACGACGGTCCGCCTCGACGTCGCGGTCCCGAGTGATGCGACGGGGACCACCCGGATCACGGTCACGGCCACCGCGACGGGCAGCACCGTGGTCCTGCCGATCGACATCAAGGCCGAGGTCGGTGCCGGCGGCGAGGTGACCCTCGATACCGACACGGTCGCGCTGCAGGGGCCCGCGAGCGACACCTTCAACTTCACTCTCACCCTGAAGAACGACAAGGAAGAGGACGTCACGTTCTCGACCACGGCGGAAGGGCCGCCGGACTGGGACGTCAGCGCCAAGGCGACCGCGCAGAGCCAGGCCGTGACCGCGGTCGTGAAGGCCGGGGCCGTGGCCCAGATCACGGTGGCCGCCAACCCGCCCGACGACGTCCAGGCGGGCAAGTTCCCGATCAAGCTGACGGTGGACGCCGGCGACACGACACTCACCAAGGACCTCGAGGTCGACATCACCGGCAGCTACACGATGACCCTGGCGACGCCGACCGGCGTCCTCTCGACCCGCGGCTCCGCAGGCGGCACGACCGACCAGCAGTTCGTCATCACGAACACCGGCAGCGCGCCGCTCACCAAGGTCGTCATGACCGCGACCCCGCCGACCAACTGGAAGGTGACCTTCGACCCGGAGAGCACCGACTCGCTCGCGCCCGGTGACCAGGTGACGGTGACCGCGCACATCACGCCCACGACGGACGCGATCGCCGGCGACTACACGATCAGCTTCCGCGCGACCTCGACCGAGTCCGACAACAAGTCGGCGGACATCCGGTTCACGGTGGAGGCCTCGATCGTCGGCGCGCTCATCGGGATCGCGCTCATCGCCGCCGCGATCGGCGGGCTGTTCTGGGTCTTCCGCCGCTACGGTCGGCGCTAGGCCATGACCGCCACGCCCAAGGGTGATCGGCGGGTCGCGAGCAAGGCCCGGGCGCGAGGGCGCGACCGGGAGCGGCGGCCCATCGAGGACCCCAACGCCCCGATCATCACGCGCCGCCTCACGAAGCGCTACGGCGACTTCGTGGCGGTCGACGCGCTCGACCTGGAGGTCCATGCCGGCGAGATCTTCGGCCTCCTCGGCCAGAACGGCGCGGGCAAGACGACCACGATCCTGATGTTGCTCGGGCTCACCGAGCCCTCCGGGGGCGGGGCGCGGGTCGTCGGGCTCGATCCGACCCGGAAGCCGCTCGAGGTCAAGCGCCACGTCGGCTACCTGCCGGACTCCGTCGGCTTCTACGACGGCATGACCGGGCGCGAGAACCTCCGCTACACGGCGAAGCTGAACGGCCTCGACCGCAGGGCCGCCGCGGTGAAGATCGACGAGGTGCTCGAGCAGGTCGGCATGACCGAGCGGGCCGATACCAAGGTCGAGACCTATTCCCGCGGCATGCTCCAGCGCCTCGGCATCGCCGATGCGCTCGTGAAGGATCCGTCGGTCCTGATCCTCGACGAGCCGACCACGGCCATCGACCCGATCGGCGTCATCGAGATCCTGGACATGCTTCGTGGGCTCGTGCGCGACCGCGGCCTGGCCGTCCTGCTGTCGAGCCACCTGCTGTCCCAGGTCCAGTCGGTCTGCGACCGCGTCGGCATCTTTGCCGCCGGCCAGATGATCGGCGTCGGGAGCGTGCCGCAGCTCGCCGAGCAGTTCGGCGAGGAGTCCGCCCGGATCGAGGTCGGGTTCGAGGACGGCGGGGCCGATGCGCGGGCGTCGATCGCAAAGCAGCTCGGCGAGATCCCGGGTGTCGACGAGGTGATCGCCCCGACCCAGCCGGGCGAGGCGTTCGTCCTCGTCACGAAGCCGGATGCGGCCAGGGCCGTGCGCCAGGCCGCGCTCCGGAATGCCGCCTCGGCGAACCTCGGCCTGAGCTCGATCCGCGAGACCGTCCCGTCCCTCGACGACATCTACCGACGGGCCGTCCGCCAGGCCGGCCTGCACACCCGGAGGGCCGCCGCATGAGCGCGAACGCCACCGCGGCGCCGGCCACTCCGGCACCGGCCGAGACGAAGGCGACGACGACTGCCGATCGACCGATCCGCTCGGGCTGGCTGACGATCGCCAGCAAGGAGCTCTCCGACCACGTCCTGAGCAGCCGTTTCTACGTCCTCCTGATCGTCCTGGGGATCGCGGCGCTCATCCCGCTGTACTTCGCGGCCGAGCGGATCCGCTCCCTCGCCGAGGGCGCGACCGGAAGCCCCGCGGTCTTCCTCGCCCTGTTCGTGATCCAGCCCGAGGGCGTCGACCTGGGGCCCATCAACTTCACGGTGAACGCCTTCGTGGCCATCGCGGCGCCGCTCCTCGGCGTGGCCTTCGGCTTCGACGCCGTCAACGGCGAGCGCCACCAGGGCACGCTCCCGCGCCTGCTCTCGCAGCCCATCCATCGCGACGACGTCATCAATGGCAAGTTCGCCGCGGGCCTCGGCGCGATTGCCCTTGCGCTCGCGGCCCTGCTCCTGTTCGTGGTCGGGTTCGGGATGCTCCGGCTGGGCATCGGGCCTTCGCTGGAGGAGGTCCTCCGGCTCCTGAGCTGGTTCGGGCTGACCTTGCTGTACGTCGGGCTGTGGCTCGCATTCGGAACCCTGCTGTCCGTCGTCATCCGGCGAGCCGCCACCTCCGCCCTCGTCGGGTTCGGGGTGTGGCTGTTCGTCGCGCTGCCGATCGCCGGACCGCTGCTGGCAGCGTTGCTGGGGCAGTTCCTGGCGTCAGGCGCGACCACGGCCGCGGACTACTACGGCACGGTGCAGTGGGTGCAGCGCCTGCTTCCCGGGCAGCTGTACGGCGAGGCCTCGGCAGCGCTGCTGACTCCCGGCGTGACCTCGGTCAGCTCGGCGGACCTCTACAAGGTCGCGACGCTGCCGAGCAACGACACGGTCCTGTCCTTCGACCAGAGCCTGCTGATCGTCTGGCCGCACCTCGTGATCCTGTTCGCCCTGATGGTCGGCTGCTTCGCGCTCGCCTACGCCCGCTTCATGCGCCAGGAGGTCCGGGCCTAGCCAACGCGCGGGCGGTAGCTCAGGTGGGTGGGTAGCCTGTGATGCGGCGGATCTCGCGGTAGAGGGGCCTGAGGCGCTCGTACATCGGCAGGTAGACCGACTTGAAGAGGTCGTCGTAGGTTCGATGGGCCGACGGATTCGGCTCGAAGCGATCCGTCATCCGAACCATTGCCGCGACGGCGTCGATCGGGTCGGCGTGGACGCCAAGGCCGAGCATGACGTCGATCGCCGCGCCCAGGCCGGCGGCCTCGTGGGTGTGCGGCCGTGAGGCCGGCAGCCCGAAGACGTCCGCGAACAGCTGCACGGCGGCCTTCGACTGGGAGCCGCCGCCGGAGACGCGGAGCTCCCGGATGGGCACCTTGGTGCGCTTGACGGTCCGCTCGGCGCCCTCGCGAAGCGCGTAGGCCAGGCCCTCGAGGATGGCGCGGTAGACGTGGGCGCGGCCGTGGATGTCGCCGAAGCCGAGCAGCGCGCCCTTCGCCTCCGGACCGGGATAGCGCACCCCGGGCATCCAGTACGGCTGGAGGACGAGGCCCATCGAGCCTGGAGGTGAGGCCGCGAGGAGCTCCTCGAACAGCGCCTCCGGCGGCACGTCGAGCCCCGCGGCGCGCGCCACCTCGCCGGCGCCGAACTCGCGCTTGAACCACTCGACCATCCAGAACCCGCGAAGGACCTGGAGCTCCACGAGCCAGGCACCCGGGATGGCCGCGGGATAGGGCGGCACGAGCGGGATCGCCTCGACGTAGCGGCGATGGGTCGTCCCGATCGTCGCGGTCGTGCCGAACGACAGGGCCGCCACTTCCGGCGCGACCGCCCCGGCACCCAGCGCCTCGCACTGCTTGTCGCCGGCGGCCGCGATGAGCGGCAGGCCCGCGGCGACCCCGAGATGTGCCGCCGCGACCGGGGTGAGCGTCCCGAGCGGCCCCGTCGGCGGCACGAGTCGCGGCAGCCAGTCGCGCTGGAATGACGCGACCTGCCACTTCCAGTCCCACCTGCTCGCCCAGCGGCCGTGCTTGAAATCGAATGGCAGATAGCCGATCTGGCTGGCGGTCGAATCGACCCACTCGCCCGTGAATCGAGCGGTCAGCCACGACGAGAGAACGCCATAGCGCCGGATGCGCTTCCAGACCGCCGGCTCATGCCGCTCGATCCAGTTCGCCTCGGCGTCGGCCTGGAAGCGCGCCACCGTCTCGCGAACCCCGCCGGCACGGAACAGCAGGCCCCACGGCCCACCGACCTCCGGCAGGCCCTCCGTGCGGCGCTGGTCCAGCCAGACGATCGCCGGCCGCAGCGGCCGGTTGTCCTCGTCGGCGACGATGAGCGTGACCCGCTGGGTCGTGAGGGCAACCCCGGCGACGCTGCCGGGGTCGGGCCGGCCGCCGCCCGCGGTTTCGGCGGCCCACAGTTGACGGCAGGCCTCGCCGATCGCGGCCCACCAGACCTCCGGATCCTGCTCCGCCCAGCCCGGCTGCGGCGACGTATATGGCTCGGTCGGCGTGCGGCCCATCGCCACCAGCGTCCCCACGGGATCGAACAGGAGCGCCCGGACGCTCTGTGTCCCGACGTCGATCGCGAGCGCGTGGTCCGCCGAGCCTCCGGCCATGCCCCTCCTCGGGTGCCATGGTGGCGCACCGGGCTGGACGCGCGAGCGTCGCGCGCGCACGCACGCACCGCGCGCACCGCGCGCCGGCCGGGCCGCGGGCTCAGTACGGCGGCCAGGGGATGGCCGGCCACTCGGGGTTCGGACTCGGGAAGACACCCGCGGCCCGGAGCTCGGCGACGCGAGCCCGGGTGGCCGCGATCTCGCGGGCCGCGAGGAGTTCCCCGAGCGCGGTTGCCAGCG
This sequence comes from Chloroflexota bacterium, assembly GCA_025935415.1. Lineage (GTDB taxonomy): Bacteria > Chloroflexota > Limnocylindria > Limnocylindrales > CSP1-4 > UBA5189. Next base: position 20,898 of record JAICVI010000015.1, read on the forward strand.
GCCCGGGGCGGCGCGCGCTCCCGAGCGCGCCGGCCACGCGCGCGAGGCCGGCCGCGTCCTCCGCGTCGAACGGCTCGCCCTCCCAGGCCCAGAGCACGGTCCGGAGCTTCGGGACCACCGAGAACGTCACGCCGTGGTCCACCGCGAAGATGTGGCCGCCCCTGACCGGCAGGAGGTGACCGGCCTTGCGATCGGTGTTGTTCAGGATTGCGTCGAGCGTTGCCACGCGACGCAGCCGCGGATCGTCCTCGTTGACCATCGCGATGACGTCCGCCTCGGGATCGATCTCGATCCAGGCCTGGAGCATGCCCTCTCCGGCCGGGCCGTCTCGCAGCAGGGTCGGCGGCACGATCCCCCACGCCAGCGCCTCGGACACGAGGAACGCAGCGACCTCGCGCCGAGTCAGCGTCCCGATCGGGAAGTCGAACAGCGGCTGCTCGCCGGCCGTCGGCTTCCACACGGCGAGCATCGCCTGCCCGTCGCCGCTCGCGCGGACGACCATCGCGTTGTTCGAGGATCCGACGAGCCACCCAACGGGCTCGAGCTCGGCCGCTCGCAGGAAGTCGAGCGTGGCCGGGCCATCGAGCCGGCCGCGCTGGGCCTCAGTTGACGTAGTGACCGTTCTTGCGGGGGCAGATGTGGCCGGTTGCGTCGAGCGGGTTGCCGCAGAGCGGGCACGGCGGGCGCCCGGACCGGATCACGCGAAACGCCCGTTCCACGAAGGAGCGGGCCGCGTCGGCGGAGAGGCGGACCCGCAGCAGGTCCGGGCCTTCCTCGTCGTCATCGTCGATGTCCACGAGGGCCTCGGCCTCGGATTCGGCCTCCTCCTCGTCGTCCTCGCCCGGCGCGCGGGCCTCGATCAGGATCTTCTCGGCATCGCCGTCCCAGCCGAGGGTCAGCGTGGTCGCTCGGAAAGCCTCGTTGATCGGCTCGTCGAGGGGCTTCTCGTCAGGCTCGATCGGCGTGGGCGGGTCCTCGACGATGCCGCGACGATCCAGCTCGACCAGCAGCCGACCGAGCCGCTCCGCGAGCACGGCGACCTGGGCTTTTTCGAGCGCGACGCTCACGACGCGTCGCCCGTCGCGGGCCTGCAGGAAGAAGGCGCGGTTGCCGGGCTGGCCGATCGTGCCCGTGGCAAATCGGTCCGGGAGGTCGAAGACGAAGAGACGGCGTGGCATGCCCTGACTGTACCGGGATTCGGCGGCGCGGCTGCCGCGGCGCCCGGCTAGGTGATGGCGACGCCGATGGTGTGGTGGCCGCGGGCCCCGTCCGGCGCCGGTGGCGTCTGCTCGTCGGTCTGGACCTCGCCCGTGCCATCCGTGGCGCGGACCTCGATGGTGTGGCTCCCCGGCGTCGCGTCCCAGGCATACAGCCACTGCACCCAGGTCGCCTTGGAGATCGCGGGCGAAACGCGGGCAGGCTGCCAGTTGCCGCCGTCGATCCGAACCTCCACGCCGCTGACGCCACGGTCGGGGGCCCAGGCAACGCCGGCCACGGCGACCTTGCCGGCGGGCATCCGCGCGCCCTGCCTCGGGACGTCGATCCGCGACTGCGTCAGGATCGGCGCCTTCTGGGCCCAGCCGCGCGGCACCCAGAAGGCCTGGAACGTGTCGAACCTGGTCAGCTCCAGCTCCGCGAGCCACTTCGTCGCGGAGACGTAGCCGTACAGCCCCGGGACGATGAGGCGGGCAGGATAGCCATGGGCGCGCGGCAGGGGCTCGCCGTTCATCGCCACCGCGATCATCGGCGTCCGCGATTCGTCCATCACCCACTCGACCGGCATGCCCGCGGTGAAGCCGTCCACGGAGTGCCCGACGAGCTGGTCGGCGCTGGACTGCACGCCGGCCATCGAGAGCACGTCGCGGAGGGCGACGCCGGTCCACTTGGCGTTGCCCACGAGGTTGCCGCCAACCTCGTTCGAGACGCACGCGATCGTGACGTACTGCTCGACGATCGGGAGGGCAACCAGCTGGTCGTACGTGAGCGTGATCTCGCGGTCGACGAGGCCCGTGACCTTGAGTGTCCAGCTCTCGCGATCGACCGTCGGGACCACGAACGCCGTGTCGATCCGGTAGAAGCCGTCGTTGGGGACGACGATCGGTGTCAGGCCCGCAGCGGTCAGGTCCGCGGTGGCGATGTCGGTGCCCGGCGGCAGGTCGGCCGGCTTCGGCGCGGTGGGCAGGCCGCCTTCCTGCGCCGTCGGCGTGCGCTGGCCCTCGAGGAGGTAGCGGCCGATGGCCCCGACGAAGAACGAGCCGACCGCGATCGCGCCCCCGGCCTGGAGCAGCGATCGGCGGCGCCAGTCGGGCATGCCGCCGCTCGCGGCGGTGACGCTCTGGCGGGCGCGACTGCCCGGCGCCGGCGCGCCCGTCGCGAGCCCGACGAGCCGGCGGAGGATCGCGATCCCGACGGCGGCCTCGACGGCAGCGGCGGCCGCCGCGAGCGCCCCGGACGCGGCGGGTTCTCGAAGGGAGGCCAGGAACCCGGCGCCGACGAAGACGGCGATGACGGCCGCGGCGACGTCCGGCTTCCTGGCCGCGACCCGGCCCACCATCGCGCCGATCGCCAGCGCGACGACCACGATGAGGACCTGGAACGCGAGCTTGTCCGCGGTGCCGAAGAGGCCGACGACCAGCTCCTTCGCGCCCGGGGGCTGGATGTCGACAAAGAAGCGCGCAACCGCGAGGAGCGGAGA
>JAICVI010000020.1 GCA_025935415.1 Chloroflexota bacterium
AGGTACAAGGTTGCGGGCTCGGGGCTGCTCGGGCGCGCCTTCCAGCACGAGCTCGACCATCTCGACGGCAAGCTCTACATCGACTACCTCGATTCCATGGACGAGCTGATCCCTGTCGGGCTCGGCGACGACGAGGAGGGCGTCGCGGCGGGCGACGCTGGCGAAGGCGGCGCCGCCAAGCCGAAGGCTCGCTCAAGGGGCGAGAGCTCGCGCGCCAAGGCGCCCGCGCTGGCGTGAGCCCGGGCCCGGCCCCCGGGCGGGCGGCCGACCCGGTTCGAACCGTGTTCTTCGGCTCCGGGGCTTTCGCCGTGCCGATCTTCGAGGCCGTCGTCGCGCATCCCGCGCTCGAGCTCGTCGGCGTCGTGACGGCGCCGGACCGTCAGGCCGGCCGCGGCAAGCTCCTCCGGCCGACGCCTGTCGCTCTCCAGGCACGCGCGACGTGGACCGCGCTGCTGCAGCCCGCCCGGCTCCGGGATGACGACGCCATTGAGCAGGTCGCCGGGCTCCGGCCTGACCTTGGCGTGCTCGCGGACTACGGCCAGATCGTGCCGCCGGCGATCCTCGCGATGCCGCGTCACGGGATGCTGAACGTCCACCCGTCGCTGCTGCCGCGCCACCGCGGGGCGACGCCCGTGCCCGCGACGATCACGGCCGGCGATGAGCGCGCGGGCGTCACCATCATCCGGATGGACGATGGCATCGATACCGGGCCGATCGTGGCCCAGGAGGCGTGGGCGCTGGACGGAACCGAGATGGCGCCCTCGCTGGAGGCTCGGGCGGCGAACGCTGGTGCGGCGCTGCTCGCCTCGACGATCGGACCGTGGCTCGCCGGAGAGCTGGAGGCCCGGCCACAGGGCGACGGCGCGACCCTCACCCGGCCGTTCCGCCGCGCCGACGCCCGCCTCGATCCGGCGCTGCCCGCTCGCGAGCTCGAACGCGGCATCCGGGCCCGCGCCGGCTGGCCCGGCTCGTACCTGGAGACGTCGCTCGGACGCCTGCTGGTCCATGCAGCCAGCCTCGCCCCAGCCGAGACGGGCGACGTGCCGGGCCGGTTGCGCTCCGGGGGGCGAGGGCTCGCCCTCACGACCGCGGAGGGCCGGCTGCGGCTCGACGAGGTCCAGCTGCCCGGCGGGCGGATCGTGACCGCCGAGCAGCTGCTGCGCGGCCATCCCGAGTACGCCGACGCGGAGGTCGGCAGGCAGCCAGCGGCGGCCCCGGCGTGACGACCCCGATCGGCGTCGCGCGGCCCCGGCCGGACGCACCGCCGAAGGTTCGCGGCGCGACGCGCTATGCCGCGGACCGCCACGTCCGCGGGCTCCTCCACGCCCGCCTCGTCCTGTCCCCTCGAGCGCACGCCCGGATCGCGGGCATCGACGCCGCTGCCGCGCTGGAGGTCCCGGGCGTCGTCGCCGTGCTCACCGCGGCCGACCTGCCGATCGTGGCGGAGGGCACGGATCGGATCACCGTACCGCTCGCAACCTCCGAGGCGGTCTTCGCCGGGCAGCCGGTCGCGCTCGTCGTTGCGCGCACGCCGGGGGCGGCGTCGGACGGCGCCGAGCAGGTCGTCGTGGACATGGACCCGCTGCCGCCGGCGGTCGACCCGGAAGCGGCCATGAACCGGGCGGCCGCGCTCGCCCGGGTCGATCTCGAGGCGGAGGGCGACCGGACGGGCTCGATGGACGCCCAGACGCACGCCGGCGTGGGCGGCGGTGGCGACGCCTCGATCGACGCGGAGGACTGGTCTGCGAACGTGACCGGTCGCTACCGCTACCGCGAGGGCGATGCCGGGGCGGCGCTCGCGGGCGCCGCGATCACGCGCGAGGGGCGGTTCGCGACGCAGTGGATCCACCAGGGCTACCTCGAGCCGCAGTCGTGTACCGCGTGGCTGGACGATGACGGGACGCTGGTCGTCGAGACGTCGACCCAGTCGCTCTTCGGCACGCGCAACGAGGTGGCCAAGGCCCTGGGCCTGCCGCAGCACCGGGTTCGCGCCGTCGCGCTTCCGATCGGCGGCGCGTTCGGCGGCAAGTGGCCGCTGCTCGAGTCGCTCGTGGCCGCGGCTGCGCTCCGGCTCCGGCGCCCGGTCCGCCTCGTGGCGTCGCGATCGGAGGACTTCGCCGCGACCAACCCGGGCCAGCCGTTCACGACGGCGCTCCGGATCGGCGCGGATGGGGACGGCCGCCTCGCGGCGCTCGAGGCCCGCGTCGTCGCCGACGCGGGCGCGTTCGAGGAGGGCAGCGCCGAATCGCTCGCGGGCGTGCTCATCGCCGGGCCTTACGCGTGGCCGGCCTTCGACATCAGGGCGTACGGCGTGCGGACCAACCGCTTCGGCGTCGGCGCCTACCGGGCGCCCTCGGCGCCGGCCATGGCCTTCGCGATCGAGACGCTGCTCGACGAGCTCGCCGCCGCGCTCGATATCGACCCGATCGACCTCCGCCGCCGCAACCTCGCGCCGCCCGGGTCGCCGACCGTCGATGGAGAGGCGTGGGTGGCCCACGGCGCCGCCGAGGTGCTCGACGCCCTCGAGGCGACCGGCGCGTGGCGCCGGCGCTCCCGGGTGGAGGACGGCGAGGGCGTCGGCCTGGCGTTGGCGTACTGGCCGGGCGCGACCAACCCCGCCGCCGCGGCCTGCCGCATGTCGCCCGACGGGAGCGTGCAGGTCCTCACCGGCGTCGCGGACATGTCCGGCGTCGCGGGCGGGTTCCAGGCGATCGTCGCCGAGGCCTTCGGGATCGAGCCCGACCTCGTCCAGGTCCAGGCGCTCGACTCGTCCGCCGCGCCGGCCTCACCGGGCAGCGGCGGGAGCACGGTGACGTACTCGGCGGGCCGCGCGATCCGGCGGGCGGCCGAGGAGACCGCCCAGCGGCTGCTCGAGGCGGCGGCGCTCCAGCTCGAGATCGCGGTGGAGGACCTCGAGCTGGTGGATGGGACGGTCCGACCGCGCGGTACGCCGGAACGGGCGATCCCGATCGCGAAGGTCGTCCGCGGGAATGCCCGTGCCGGCCGGGCGCCGATCGAGGGCCACGCCAGCGTCGACGAGCCCAGCCTCGCGCCGTCCGTATCCGGGCACGTCGCGCGCATCCGGGTTGACCGTGACACCGGAGCTGTCACGGTCCTCGAGGACCATGTCGTGCAGGACGTCGGGAGGGTCCTGAACCCGGCCCTCGTGAACGGCCAGCAGCACGGTGCGGCTGCGCAGGTCGTCGGGTGGGCGACGCTGGAGGCGCTCGTCCACGATGAGGCCGGCCAGCTCCTCACGGGAACGTTCCTGGACTACGCGCTGCCGCGCGTGGACGACATCGGGGTCCTCGCGACGACCGAGGTCGAGGTGCCGGCCCCGGATGGCCCGATGGGCGCCAAGGGCATCGGCGAGTCGCCGGTCATCGCGGGCGCGGCCGCGATCGCCAATGCGGTGGCCGCCGCGACCGGCGTGCGGCTGCGGGAGCTGCCGATGACGCGTCCGCGCGTCTGGCGCGCGCTGCAGCCCGCGGCGTCGGGGTCCGCCGCGGACGACGGCCGAGCGACGCCGTGACCGTGCGCCTGCCCCTCGCGCTAGCGGGCCGCCAGGGCGGCGCGCTAGCGGGCCGCCAGGGCGATCCACGCCCCGGGCTGTCCGGCGTCGGCGGTGAGGCGCTCGAGGCGTGGCTCCGGGAGCACGGCGAGCCCGCGTATCGAGCGCGACAGCTCCAGGCCGCGGTGTGGGACGGCACGACCAGGGCGGCGACCGAGGTCACGACGCTCCCGCGCGCGCTGGCCACGTCGGTGGACGAGGCGTTCCGGTGGTCGACAGTCGACGATGCCGAGATCGTCCAGGCCGACGGTGGCGAGACGGAGAAGGCCCTCCATCGGCTCGGAGACGGCCTGACCGTCGAGTCCGTGCTCATGCACTACCCGGCGCGCCCGGGGCAGCGAGCGCGCCACACGCTCTGCATCTCGAGCCAGGCAGGGTGCGCCGTCGGTTGCCCGTTCTGTGCCACCGGCGAGCTCGGGTTCGAGCGCGACCTCGGCACGGCCGAGATCCTCGACCAGGTCCGGAGCGCCCAGGCCCGGCTGGCGAAGCAGGAGGATGGCGCGCGGCTCACGAACATCGTGTTCATGGGCATGGGCGAGCCGCTCCTGAACCTTGATCGGGTGCTCGAGGCGGTCGAGGCGCTGAATGACCCCGCGAAGCTCGGGCTGGGGGCGCGGCACATCACCGTCTCCACCTCCGGCGTCGTCCCGGGCATCCGCCGGCTGACGGCGCTGGGGCCGCAGTTCACGCTGGCGGTCTCCCTCCACGCGGCGCGCGATGCGCTCCGGGACGTCCTCGTGCCGCTGAACCGGCGCTGGCCGGTCGCGGAAGTCGTGGCAGCGGCGCGCGAGCACGCCCGCGCGACCGGCCGGCGAATCAGCTACGAAGTCACGATGATCGGGGGCGTGAACGACACCGACGTGGATGCCGAGGCGCTCGCCGCGCTCCTTCGCGGCGATCTCGCGCACGTCAACCTGATCCCGATGAACGCCGTCGCCCATACCCCGTGGCAGGCGAGCCCGATGCCCGTCATCGAGCGCTTCGCCGGCCACCTGAAGGCCGCGGGCATCCCCGTCACGATTCGGCGGAACCGCGGCCAGGAGATCGGCGCCGCGTGCGGCCAGCTCGCCGCGCAGCGGGCAGGGGAGCCGGCGGCCCCAGCGGTCGCGCGGCGCCGCCAGCGCCTCGAGGCGGAGAGTGCGCGAGCGCTGCTGGGCGAGCGGTCGAGCGAGCCGGTGCCGGCGGGCGTCCGGTGAGGGCGAACGACGCGCGGCCGCTGCGAGTGCCGCGATGATGCGGCGCGAGCCCCCGGGCAGGGATCAGCCCTCGCTGGGGCGCGCGCGGGTGGCCGCGAGCATCCTCGACGCCGACCTTGGGAACCTCGCCCATGCCGTGAAGCGGGCGGAGCGGGAGGGCGCCGACCGGATCCACCTCGACGTGATGGACGGCCACTTCGTGCCGAATCTCACCTTCGGGGCCAAGACGATCAAGGCGCTCCGGCGGCGCACCCGCATCCCGTTCGATGCCCACCTGATGATCGCCAACCCGGGGCGGTACATCGAGGAGTTCCTCGAGGCCGGCTGCGACTCGGTCACGATCCACGTCGAGATCGAGGAGCCGATCGAGCCGACGCTCCAGGCCATCCGGGCCGCCGGGCGAGCCGCGGGCCTGTGCGTCAAGCCGAAGACGCCCCTCACCGCGCTCGAGCCGTATCGGCCGCTGCTCGACATCGTCATGGTGATGACCGTGGAGCCCGGGTTCGGCGGACAGTCGTTCATGACCGACGTCGCGAGGGCCAAGCTCCTGCAGGCCCGCGACTACCTCTCCCACAAGCTCCACGGAGGCGAGATTCACGTCGACGGCGGGGTCAACCGCGAGACCGCCGAGCTGGTCGGCGGGCTTGGCGTCGACATCCTCGTCGTCGGCTCCGCGCTATGGCTCAAGGGTCGCGACATGGCCCGCGAGGTCCGCCTCATCCGGGCCCTCGCCGACGAGGGCTACCAGTACGGCCTCAACAAGGGCGTGCCGCCGATCCCGCGAGACCGCATGGTCACGTTCGCGACGCTGCGGCGCCCGGGCGCGCGTCGGCTCCGGGAGGAGGTCGAGGCGGCCGGCATCCCGGTGCTGCTCTTCCGCTCCCGCGAGGACCCCGCGGAGATGGACGACGAGATCCGCCGCTGGGACCTGCTCGTGCCGGCTTCCGCAGAGAAGGTGGCACGGGAGCGATTCGGCCGGAGGGCGCGCTCGCTCGCCAAGGCGGAGTCCGAGAGCGGTATTGCCGGGGCCGCCGGCGCCGCTCCCGCGTCCGCGCCGTCCGCGAGCTGAGGTGCGCGCGCTCCTGCAGCGGGTCAGCCGCGCGTCGGTCCGCGTCGAAGGGCAATCGGTCGCCTCGATCGGCGCCGGGGTCCTCGTCCTGCTCGGCGTCGGCCATGCCGACGACGCCGCAACGACCACGACGCTCGCCAGGCGGATCACCGAGCTGCGCTTCTTCCGCGACGCGGACGGCCGCACGAACCGCTCGATCGTCGACATCGGCGGCGCGGCGCTCGTCGTGAGCCAGTTCACGCTCTTCGCCGACACGACCCGCGGCCGCCGGCCAGGCTTCACGAATGCCGCGCCGCCCGATCTCGCGGAGCGGCTCTACCGGCAATTTGCCGAGGACCTGCGCGGCGGCGGCGTGGCCGACGTCCAGACCGGCTCGTTCGGGACCGAGATGGCGGTCGAGCTCGTCAACGACGGCCCGTTCACGCTCTGGCTCGACACCGAGCGACCCGCCTGACCCGACGGTGGCCTAGCCGGGCTTCTCCCAGACCGAGACGTGCAGCCGGCTCTCGCTCTCGAACGGCCGCCGGTCCCAGCCGCCCCAGCGCTCGCGCAGCCGCAGGCCCGCGAGCTCCGCCATGAGGTCGAGCTCGGCCGGCCAGACATATCGGAACGGCCCCGAGCCATAGTCCCAGCGCCCGTCGTCGAGCTTCGTGAAGTGGTGGGAGATCAGGCCCTGGTTGGCGACGTCGTACTCGTCGATGCCGAAGTGGCGCTCGCTCGCGTCGAAGACCACCGCGGTCTCGCCCTGCGGCAGCCGCCGCAGGTCCGGGATGACGCACTCGATGAGGAAGCAGCCGCCCGACGAGAGGTGCGCGGCGGCGTTCCGGAAGACCGCGACCTGCCCGGCCTGTGTCGTCACGTTCTCGATCGTGTTGAAGACGAGGTAGACGAGCGAGAACGAGCCGTCGGCGCGAGCCGAGGACATGTCGCCGACCGTCACCCGGAGCGCCGCGCCACCCGGCTTCGCGCGCAGCCGCGCGAGCATCGCTCTGGAAAGCTCGATTCCTGCGACCTCGACGCCGCGCGCTGCGAGCGGGAGCCCGACGCGCCCGGTGCCGATGGCGAGCTCCAGCGCCCGACCACCGGCCGCCAGCTCGTCGAGCACGGCCGCGGCGTCCGCCACGGACGTGCCATCGACCATCGGCTCAGGGATGTCGTCGTACGAGCTGGCGACGTCCTCGCCGAACTGCCCGTCGTCGTGTTCGGGATCGACCATCACCGCGCTGGGCGGGACTCGCCCGGGGAGGTCGACCCTAGCGGGCGGACTTGGTCGCGGTGCGCCGGCAGCGGGTGCAGACCAGGGCTCGCGACGTCGAGCCGTTCTTGTCCGTGAGCTGGAACGGCTGCAGGTTCGGCTGGTAGCGGCGGTGCGCGCGCACCCGGTTCGAGCCGGACGACTGCGGGTTGAAGCCGCCCATGGAAACCTTGCCGCAGATCGCGCAGGAACGAGCCATCAGAACCTCGAGGGATGATCGGAGACGCCAGCGTTCGAGCCGGTCCGGCGCGAACGGGGCGGTACTATACCACGCACCCCGGTCGGCTCCGGGCAGGCGTCGCGGCGCAGGAGGGACGTTGCCGGACCAGGCGATCGGCGGTCGCGCGCTCGTGACCAGGCGGGCCGTCATCGACATCGTACGTCGCGTGACGCTCGGCTCCTACGGCGTCGCCGGGTTCGCCGGTGGCTGGGCGGATCGGGTGCTCGGCTGGATCGAGCGACGGCCCGGCGGTCTTCGCGTGTCGGTGGCCGGCGGCAGCCTCGCGATCCGGCTCCACCTTCGGGTCGCCCAGGGATTGCCCATCGCCGAGGTCGCGCGCCAGGTCGATCACGCGGTGCGCCACGCGATCCGGCAGGCGCTGGGTCGGGAGGTCGACCGGCTGACGATCCGCGTCGCCCATCTCGAGCTCCACCCCGGAGGCGATCCGCCGCAGGTTCCGCCGCCGTCCGGCCTCGGCCCATCGGATCTCGCGGACAGCGGGTCGGACGTCTACTGATGGGCGCCTGATGTCCCGCCGGAGCTGCGATGGCGCGGGCCTCCTCGGTGCGTTCCGGGCCGCTGCCGCGGGCCTCGAGGCCGCCGTCGACGAGGTCAACGCCCTCAACGTCTTTCCGGTCCCCGACGGCGACACGGGCTCGAACATGATGGCCACGGTTCGCGCCGCCCTCGCCGAGGCCGAGGCAGTGGGGCCGACGGTCTCGGCGGAGCGCGTCGCGTCGGCCGCGGCCTTCGGGGCCCTGATGGGCGCGCGCGGCAACTCCGGGGTCATCACCAGCCAGATCCTGCGCGGGCTCGCCGAGGGGCTGGCGGGCAAGACGAAGTTCAATGCCCTCGACCTCGCGAACGCCCTCGACATGGGAACGAAGGCGGCCTACGGCGCGGTCGCCAAGCCCGTCGAGGGCACCATCCTGACCGTGATCCGCGAGGCCTCCGCGGCGGCCGTGGCGGGGGCCGAGCGCGAGCGAACGCTCGACGCCGTGATCGGCGAGACCGTGGACGCCGCCCGTGCCGCGGTCGCGAAGACGCCAGCGCTCCTTGCGATCCTGCGCGAGGCCGGGGTGGTCGACTCCGGCGGGCAGGGCCTCTTCCGGCTGCTGGAGGGCGCCCAGGCGTTCCTCACCGGCGCCGCCGAGGTCACCGCGCCTCGGCTTTCCGCGAAGGCGGCCCCGGGCCAGATCCTGCACGAGGCCGGACGGGACGGCCATACCGCAGCCGCACCCGGCGCCGGGTTGCGCGACGAGGGCTTCGGCTTCGAGACGATGTTCTTGGCCCACGCGGCCCCCGACCGACCACTCGACGTCGACGCCATCCGGGCTCACTACGAAGCGATCGGCGAGTCGGTGCTGGTTGCCGGCGACGCACGAGCCATCAAGGTCCACGTCCACAACCAGCGGCCCGACGAGGTGCTGGCCTACGCGCTCGGGCTCGGGAGCGTGTCGAAGATCACGGTCGAGAACCTCGACCAGCAGACAGAGGACGTCCGCGAGAGGCGCGCCGCGGCCTTCGCGGCCGGCAATGCCGGCGGAGCACTCGGCCCGCAGGCGGGCGCAGCAACCAATGGCGCGACGCCGCACCCGGTCGACGGGACGCTGCCGCTGGCGGTCGTCGCCGTCGCTGCCGGCGACGGGCTCGCGGCGATCTTCAAGGATTTCGGCGTCCAGATGGTGGTGCCCGGCGGGCAGAAACAGAACCCCAGCACCGGCGAGCTCCTCGAGGCCGTCAGGGCGGTGGACGCGCGCGAGGTGCTGCTGCTCCCGAACAACCCCAACGTCGTCCTCGCCGCCCGCCAGGTCGCCGCGATGACCGATCGACCGGTCGCCGTCGTGGCCACGAGGAACGCTGCCGAAGGCTTCGCGGCGCTGCTCGCGATGGACCCGGAGAAGGGGGCCGTCGAGAACGCGCCCGAGATGACGACGGCGGGGCGCTCGGTCCAGACGCTGTCCATCACCGAGGCGGTTCGCGACGCCACGGTCAGCGGCAGAAAGGTCAGGCAGGGCCAGACCATCGCGCTCGATCCGGACGACGGGCTCGTCGCGGTGCACGACGATCCCGCCGAGGCCGTGCTCGCGGCGGTCGCCGCCCTGCACCCGGGGTTCGAGCTCGTGACGGTCTACTACGGCGACGGCGCCGATCTCGCGTCGACGGAGAAGCTCGCGCGCCGCATCCACGACCTCGGGACCGGCGCGGAGGTCGAGGTCGTCCACGGCGGCCAGCCCCACTACCGCTACCTGATCTCGGCCGAGTAGGCGGGTGGGGGAGCGCCGGCTCGTTCGCTCCGTGGGCCCTGCGGGATCCGACGGTGCCTCGCGATCCGGTGGTGCCCCGCGCTCCGGTGGCCGCGCACGCCCGGGTGCCGCATCCACCCGGAAGATCGCGGCGCCGGCCCCCACGCTCATGGGCGAGGCGCTCCTCGACCAGCCCATCGCGGCATCGAAGGTTCCGGGTGCGGGCGTGCTCGGGCGGGTTGGGAAGCGCCTCGGCGTCCTGACGGTCCGGGACCTCCTCTTCCACCTGCCGCGCCGCTACGACGACCTGCGCGAGATGCGGAAGCTCGGCGAGCTCGGCTGGGTCGAGGACGGCGAGGTCATCTCGGCACGCGTCAGCGTGGTGGACGTTCGAGTCGAGGCGTCGTTCCGACGCCGGGTGCAGCGGACGATCGCGGTGCTCGAGGACGACAGCGGCAGCATCGAGGCGACGTGGTTCGGGCGGCGCTACATCGAGCGGCGGATGCACCCCGGCCAGCGCGTGATCGTCTCGGGGAAGCTCAAGCACTTCGGGCGCAAGCGCACGCTCGACAACCCCGACTTCCAGCCCGAAGGCAACGAGGACGAGCTCCTGCATGTCGGGCGGATCGTGCCGGTCTACCGGCTGACGGCGGGCCTCACGGCGACCACCCTCCGGCGCGCGGTGCGGAACGCGCTCGACCGTGCCGGCAGCGCCTACCCGGAATACCTCCTGGACGACCTCCGCAGCGACGCCGGGCTGGGTGGTATCGGCGGCTCCGTTGAGGAGGCCCACTTCCCGACGTCGTTCGAGGCCCGCGACGCCGCGTTGAATCGCCTCGCGTTCGACGAGCTGCTCGCCCTGCAGCTCGGGATGGTCGGGCGACGGCGGCAGCGGGGGCGAGATTCGGCACGGCCGATCGACGTCGACGACGGCACCGACGGCGAGCTCCGCCGGGCGCTCGAGGGCTCGCTTGGGCGCAAGCTCGATCGAGCGGTCTCGTTGACCCCGGACCAGGACGCCGCCATCCGGGACATCCGCTCGGACATCGCCAAGCCGACGCCGATGCTGCGACTCCTGCAGGGCGACGTGGGCTCCGGCAAGACCGCCGTTGCCGCGTACGCGCTGGCGGCGGCGGCGCGAGCCGGGATGCAGGGCGCGCTGCTGGCGCCCACCGACCTGCTCGCGCGCCAGCACCACCGGACCCTCGCGTCGCTCCTCGAGGACGTCAACCTCCCGGTCGAGCTGCTGACCGGCTCCCTCACCGCTGGATCGGCCCGCCAGACGCTGCAGCTCCTGGCCTCCGGAATGGCCCCGATCGTCGTCGGGACCCACGCCCTCCTGCAGGCGCGCGTCGAGTTCGCGTCGCTCGGCCTGGTCGTGATCGACGAGCAGCATCGCTTCGGCGTTGAGCAGCGTGGCCAGCTCGAAGCCAAGGCGGGCGGCGGCCGTGCGCCCCACGTCCTGTTGATGACCGCGACCCCGATCCCGCGCACGCTCGGACAGGTGCTCTACGCCGACCTCGACGTCTCGAACCTCCGGACGCCGCCGGAAGGGCGCGTTCCCATCCGGACGGGGATCCGGCGGCCGGACGAGCTCGCCGGGACGTGGCAGAGGGTTCGCGAGGAGGCGGCCGCCGGCCATCGATCGTTCGTGGTCGTCCCGTTGATCGATGAGGCCGAGGCCGACGACGCCGCGCCCGCCGCCGCGGACGGGGCGCCGCAGGGGTTCTGGGATTCCTCGGCACCGGCCGCGGAGGCCGAGGCCGTGCGCCTCCGGGACCTGCTGGCGCCGCTCCGGGTAGGGATGGTCCACGGGCGCATGAAGGCCGCCGACCGCGATGCCGAGATGGCCCGCTTCCGGGACGGCGAGCTCGACGTGCTTGTCGGGACGACGGTCGTCGAGGTCGGGGTCGACGTGCCCGAGGCCACCATGATGGTGATCCAGGGCGCGGACCGGTTCGGGCTGGCCCAGCTCCACCAGCTCCGGGGCCGCGTCGGGCGCGGCGAGGCGGCCTCGTTCTGCGTGCTGGTCTCCGACTCCGTGGACGAGACCGCCCAGGCGAGACTCAAGGCTGTCGCCGAGCTGCATGACGGCTTCGAGCTGGCCGAGCGCGACTGGGAGCTCCGCCGCGAGGGCGACGTGCTGGGTCTCGTCCAGAGCGGGCTGCCGCGCCTCCGGGTCGCCTCCCTGCAGCGGACTGATCACCGCGACCTGGCGGTCAGGGCGCGCGCGGCCGCGGAGGCGATGCTCGACGAGCAGGGCGACCTCAGGCCCGGCAACGAGCGTCTCGCCGCCGAGACGGCCAGGGGCTGGCTCGCAAGGGTCGCCCAGGCCGAGCCCGCCGGCGCCGCGTAGCGAGGCGACCGCACGTGGCGGACAGGGCCCGACTCAGCCCCGGCGTGGGCGCCAGCGCCGGACGGGTGATCGCCGGTGTTGCGCGAGGCCGCCGCCTCGTCGCGCCGGGCCCCGGGACACGGCCGCTCGGCGACCGCGTCAAGCAGAGCCTGTTCGCGATCCTGGAGCCGGAGCTGCGCGACGCGGCCTTCCTCGACCTGTTCGCCGGCAGCGGCGCCGCCGGGATCGAGGCCCTGTCGCGCGGTGCGCGCCAGGCCGTGCTGGTGGAGCACAGCCGGCCTGTCGCGCAGGTCATCGAGCGCAACCTGCGGGGCGCCGGCCTGCTCGGGCCGCGGTCGCGAATCGTCGTGGCGGACGCAATCCGCTGGCTCGGCGACCAAGGCGGACGGCGGGACGGCGGCCCCTTCACCGCGATCTTCCTCGACCCGCCATACGACGAGCCGCAGCTGGTCGACCGTGCGCTCGACGGCATCGCCGGCGCGGGCCGTGGCGCCGTGCTCGAGCCAGACGGCGTGGTGGTCGCGAAGCACTCCCGGCGCCACTCGCCGCCGGCCCGAATCCGGCTGCTACGATCGGTCCGCGAGGAACGCTTCGGCGACACGTCGCTGACGTTCTACCGCTGGTCGGCAGCCGACGCGGGCGAGGAGGTCGGATGAGGATCGCGTTGTATCCCGGCTCCTTCGACCCGGTCACGAACGGCCACCTCGACGTCCTGGCGCGGGCCCTCGCCGTCTTCGATCGCGTGGTCGTCGCCGTCCTGGCGAACCCCAGGAAGACCCCGCTGCTGCCGGTCGAGACGCGCGTCGTCGTGCTCGAGACCGCGATCCGCGATGCCGGCCTGGACGCCGACCACGCCACCGTGACGACGTTCGACGGGCTCACGGTCGACGCCGCTCGTGCGAATGGCGCCCGCTGGCTCGTCCGCGGGCTGCGGGCGATCTCGGACTTCGAATCCGAGGGCCAGCTCGCGGCGAACAACCGGGTGATCGCCGACGACATCGACACGGTCTTCTTCATGACCGAGGTCGAGTACGGCTACGTGAGCTCGAGCCTGGTGAAGGAGATCGCGTCCTTCGGTGGCGATGTCTCGAGCATGGTGCCCCCCGCGGCGCTGACCGCGCTCCGGACGCTGGCGCGACGCAGCGAGCCGACCGGCTAGCCGCCGCGCTGCCATACTTCGACCCCGGTGGACATCATGTTCCTGCTCGAACGGCTCGAGTCGCTGATCGCGACCGGGACCGGCGTGCCCACGACGCGCAAGGTCCTGGTCGACAAGGACGCCATCCTCGAGCTGATCGACCAGCTTCGCGTGGCCGTCCCCGAGGAGGTCCACGCCGCCAAGCGGATCAACGCCGAGGGCGAGCGGATCATCGAGCAGGCCAACGAGGAGTCCGGCAGGATCACTGCCCGGGCCCAGGAGCAGGCCGCCTACCTGATCGGTGAGCGGGGTCTGACCGAGCGCGCCGAGGCGGAGGGTCGCCAGATCGTCGCCGAGGCGCAGGCCGCCGCGGACAACGTCCGTTTCGGCGCCGATGCCTATGCCGCGGAGATCCTGGGGTCGCTCGAGGCGGAGGTGCGCAAGGCGCTCGCGGGCATCGAGAAGGGCATCGACGTCCTGGAGATCCGCCAGGCCGAGCTTCGCGGCGAGCCCGACGAGCCGCCCGCCGCCGATGGCGCCGGTCCGGACGGGGACGCGCGCCACGTCGATGACTGGCCCGACGTGCCGGACGAGCAGCCGGCTTTCCTGCGCGAGGAGGACGCGGGCCAGACCGTCCCGCGATGACCGCGCCGGCACCCCTTACCTTCCCGCTCGCGAGCCTGCTCGCCGAGCCGCCAGGGAGCGAGCGTCGCTACGAGATCCACGGCGCGACGATCCCGCTGCCTGACGATATGCACCTGGTCGAGCCGCTCGAGGGCGACCTGCGGGTCTCGCGAACGAACCGCGGCGTGCTGCTCGACGCGAGGATCACGGCGGCGATCGCCGGCACCTGCTCGCGCTGCCTGCGGGACATCGAGATTCCCATGGCGGTCCGGATTCGCGACGAGGCGCTCCCGAGCGTCGACGTGGCCACGGGCCATGCGGTCGACAAGGCGGACGAGCCGGATGCGACGCGCCTCTCCGACCACCACGAGCTTGATCTCGCGACGCTGGCGGCCGAGGCGATCTCTCTCGAGGAGCCCATCGTTGCCCTGTGCGAGGAGGCCTGTCCGGGTCTCTGCGTCGAGTGCGGGCTGCGGCTCGGGCCGGACCATGTCGCGCACGAGACCGAGGACATCGACCCGCGGCTGGCGGCACTCAAGGGCTTTCGGGTCGACGGCGACGGCGACAGCGGGTAAACTCCCGCTCCGTCGCGCGGCAGCCGCCGCGGGCCCATTCCGAATCTCACTCTCGCGCCCTCGCACGCGGCTCGGCCGCCATCAGCGCGGTTCGAGCATCGAAAGGAGCAGCACCACTCATGGGCGTGCCCAAGCGCAGGGTCTCTCACGCTCGCCAGGGCGATCGACGCGCGCACCTTGCGCTCTCGCTCCCGCAGCTCGAGGAGTGCCCGCATTGCCACCAGGCCAAGCGGAGCCATCGGGCCTGCCCGAATTGCGGCTACTACGGCGGCCGGCCGGTCCTCGAGATCAAGGCCCCGAAGGAAGACACGCCCACCGCCCAGTAGGCGCGGCGGCCAGCCACGCCGCCCGGTGACGGGGGCCGGTAGAGTGGCGGCGATGACAGTCGCGACGACTCCTGCGCCCGGCGCCCCGGGCGTCCGCCTCGCCGTCGACGCGATGGGCGGCGACCACGGCCCGTCCGAGGTCGTCCCGGGGACTCTCGATCACGCCCGCGCGCACCCCGAGGATCAGCTTTTCCTGGTCGGCGATCCGGCGCGACTCCGCGAGGCGGCCGGCGGCGAGCTCCCCGCGAACGTCGAGATCGTGGCCGCGAGCCAGGTCATCGAGATGGACGAGCACCCCGCGCAGGCGCTCCGAGAGAAGAAGGATTCCTCGATCACGATCGGCTGCGACCTCGTCAAGCAGGGCCGCGCCGACGCCGTCGTGACGGCCGGACACACCGGTGCGGCGATGGCGGCCGCCGTGCTCCGGATCGGGCGCCTGGCCGGGGTCGATCGACCGGCACTGGCGGTGCAGATGGTGCGCGAGGGGCGGCCGTTCGTGCTCCTCGACATCGGCGCGAACCCCGACTCGTCCCCCGAGAACCTCATGCAGTACGCCCGGATGGGCGCGATCTTCGCGGAGCGCGTGATCGGCATCTCGAGCCCGCGGGTGGCACTCCTGTCGATCGGGGAGGAGAAGGGCAAGGGCGACCTGCGGATCCAGCGCGCCACCGAGCTCCTGGACGCCTCGGACCTGCGATTCGTGGGCAATGTCGAGGGCAAGGACCTCGTCGCCGACCACGCCGACGTCGTGGTCACCGACGCGGTCACCGGCAACGTCGTGATCAAGTTCTTCGAGGGCCTCTCGACGTTCATCTTCGACCTCTGGCGCGCCGAGCTCCGGCGCGGCCTCCGCGGCAAGCTCGCGTACCTGCTGCTGCGCGCCGGGATCGGCCGGATCCGCCAGGTCTTCGACTACGAGACGGCCGGCGGCTCGCCGCTCCTGGGCGTCAAGGGCGCGGTGATCATCACCCACGGCCGCGCCCGGCGACGCATGATCGGCTATGCCTGTTCAGTCGCCGCGGAGACGGCGCGCACGAACGTCCCGGGCCTCATCGCCGACGCCCTCCGGGAGGACGCGACGCGCCGAGCCGCACCGATCCAGCCCGCCGGCACGCCGGACGCGGCCGCGATCGAGGCCGCGGCCGAGGCCGAGCGGGCCGCGAGCGCCTCGTGAGCGAGACGGCGACCGCCCAGCTGGATGGTGACGCGCTCGTGGTCGATGCCGTGCCGATCGGGCCGCCCGCCGACCAGCCGATCGAGCTGAGCGTCGGCCGGGGCGTCATCGTCGAGGTCGCACGCCTGGCGGCGCTGGAGATTCCCGACGTGCTCCAGGTCGCGCGGCGTGGCCCGCCGTGGCGCGCGGCTCTCGCCGGGCCGCCGATCTCGGTGAAGGTCCGGAAGGAGGGCGTCGAGGTCGAGCTGCGGATCATCGCCCGCCCCGGCGCCGACCTCGTCCACGCTGGGCGCCAGGTGCGCGAGGCGGTCGGCCGTGCCGTTGAGCGCCTCCTCGGCCTCCAGGTGCGGTCGGTCACCGTGCTCGTCGACGGCGTCGGTCAGTAGTGGCTCGCTCCGGCTCGGAGGGAACGTCCGACCGCATCCGCTCGCTGCGTGCCGGCCGCCGGGTGGCGCTCGCCGCGGTGTTCGAGGCGGACTTCGGGCAGCGCACCGCGACCGCGGTGCTGGAACGGCAGCTGGCCGAGGTCGAGGCCGACCCCGCGGCCGGCGAGCTGGCCCGGTCGATCGTCGCCATCGTGGTCAGGAACAGGGTCGAGATCGACGCCAGAATCGAGCTCGCGGCACCGCAATATCCGGTCGTCCAGCTGGCCCGGATGGACCGTTCGCTGCTCCGTTGCGGGCTAGGCGAGGTGCTATATTCCTCGACGCCGGCCCGGGTGGCCATCGCCGAGTGGGTCGAACTGGCCCGGATCTACAGTGGCGACCCGATGCGACGCCTGATCAATGGCGTCCTCGGGCGGATCGCACGCGAGACGGAAGCCGATCACACACCCAGCCCCGGAGGAGGGAGCCAGTGGCCAGCACCTACGACCGCCTCAAGAAGATCGTCGTCGAGCAGCTCGGCGTCGACGAAGAGGAGGTCAAGCCCGAAGCCTCGTTCGTCGACGACCTGAACGCCGACTCCCTGGACCTCGTCGAGCTGATCATGAGCCTCGAGGAAGAGTTCGGGACGGAGATCTCCGACGAGGACGCGGAGCGGATCCGGACCGTAGGTGACGCCGTCGAGTACATCGACGAGCGCAGCAGCTAGACCGTTCCCCCAGTCGGCCCCGAACCGCCGAACGACCGCCCAGCCGGGATCGTGGAACGGGCCGACCTCCTCGCCGAGCAGCTCGGCCTCCCGGTCCGTGACCGGCGCCTGCTGGCCCAGGCGCTGACCCACACCTCCTGGCTGCACGAGCACCCCGGCGAGGCCGCCGGGCACAACGAACGACTCGAGTTCCTCGGTGATGCCGTGATCAACCTCGCCGTGTCCGAGGCACTCTATGCCCGCCACCCAGACGATGACGAGGGCGTGCTGTCCGCGCGGCGCGCCGCCATCGTCAGCGCGACGGGGCTCGCCGGCCTGGCGGCGCGGATGGACCTGGGCGCGTTCCTCGCGCTCGGGGAGGGGGAGTCCGGCCGGGCCGGCCGGGAGCGGCCCTCGATCCTCGCGTCGGCCTTCGAGGCGATCGCGGGAGCCCTCCTGCTGGACGTCGGCTGGGAGGCGACCCGGGATTGGGTCGTCCGCACCGCCGGACCGGAGCTCGACGCCGGGGTGCCGCCGGTCCTGCTCAAGAGCCCCAAGAGCCGCCTCCAGGAAGCGACGCAACGTGCCAGCGGTGGCCGGCCGGCCTATCGCCTGCTCGAGGCCCTCGGTCCCGACCACGACAAGGTCTTCCGGGTCGAGGTGTCGGTCGGCGGAGAGGTGCTGGGAATGGGCGTCGGCCCATCGCGGCGGGTTGCCGAGACCGCGGCCGCGGCGGAAGCCGTCGAGGTCCTCGCCGCCCGCGAGGCGCTGGCTGCGGGCGACGAGTGGGCGCAGCGCCAGGAGCCGGCAGAGGACCAGCAGCTTGCGTCGACCGGCGAAGCGGCGATGTCGACATGAGCGCACCGGCGCGCCTCCTGTCCGTCCGGCTGCAGGGCTTCAAGTCGTTCGTCGATCGGACGCACGTCGAGTTCGGCCCCGGGATCAGCGCCGTCGTGGGCCCGAATGGCTCGGGCAAGTCGAACCTGGCCGACGCCCTCCGCTGGGCCCTCGGCGAGCAGGGTCGAGCGCTCCGGTCGAGGAAGTCCGAGGACGTCATCTGGGCCGGCTCCGAGAAGCGCCCGGCCGTCGGCATGGCCGACGTCCAGCTCACCCTCGACAACGCCGATGCCCTGCTGCCGGTCGAATACGGCGTCGTGGAGCTCGGGCGGCGGCTGTACCGGTCCGGCGAGAACGACTACCTGCTGAACCGCCAGCGCGTCCGCCTGAAGGACCTCGTCGACCTGCTCGACGCCGGGCACCTCGCCGAGAACGCCTTCCTGTTCATCGGCCAGGGGATGGTCGACCAGGCGCTCGCGCTGCGCCCGGAGGAGCGGCGACCGCTCTTCGAGGAGGTGGCCGGGGTCCGGCGACACGAGCGGCGCCGGCGGCGGGCCGAGGAGCAGCTCGCCGAGTCGGAGGCGAATCTCGCCCGCGTGGACGACATCCTCGGCGAGCTCCGGCCCCAGGCACGGCGGCTCGCCCAGCAGGCCGAGCAGCAGGCGAACCGCCTCTCCGCCGCGGACGAGCTCGCGGCCGCGCTGCTGCTGTCCGCGCATCACCGCTGGCACGCGGCCGCCGCTCGCGCGGCCGAGACCGCGAGCGCGGTGCGCGAAGCTCGGACCGAGCTCGACGCGACGACGGCGTCGCTCCAGGAGCACGAGCGGGCCATGGCCGCAGCCGGCGAGGCGCTCGGGTCGCACGCGGCCACCGAGAACGTGGCTCGTACGGAGCTCGACCGGCTGCGGGCCGACCGGGCGGCACTCCAGCTGCGCGAGGGCCGCATCGGCTCGGAGCTCGAGGCCGCCGCCCGCGAGCGTCTGCGCATCGTCGAGGCGCGGACGGCCGCCGAGGCCGAGGCGAGTGCGGCACGCGACGTTTTAGCCGAGCCCTCGCCCGCCTCGGCGACGGACCTCGAGGAGGAGCTCGCGGCGATCGACGCCGATCTCGTGGCGATGGCCGCCGGTCCAAGTGCCGCGACAGGCGGAGCCACAAGCCTCTCGGCGGTCGACGCCGCGGCGATTCGCAGGCTCGAGACGGCCCGGGTCGAGGAGGCGGCAGCGGCGCGCCGACGCGCAGCCGACGCGGATCGCCGGGCGACGGAGGAAGCGGAGCGCTCCACGGCCGCCGCCAGTCGAGCCGAGGGCGCTGCGCGCGAGCGCGCGGAAGCCGCCGCGGCCCTCGCGAGCGCCGAAGCCGCGGAGCAGGCCGCCCGAGCGGCACGCGAGCAGACCCAGCAGCAGGTCGCCGACGCCGAGGGCGCTGCGCGCGCGGCCGCAGAGACCGCCGCCGGTGCGCGTGCCTCCGCGGCGGCGCTCGCCGCACGCCTCGCCGATGCCCGGCGGGCTCTCGAGGCCGCAGAGGGCAGCGGCTTCAGCAAGGCCGCGCGCGCCCGCGGCGGCCGCTCGATTGCGGATGGCCTGATCGTCGATCCGGCGTTCCAGCAGGCGGTCGATGCCGCGCTGGCGGGCCTTGCTCGCGCCCAGGTCATCGCTCGTGGCGAGGTCGCGAATCTCGCCTCGGAGCGCGGGGTCGCGGTCTCGCGCGAGTCCATCGAGGCGGCCTCGCGTGCGATGGGCCGGGCCGCGGACGCGGAGCGCATCGTCGAGCAGGCCCGCGCCCGCGGCGGGGGCGCGCTCCGCGATGCCATCCGTCGGGACGACGCCGGCGCCGCGACCGCGCTGCTGGCGAGGGCCGTGTGGCTTCCCGATGCGGCGACCTGTCTCGAGCTCCAGCCGCTCCTGCCTGCGGGCTGGGTCGCGGTGGCCCGCGACGGGGCGGTGGTCGCCGGAGAGCTCGCCACGTGGGTGCGCCCGGAGGGCCGAGGGCTCCACCTCCGCGCGGACGCCGACCGGCTCGCGGCCGAGGCAGACGCCGCGACTGCGGCCGCCGAAACCGCTCGGGCGGCCGCCACCGCGGCGGACCAGGCGGCCGTGAACGCCCGAGCCGCCCTGGCTGCGGCCCGGCAGCAGGAGGGCGAGGCGGCCGCGGCAACGCGCCGCGCCGCCGAGGTGGAAAGGGCCGCAACGGCGCGCGCGGAGACCGCCAGCCGCGACGCGGCCTGGCTCGCGGCACAGGCGACGCGCCTCCAGGCAGAGGCCGCGCGGCTCCGCGCCGCGGTCCCAGCCGACCCGCAGGCCGACGCCGAGGGAGCCCCTGTCCCGACCGCTGTGGTGCCCGGAGCGGTGTCGGGGGCGACGATGCCCAGGCCCGACGCGGCCGCTCGCCGCCAGGCGGAGCTGCGGGCGCGCCGGGAGGCCCTCGCGACGGATGTCGACCGTGCCCGGGCTGCTCGCGCGGCGTTCGAGCGGCGGCGTGCCCAGGCCGAGGCGAGCGTCGCCCTCGCGGAGCGCCAGCTCGGCGCGAGCGCGAGGGCGGCCGCGGAGCTCGCGGAGCGCGAAGCCCGGCTCGCGCTCGATCGTGAGGAGCTGCGCACCGCCCTGGTCGAGGCCGATCGCGGCGTCGCCGTGGCAGAGGCGAATCTCGCCTCCGTGGTGCGTGGGTCGCAGGAGGAGCGCGAGCGCCTGCGCGCGGCGGATGCCTCTGCCTCGCAGGCTCGGGAACAGGCCCGGATCAGCGGCGAGCGAGCGCGGCTGGTGGAGCGGGATGCCGTCGAGGCGCGGCTCGCCATCGAGAGCCTTCGCGAGCAGATCGTCGTCGAGCTCGCCGCCCTCGGGTCCACGGCCGTTGCGCACCTGCGCGACGGCGCGCCGCCGGCTGCAGGCGTCGCCGGGCCGTCCGCCGACCGCATCGCCGCGACGGAGACGGCCATCGGCTCCGCAGACCGCGAAGGCGACGTCGAGCCGGACGCGCTCGATGCCGCGCTCTCGGGCGCGACCCCCGCCTGGGAATCGACGGCACCCGCCGGCGATCCGCCATCCCCGAACCGACTCGCGACGCTCCGACGGCGGTTCCACGACCTCGGAGCCGTGAACCCCTTTGCCGCCGACGAGTACGCTGAGGTCCATGCCCGACTTGGGCTGCTCGAGGGCCAGCGCGCGGACCTCCAGTCCGCCATCGACGCGACGCGCGCGTTGATCGCAGAGCTCGACAAGCTGGTCACGGACCAGTTCCGGCGGACATTCGAGGCGCTGGAGAAGGCCTTCGACGCGCGCTTCCAGCAGCTCTTCGGCGGCGGCTACGCGCGCCTGATCCTGACCGACCCGCAGGACCTCACCACAACCGGCGTCGAGATCACCGCCCGGCCGCCCGGCAAGAAGGCCCAGGCACTGTCGATGCTCTCGGGCGGCGAGCGCGCGCTCACCGCCGTGGCCCTGCTGTTCGCGATGCTGACCGTCCGGCCCGTGCCGTTCTGCGTCCTGGACGAGGTCGATGCGGCGCTCGACGAGGCGAACGTCGGGCGCTTCACGGACGCGCTCCGGGAGCTGGCCCAGCAGACGCAATGCATCGTCATCACCCACAACCGCGGCACGATCGAGGCGGCCGACGCGCTCTACGGCGTGACGGTCGGGGACGATTCCGCGAGCCGCGTGATCAGCCTCCGGCTGGACGAGGCCACGGCGCTTGCGGGCCGCTCGCGAGCGCTGGGCAGTGTCGCGGCGCCCGCGGCAGCGCTCGCAGCCGCGCGCCCCGATGGGACCGCTGCCGCCCAATCCGAGCTCGGGGCGGCGTCGGACGGGTGACGGGTCCGGACACGCGCCAGCGCGAGCTCGAGGACGGCCTGCGTCGCACGCGTGGCGGCTTCATGTCGCGGCTGCGCGGGCTGCTCATCGGTGATTCGATCGACCCCGCGACGTGGGACGAGGTCGAGGAGAGCCTGATTGCCGGAGACGTCGGCGCGGAGCTCGCCACGGAGGTGGTGGAGGAAGCCCGCCGCCGCGGCGCGCCCGACGGCGCCATCGCCGCGGTCCGGCGCGAGCTCGAGGCCGCGCTGCTGCCGCGCGACGCTGACTGGAGGCTCGACGCCGCCGACACGAAGCCCGCCGTCGTGCTGATCGTGGGGGTCAACGGGACCGGCAAGACCACCTCGATCGGCAAGCTCGCAACCCGCGAGGCAGCCGCGGGTCGGCGAGTCGTCCTCGCCGCCGCCGACACCTTCCGGGCGGCCGCGAGCGACCAGCTGCGGATCTGGGCGGACCGGGCCGGCGTCGACATCGTCGCGCACGCGCCGGGCGCGGACCCCGCGGCCGTCGTGTACGACGCGCTCGACGCGGCCGTGGCGCGGCGTGCCGACATCGTGCTGATCGACACCGCCGGCCGGCTGCACACCAAGGCGAACCTGATGGACGAGCTGGCGAAGATCCGGCGGGTCATCGACCGGCGCCTGCCGGGCGCCATGCCCGAGACCCTCCTGGTCCTCGACGCCACCACGGGCCAGAATGGGCTGCAACAGGCCGCGGCCTTCCACGACACCGTCGGGTTGACCGGCATCGTCCTGAC
>JAICVI010000156.1 GCA_025935415.1 Chloroflexota bacterium
CCGCAGATTCGCGAGCAGCGGCGCGACGGAGGGCTCGTCGAGGCCGCGGACCCACGCGGCGAGGTCGCTGATCTGCATCGCGCACGCGTCGGCGATCGAGATGCCGGCGACCTTCGAGGCTCGCGCCGGGGCGCTGAGCCGGGTGCCCTTGCACTCGGGGCAGGCGGTGAACGTCACCGCACGCTCCACGAACGCGCGGATGTGCGGCTGCATCGCGGCGACGTCCTTGGACAGGAACGACTGCTGGATCTTCGGCACGAGGCCCTGGTAGGTCAGGTTGAGCTTCTCGAGCTTGACCTTCCTCGGCTCGGCGTACAGGAAGTCGTGGCGCTGCTGCTCCGTGAAGTCCTTCACCGGGACGTCGAGTGGCACGACCGAGCCGAAGATCCGCACCAGCCAGCCGTCCGGCGTGTAGCCGGGAACGGTGATCGCCCCCTGCTCCAGGGACTTGCGCTCATCGAGGAGCTCCGCCAGGTCGATGTCATTGACCTGGCCCATGCCCTCGCAGCGCGGGCACATGCCCCCGGCGACGCTGAACGTGCGGCTCTCCGTGACGCCGGACCCGCGATCGATCTTGATCGCGCCCCCGCCGGTCACCGACGGGACGTTGAACGAGTACGCCTGCGGCCCGCCGATGTGGGGCCGCCCGAGCCGGCTGAAGAGGATCCTCAGCATCGCGTTGACGTCGGTGACCGTGCCGACGGTCGAGCGTGCGTTCGCGCCCATGCGCTCCTGGTCGAGGATGATCGCCGTCGTCACGCCCTCGAGCGTGTCGACGTCCGGGCGCGCCAGCGTCGGCATGAAGCCCTGGACGAACGAGCTGTAGGTCTCGTTGATGAGCCGCTGGCTCTCGGCCGCGATCGTCCCGAACACCAGGGAGCTCTTTCCGGAGCCGGAGACCCCCGTGAAGACGGTCAGCCGGCGCTTCGGGATGTCCACGCTGACGTCCTTGAGGTTGTTCTCACGGGCGCCGCGGACCTCGATCGCGCCCCATGGCGTGGCCGCGGATGCAGCGGGCGATGGGGCAGCGTCGCTGGTCGCAGTCATGGGTCGGCACCGTACCAGCCCGCGCCTCCGCGCGCCGGTCGGGCGGCATCGTGCCGCGGTGGTAGGGGAGGGAGGACTCGAACCTCCGACTTCCGAGGTATAAGCTCGGCGCCTCTAACCGACTGGGCTACTCCCCCGCCCCATCCTACGCCGCCGGACCGACTCGACCGTCCGCGCCGGTCGCTACGTCAAGAGCGGCTTGATCACCTGGAAGGCGACGATCAGGACGAGGTAGGCGATCGGGATCGCGGCAAACAGCCCGAGCGCGGCGCTCCACGGCGTCCTGACAGCGCGCGCGCCCGAGCCGCGCGGCAGCGGGACGGCGAGCCACGTCAGCAGCGAGCCCGCGACCAGCACCCCGAGCACGTAGAGGAATCCCACGACCGCGCGGCCCTGGGCGTCGGCGGACGGCGCGGTCAGGTCGTAGGCGAGCACCGCCGCTCCCAGGACGACGGCGACCCCGAGGCTGGAGGCGACCGCTCGCACGACCGGCCGGGGAGCATGGCGGAACTGCCGCCACCGAATCGACAGCCACGACCGGCGGGCGGGCGGAGCGGCGTTCGCCACCGGTCGGGTCAGCCCTGGCCGACGATCGTCAGCGTTCGACGCCGCGGGATCGACTCGGGGGTGTTCGCGGCGAGGAGGCGGACGCCCTCGAGGAACCGGTCGAGCTCCTCCTCGGTCGTCCAGAAGCCGACACTGATCCGAAGAGCATCCACGTCCGGCAGCGTCCGGATGATGCAGAACGTCCGCGCCGCGAGCTCCTCCATCGCCGGCTGCGGCTCCCAGCCGGCGATCCGGAACGACACCAGCCCCGCCATCCGGTCCGGCGGCGTCAGGAGCGTCACGCCGTCGATCACGCCGAGGAGATCGGCGGCTCGATGCGCCATCGCGGCCCCGCGGCGGTGGACGAACTCCAGACCGACGTACATCGTCAGCCAGCCGATCGCGCGCGCCATCCCTACCACGGACGGCCGATGGAAGCCAACGCCGCGGAAGCGCTGGGCGTCCGGCAGCAGCGAGCGGTTGCCACGCGAGTCGACCGTGGCGAACGTGAACAGGCTCGCGAACGTCGGCCGGGCCGAGTCGACCAGGTCGCGCCTGACCCAGAGCGCCCCGAGGCCTTCCGGTCCGAGCAGCCACTTCTGCGCGGGAATCGAGTACATGTCGACCCCGAGGTCGCCCACGTGCACCGGGATCGCACCGGCAGCCTGCGCGCCGTCGACCAGGACCAGGGCGCCGCGCTCGTGCGCGAGCTCCGCGATGCGGCGGACCGGCATGACGAGCCCCGAGGTCCAGAGGACGTGGGAGATCGAGACGAGCCTCGTCCCGGGCGCGAGCAGCTCGGCGAACCGCGCGACGATCTCGTCGTCCGGGGCGTCGCCCGCGAACTCCGCGAAACGCAGGTCAAGCCCGAATCGATCGGCGGCCATGTAGAGCGGCCCGACCCCGCCCGGGTGCTCGTGGCAGCTCGTGACCGCGCGATCGCCCGCGCGCCAGTCGATCGACCAGGTCCCGACGTTCATGCCCTCGGTCGCGGCGTGGGTGAGCGCGACCTCGTCAAGGTCGCCGCCGAGGACGGCCGCCACGGCCGCCCGCGCCTCGTCGACGCGTTGCTCGGACTCCAGCCAGTACTCGGCCTGGGCACGTCCGAAGTCCCGTTCGTAGTCCTCCAGCTCGCGCATCGCGGCGGCGACCTCCGCCGGGATCGGGCCCGCGGATCCGGTGTTCAGCTGGATCGCCGCCGAGAGCGAGGGCAGCGCGGCCCGCACGGCGGCCAGCTTGTCCTCGTCGGACATGAACGGGGAGACCACGAACCTATGATACGAACGTGATCCGGGGACCCAGATGACTGGCTTCGCGCGCCCCGAGCTGCTCGCGTCGACCGAATGGCTGTCGGAAGAGCTCGGGCGCCCGGACGTCCGAATCGTGGACGTGCGCTGGCGTCCCGACGGGACCGGCCATTCGGTCTTCGATGCCGGCCACCTGCCCGGCGCGAGCTACCTCGACTGGCGCGCCGAGCTCAACGAGGCGCCACCCGAAGATGGCGGGCACGCCCTGCGGCTGGCATCGGCGGACTCGGTCGGGGCGTTCATGGCCCGCGCCGGTGTCGGTGACGCCGACACCCTGGTGCTGTATGACGACACGCTCGGCCTCTACGCAGCCCGGGCGTGGTGGTCACTGCGGGTCTATGGCTTCGAGTCGGCACGCATCCTCGACGGCGGCTTCCCGGCCTGGATCGCAGAGTCGCGACCGCTCAGCACCGGCGTGCTCCCGCCGCCCGAGGGATCGTTCACGCCGCGCCTCAACCCTCGCCTTCGGCTGACAACGGCCGACGTTCGCTCGCTGCTCGGGTCTCCGGACGCCCAGATCATCGACGGCCGCGCGGTCCCGGAGTTCAAGGGCCACGAGGGCAACGCCCGTCGCCTCGGGCACATCCCGGGCGCGGTCAACGTGCCCATCGGCGCACTCCACGAACCCGGCACGCAGCGGCTGCTCGATGCGGAATCGATCAGGGCTTTGCTGAATCGCGCCGCCGTGGCCAAGGGCCGCCGCCTCGTCTGCTATGACGGCTCGGGCGTCGGAGCGGCGAAGCTCGCGTTGGTGCTGACCCTCATGGGCTTCGACGACGTCGCCGTGTACGACGGCTCGTGGGCCGAGTGGGGCGACCGGCTGGACCTGCCGGTGGAGCGCTAGGCAGGGTGCCGTCTGGCGCGCTCGGCGCGCTGGGCGTGTCGCTACCTTGGCCCGCTACCAGCCCGCGCGGTTGCGCAGGACGGGCACGTCGTGGACGACGATGCCGCTCGAATGGATCGTGATCAGCCCCTCGTCGGCGAACTCCCCGAGGATCTGGTTCACCCGCTGCCTCGTGCCGCCGACCATCGCGGCGAGGTCGGTCTGGGTCAGCGGCCGGGCGAGCTGGACGTCCACCGCAGCGCCCGGTGCGGCCTCCTCCGCGAGCCTGGTCAGGGTGAGGGCCAGCCGGCCGCTGATGTCGAGGAAGTGGACCTCGGCCAGCTGGTCGGTGACACGGCGAAAACGATGCGCGATTCCGCCGAGCAGGCTCCACCGGAACGGCCCACCGCCATCGACCAGCCGTTCGAAGCTCTGGCGTGTCATGGTGACCGTCTCCGTCGGCTCCATGGCCGTGGCGCTCGCTGAGCGCGCTGCCCCATCGAGGAGCACGAGCTCGCCGAAAGCCTCGCCGGCGCTCAGGGTCGCGATGATGGCCTCCTCGCCGTCGATGGACTCACGGGTGATCTTCACGCGACCGGCCACCACGATGTGCAGGGAATCGCCTGGGTCGCCCTCGTGGAAGATGACCTCCTGCCTTCGGTAGCGGCGCCGGGACATCGTCTGGGCGATCCGCGACAGCTCGTCGGGCTCGATGCCCTGGAACAGCGGCGAGCGCGCCATCGCCGCGCAGGCGAGCTGGAGCCATTCGGTCGAGGCCATCGACGCGATCGTAGCGACGGCTAGCCCGACCGCGCGCCCGCGGCGAGGATGGCCTTCACCTCGAACGGCGAGGCCTGGGGAAATGCGGACCGGATCTTCGCCACGAGCCCGGCGATATGCGGCGAAGCGAAGCTGTTGCCCGTCGCGACGATCGTCGTGCCATCGCGCCAGGCGACCGGCACGTCGACGCCCCACGCCCCGAACTCCACGGGCGGGCGCGGGTTGTAGAACCAGGTCGTCGCATCCGGCATGTCGTGCGCCGCCACGCTGACCACGGACGAGTACAGCGAGGGATAGCTGGCGAGGCCCGGGTAGTTGCTCGCGGCGCACACGAGCACGGTGTTCCCGAAATAGGCCTGGTCCGCGAGGTCGTGGAACGTCGCGTACAGCTCTTCGCTGCGCGACGACAGGCTGAGGTTGGCGACCCCGATGCCTTGCTGGATCACCCAGTCGAGCCCGTAGGCGAACGCCAGCCCCTTGGTCCGATTGTTCTTGCCGAGGACCCGCACGGATACGAGCTCGGCCTCCGGCGCGAGCCCATGGATGATCCCGGCGCAGGCTGTCCCGTGGCCGACGACGTCGATGGGCGCCTCGTCGTCGATCGTCGCCGACTCCCCATGGAGGTCGACCCTGACCGCCCGGACCACCCGGCCGCCCACGGCTGGATGGCTGCCTTCGATGCCCGAATCGATCACGGCCACGGTGACGCCCGCTCCCCGTGCGCTC
>JAICVI010000021.1 GCA_025935415.1 Chloroflexota bacterium
CACGATTTCGCACAGATGTTCGACCATGGAGCACCGAGGCGGGACGCGGCGCGGCGCCGATCTTGCGCGGCGACTCCGGAGCGCCCCGAGCGCAAGCTCGGTGGACTGCCGCGCGATGTCCGCGGCGCGTCCGTCAGCATGATCCTGCGCGTCCCCGTGTGGCAGGCCCGCGTTCTCGGCATCGTCCAGGGACGTCGGGATCGGCGACTGGCCGTATCGCTCCGCGTCCGCGGCCCAGCGCTCGCGCCACGCCGTTGCGAGGTCGCCGAGTACCGTGGCGTGGGACTGGGCGAGCCAGACGTGCCCCCACATCCGCGGCACGACGCGGTAGACGTCGTAGCCACCGCCGCCGGTCGCGAGCCATCGGCCCCCGGCGTGGCGGTGCGCCAGCTGGTCGACGAGGTGGGCCGCGCGACCCATCGCGGTCGTCGTGACCAGGAGGTGCGCCAGGGGATCGAAGGCGTGGGCATCGGCGCCGTGCTGCGAGACGACGATTTCGGGGCGGAAGGCTTCGGCGAGGGCGGGCAGGGCGATCTCCAGCGCCTCCACCCAGCCGGTCTCGCCGGTCCCGGGGTCCAGCGGGATGTTCACCGCCGTGCCCTCGGCGCCGGGGCCGCCGAGCTCATCGGGAAAGCCCGTGCCGGGGAACAGCGCATGCCCGGATTCGTGGATCGAGACCGTCATGACCTCGGGATCGTCCCAATGGAGCATCTGGACGCCGTCGCCATGGTGGACGTCGAGATCGACGTAGAGGACCCGCAGTCCGTCGCGACGCGCGCGGGCGATCGCGAGCGCCGGGTCGTTGTAGACGCAGAAGCCGCCCGCTCGATGGCGCATCGCATGGTGCAGGCCGCCGCCCGGATGGAAGGCGTGCAGGTTCTCGCCGCGGAGGATGGCCTCCATCGCCCGCAGGGATCCGCCGGCGACCGCCGCGGAGGCCTCGTGCATGCCCGCAAACGCCGGCGTGTCGCCGGGCCCGATGCCCGCTCGCGACGGCGCGCCCGGGTCGTGCGAGAACGCCTTGACGGTGTCGAGGTAGCTCTGGTCGTGGATCCACAGGAGCTCGTCGTCCAAGGCAGGCTCGGGAGCGAGACCCGGCACGGCCCCGAGGGTCTCGAGGAGCGAGATCCCCGGCCCGAAGCGCCGCGGTGTCAGGGGATGCGCGGGCCCGAAGTCGTAGGTGGTCGACCTCGGTCCATACACGAGCAGCGAGCGCGCTCGAGGCTGCTGGCCGGCTTGCGCCTCCTCGGTGGACACCGCGCCACGATAGCCCGCGCTCATCGGCGCCTCAGGAAACGGATGCGCCCGCCGGCAGGCCGGCGGGCGCGAAGGAATCAGGCCCGGATGGACCCTATGCCGCGAGCACCCCGCGGAGCTTCGCGGCGAACGCGTCGGGCTCGCCCGTCTGGCCGTACTCGCCACCCAAGAACCCGCCGTGGTCGCCGGGGAACGGGGTCGGCTCGATGCCGAGTCGCTCCGCCGTCGCCTCGCCACCCCGCTGGGCAAGCTCGCCGTGCGAGGCGGCACCCGTCGCGATGACGATCCGGGTCGGGGCGGCCTTGAGGGCTTCGAAGTCGGGCTCGTAGGTCGTGAGCCAGACAACGCTGTGCCCCAGCATGAGGTCGGTCCGGTTGCCGTCGTCCTCCGTCGGCAGGCCGAACATCGACGGATCCGGGGCCGGCGCCGCGACCACCTCCGGGGTGAACGGTCCCTGGTGCATCACGACCTGCATGAACTTCGCCATACCGCGGCCGAAGCCGCCGGCCTTGTAGGCCTCGTTGATGGCGCGGTTGGCGGCAAGCGCCTGGTCCCGGTCGGGCACGAGCGAGGCGAGCGGCGGCTCGTGGGCGACGAGCGTCCGGATGTCGTCCGGGTGCGCGGCGACGAGTGCCAGCGACACGACCGCACCACCACTGGTGGCGAACATGTCGACCGGTCCGCCGACCTGCTCGATGACGGCGTGGACGTCCTCCGCCTGGACCTGCGGCGTGATCGGCGCCGCGGGATCCTCGGCGGTGCTGCGCTCGACCCCCCGGGGGTCGTAGGTGATGACGGTTCGGTCTGGAAAGTGCGAGGCCAGCGTCGGGAAGCCGCCGGCCGCCATCGGCGAACCGATGAGGAAGAGCGGCGGCTCGGTGGTGGCGCCGTTGTGCCGGACGTCGTAGGTGATGGTCGCCCCGGGGACCTCGAGGGTCTTCGTCTCGGGCGCGGTGGCGGTGGCGGTCATGGGTTGCTCCTGTCGATTGATCGAAGGGTTGCGGTCTCGATGGTCGCTCAGCGGGCGCCGGCTGGCGTTGCATCCTCGGCGAGGATCGCGTCGATCTGGCCGATGGCCTGGGTCAGGCCCTCCTCCTGGCCCATCGCGAGGAGCTGCTCCATCGCGGCCTGGTCCGGGAAGACGTTCTCGATGGTCATCCGCGTTCGACCACCGTCGATCGGCAGGATGGTCACGTTCATCCCCCCTGGGCCGGGCAGGTCGTTGGGGCTGCCGTCGGTCACGAAGCCGTCCTCGATCCGGATGCTGCGCGGCGGATCGAGGTCGAGGATCTGCCAGTAGCCAAGGAACGGCGTCGGTCCCTCCGGCCCGGTCATGTAGTACTCGGAGCGGCCACCCACGCGAAAGTCGTGCGCGGTGAACGTGGCCGGGTAGCTTGGCGGGCCCCACCAGCGCTCGAGCTTGCGCGGATCGGCCCAGAGGTTCCAGACCTGCTCCGGCGACGCATCGAACTCGGCGTCCAGCGTCAACGTCAGCTTCTCGGAATCCTTGTGGACGGCGGTGACGGTCATCGTTCGATCCCCTTCTGCGCGCCTGGCGCCTCCTCGGCGAGCAGCTCGGCCATCCGGCCGATCCGCGAGCGCCAGAGCTCCTCGTACTGGTCGAGAAGCCGGCGGACGATCCGCAGCCCCTCGACGTTCGCCCGGACGACCTTCCGCCGCCCGATTCGGTCCTTGGTGATCAGCCCCGCCCGCTCCAGGATCGCGACGTGCTTCTGGACGGCGGCGAAGCTCATCGGGTAGTGCCCGGCAAGCTCGAGGATCCCCTCGTCGCCGCCGATCGCGCGGCGGACGATGTCACGCCTGGTCGGGTCGGCGAGGGCCCCGAACATGCGGTCGAAGTCGGCCGGGACGATCTGCATTCGTACAACCATACGGTTGTATGTCAGACCTGTCAAGCCCGTGTCCAGGCTCCGCCGAGCGGCTTTCCCGGGGCCGCGGCGGCGTACCATCACGCCGTGACCGATCTCCTCCTCGTCCTGATCGTGATCCTCGTCATCGTGCTCGTCATCCGCGGCCCCAAGACGCTGCCGGAGATCGGGCGGATGTTCGGGCGGGGCGTGCGAGAGGCGCGCGAGGAGCTCAACAAGGCCCGCGGGGACGAGCCGCCGTCCAGCGAAGACACGAAGTCCGCCTGAGGAGCTCCCCTCGCGACCTGCCAGGACGCGATGCGCGCTACGCGGCGAGGCCCGCCAGGCGAACCCCGACCAGGAAGGTCCTGTACGCGACGATCGGGTCGTCGGTCGTGGCCCGGACCCCGCGGTCGCCGTAGCGCTCCGCGCCGGGGACGAGCGCCGCGTAGTCGGCTTCCAGCGCGTGGCGGTACTCGGCCTCGAGCACGATCGGACGCCCAGGATCGAACAGCTCGAGCTTCCCGGCCGATGCCCGCCGCACGGCGGCCTCCGCACCGGCGCGAACGCGCCCGCGAGCGAGACTCGGATGGACCGATGCGGCCGCGCGACGCCCGACCGCCGTCTTGACGACGACGCGTTCGGCCCACGGGAACAGCGCCTCGGTCTCGATGGCGAGCTGGTCGTCGCCGCACACCAGGCCGACGGGAACGCCCCACGCGCCCAGCGCCAGCGCGTTGATCCCTGCCTCGTTGACCGGCCTGCCATTGAGGGCCGTGAGCGTCGGCGCGCCGGAGTAGGTATGGGCGATCGTGCCGGTGGGATGGCCGGCGCGCGTGTGGTAGCCGACGAACAGGGCGACCGCGAACCCCGCGCCGGGTCCCGCGCCCGCGACCATCGACCAGGGCTTCTGGCCCTGCAGCAGCGTCGCCCGCGGGTCGAGGTCCTCGGGCGGCAGGTTGAACATCTGCCCATGGCTGTCGTTGACGAGCACCTCGGTCGCGCCTGCCGCAAACGCACCGTCGACCGCGGCGTTGGCCTCCCCGACCATGAGGGCCACGGCGGTCGGGTAGCCGGCATCCCCGCGTTCGGTCGGAGCGCTGTGGCTGACGCCGCCGATGCCCTCCATGTCCACCGAGATGTAGACCTTCACCGGCGCGACTCTAGACCGCTGCCGCGAGCTCCGCGAGCTGCTCGTGCAGCGCATCCGGCTCGGTGACGGGGAGTCGGCAGGCGAAGCCCCGGCAGACGTAGGCGGCCGGCTTGCCGCGGACGAGCCCGCGATCGTGGAGCAGCGGGATCGCGCTCTCGGCGGCGGCCACTTCCGTCGGCGCCAGGGCCACGACCCGATTCGGCGCATAGCCGGCCTGCGCCGCGCGCACCAGCCCGCGGGTGGCCTCGGCCTCCGGGTCGCCGACGACCGCGATCTCGGCCACGGGGGCGAGGGCGAGGTCGATGGCCTGGAGCCACAGCGCGAAGGCGGTCGGGTAGCGGGCCGTGAAGGGCGTGATCGTGGTCAAGGCTCTGTCCGCGGCCTCGCGGTAGCGCGCGTCACCGGTGAAGGCCGCGAGCCGCAGCAACATGGCCGTCGCCGCACTGCTCCCTGATGGCGTGGCGTTGTCCTGGGTGTCCTTGGGCCGGGTCACCAGCCGCTCGTGGTCCGTCGCCGTGTCGAAGAAGCCGCCCTCGGGATCGACGAACCGCTCCAGGATCACGTCCGCGAGCGCCCGCGCTTTCGTGAACCACCGCTCGTCGAATGTCGCCTCGTACAGTGCGAGCAGCCCATCGGCGAGGTTCGCGTAGTCCTCCAGCACGCCCTGGCCGGTTGCCCGTCCGTCCTTCCAGGAGCGCCCGAGGCGTCCGTCCTCCGCGAGGAGCCCGCCGAGGATGGCCCCCGCAGCCCGCGTCGCCGCGTTCCGGTAGCGCGCGGCGAGGCCCTCGACGCCCGCGAGCGCCAGGAGCCGTGCGCCATCGGCAAGCGCTGCGATCGCGAGGCCGTTCCAGGAGGCCAGGGCCTTGTCGTCGCGGGCAGGCTGCGGCCGTCCATCGCGCCGGACCAGCAGCTTCGTCCTGCCGTCCCGGAGACGCCGATCGACCTCGGCCGGCGCGATGCCGTGCCGCTTCGCCAGCTCGGGCGTTGGGACCACCCGCGAGAGGATCGAGACGCCTTCCCAGTTGCCCAGCTCCGTGACCCCGTAGGCGTCGAGGAAGAGCGTCGCGTCGTCGCCGAGCGCCTCTCGGATCTCCTCGGCCCGCCAGGTGAACGTCGCCCCCTCCTGGCCAGCCGTGTCCGCGTCCTCGCTGGCGGCGAACGCGCCGTCGTGGGTGGTGAGCCGCCGGAGCATGTACGTGAGCGTGCCGGTCGCGACCTCGCAGTAGCGCTCATCACCCGTCAGCGCCCAGGCATGGAGGTAGACCCGGGCCAGCTGGGCGTTGTCGTAGAGCATCTGCTCGAAGTGCGGGACGAGCCAGATCGCGTCCGTGGCGTAGCGGTGGAAGCCGCCGCCGAGCTGGTCGTGGATGCCGCCGTCGGCCATCCTGTCGAGCGTCCGCCGAGCGAGCGGGAGTGCCCGGCGATCGCCCGCGGCGGCACGCCGCAGCAGGAACTCGATCGTCATCGGCTGCGGGAACTTGGGCGCCCCGCCCCAACCGCCGTTCCGGGCATCGAAGGACTGCTCGATCAGGGTCACCGCGGTGTCCAGCAGGTCCGGCTGTGGCGCCGGCCCGGCGGCGTTTCGCGCCTGGGCGGCCAGCTGCCCCACGAGGCGCGCACCCGCCTCCTCGAGCTCACCGCGCTGCTCTCGCCAGGCGCGATCGATGCCTTCGAGCACCTGGCGGAAGCTCGGGAGCCCATGGCTCGGGGCCTTCGGGAAGTACGTCCCGCCGTAGAACGGCCGGCCCTCGGGCGTAAGGAAGACGGACATCGGCCAGCCGCCGCCACCCGTCATCGCCTGCACCGCGCCCATGTAGACCTGGTCGAGGTCGGGGCGCTCCTCCCGATCGACCTTGATCGCGATGAAGCGGCTGTTCAGGTACGCCGCGGTTGGCTCGTCCTCGAACGACTCGCGCTCCATGACGTGGCACCAGTGGCAGGCCGCGTAGCCGATCGAGAGGAAGATCGGGCGGTCGAGGAGCCTCGCCCGTGCCAGGGCATCCGGACCCCACGGGAACCAGTCGACCGGGTTGTGGGCGTGCTGGAGCAGGTACGGGCTGGTCTCGCCCGCGAGGCGATTGGTGTGCTTCGGTGCTCCCGCCGCGCCGGCGGGGCTCGTCCCGGACATCGGGCAAGACTACCCCGCCGGCCGCCACGGCCTTGCCAGGGCGGCGGCGTCGGCACGACCCTCGCCGACGCTGCCGCGGAGGTTCGCGCGGCGTCGACACGCTGAGGCCTACCCGCTGCCACCACGCCCGGTGCTGTATGTTCCGGAGATGGAGGATCACGGCACCGTCGAGCGCCTGGTGCGGCTCGGGCTCACCACGTACGAGGCCCGCGCGTACACGACGCTGGTCCGACGCGACTCCTTCACGGCGGCGCAGATCGCGAGAACGGCCGGGTTGCCGCGTCAGCGGATCTACGACGTGCTGGCGAGCCTCGTCGAGAAGGGCCTGGCATCCGCGCGCCCCGGGACGGTCGTCAAGTACGCGGCCCTCGCACCAGGCCTCGCCGTCGAGCGGCTCGTCGCCGGCCGGCGCGCGGCCATGACCGCGCTCGAGCTGGACGCCTCCGACGTCATCGGCCGCCTCGGGCCGGAGTTCCAGGCGGGTCGGGCCCACAGCGACCCGATGGAGTACATCGAGGTCCTGCGCGATCGCGGCGCCATCAACGAGCGGTTCGTGGAGCTCATGGCCAGCGTGAAGAAGGAGATCCTCGTATTCACGAAGCCTCCCTACGCGACCCCGCCGCAGGAGAACGTCGAGGGCATCGAGGTCGCGAGGACGCACGCCGCCCGGAGCGTCTACGAGCTCGACGTCCTCGACAACGAGGCGATGGCCCGCGGGATCAAGCGCTTCATCGACGCCGGCGAGGAAGCCAGATTCGTCGAGCACGTGCCGCTGAAGCTCGTGATCATCGACGAGGCGACGGTCCTCTTCGGGATGCAGGACCCGATGGCCGGGGCCGAGGACCTGACGATCATGGTCGTCGAGCACCCGGCGCTGGCCCAGACGCTCAAGCTCGCGTTCAACCGGGTCTGGGACCGCGGCCTCGAGTTCGACGAGGCCATGGAACGCCACCGCGTGGCGAAGGAACACCACCGCGTGGCGAAGGAACACCACCGTGAGGCGCTGGGCCGGCCGGCCTGACGGCGCGGGCCCGCTCGCCTTGACATGCACGCCAATGCCGTCCCGGGGTTCCTGCCGTCGCGCCACGGCTTTGCCTTTTCGAACTCGTGGCCGGTCACGCCCGCGCGGCGCTGGAACCTCGGCCTGGTCGAGCTCGGAATCGGCAACGCCAGCCTCGGACTCTGCGGCGGGATGGTGTTCGCCGCCCGTGACCGATTCGAGCGCGGCGACGCACCGCCCGCGTTCCTCGCGACCCCGGTCGCGCCGGCCCCGTTCACGCCCCTGTTCGACGAGATCGTCGACCGGCAGTTCGCCTCGTTCGGGACACTGTGGTCCGTGCCGCTGCGGTTCTGGGTCGCGTCCGCGCTGGCGAGCCCGCGCTGGCGCCTCCGCGAGACGGTCCGGCAAGCCTGGCCCGAGATCCGGACCGACATCGACAAAGGGCGCCTCGCGATGGTCGGACTGGTTCGCCAGGTGCACTGGAACCCCGTCGCGCTCGGGATGGGGCACCAGGTCGTGGCCTATCGATACGAGGCGTCCCCCGAGCGGGTGAGGATCGGCGTCTACGACCCGAACCACCCCGGCGACGACACCGTGGAGGTCAGCATCGAGCGACCACGCGGAGGCGAGATTCGCCTCTCCCAGTCGACAGGCGAGCCGCTGCTCGGGCTGCTCCACCTGCCCTACGCGCCCCCCAAGGCTCGCCGCTAGGATCGGCCCGATGGACTTCGGCCTCGTGCTTCCATCGCTGGGTGACGACTCCACCCTTGCGGGAATCGAGGCGGCGATCGACCTCGCCGCGAAGCACGGGTTCACCGATGTCTGGACGACCGATCACCTCCTCGTCGGCCACGACGCCGCGGAGGATTACGGGCGCCTGTACGAGGCCCTGACGACGCTCGCCTGGGCGGCGGCGCGGAACGAGACACTCCGCCTCGGCGCGAGCGTGGTCGTCGTGCCGATGCGCGAACCGGTGCTCCTGGCGAAGCAGCTCGCGACCGTGGACGCGCTCTCTCGCGGCCGGCTCATCGCCGGCTTCGGCGTCGGCTGGAACCGCCACGAGTTCGAGAACGTGGGCGCGCGCAGCCGGTTCGAGGTCCGGGGCGCCTATCTCGAAGAGACGATCAACCTCTGCCGCCACCTGTGGTCGGGGAATCCGGCGCCCTTCGAGGGTCGCTTCGCTCGGTTCGACGATTTCGTCTTCGGGCCGCTCCCCGACCAGGGCGCCCAACTGCCGATCTGGGTCGGCGCGCGAGACGAGCGGGCGCTGCGCCGAGTCGGCCGCCTCGCCGACGGCTACCACTCGTCGGCGACGAGCCCGTCCAGCTACGCGCCTCGGATCCCGGTGATCCGCGCGGCAGCAGAAGCGGCGGGCCGGCCGATGCCGCGCCTCTCGGCCCGTGTCCGTGTCGACCTTGGCGCGGGCCCGGAGTCGTTCTACACGCTCCACGGCTCGGCCGAGGAGGTCGCCGCGGGCATCCGGGAGTACGCGGCCCTCGGCGTCGACCATCTCGCGCTGGCCTTCCCGCCCCGTGAGCCGGCCGCCCTCGCCGAGGCCATGGAGCGCTTCGCCACCCAGGTCCGGCCGCTCGTCTAGGCGGGCGCGGCGCCGTTCGTGTCGGCGCCGTCGCGGCTCGTCTCGGCCATCGCGGCGGCGCGCGTGTCGGCGTTCGTCTCGCCCGCGCGGCTCAGAGCGCCGGCAGCTCCTGTGCGTCGGTCTGCGCGCCCGCGAAGAGGTCGCCCTTCTCCGCCACGCGGTTGAGGATCGTGCGGATCGTCCAGCGATCGCTCCGAAGCCTCGGAGCGTCGAGCTCGTCCCACTCGATGGGCGCGGAGACGGGCGCGCCGTCCGCCGGCCGCACCGAGTACGGCGCCACGAGCGTCTTGATGTAGGTGTTCTGGGTGTAGTCGAGCCGCGCCTTGCCGCCACGGCTGGCTTTGGCCCACTCCCAGGAGACCAGCTCCGGGACCATCCCGCCCACGGCGCGGGAGAGCTTCTCGACCCAGTCGCTGGTCTCGCGGAACGAGTACTTCGGAACGACGGGGATCCAGACCTGGATACCGCGCTTGCCGGTCGTCTTGGGGTAGCCGCGGACGCCGAGGTGCTCCAGGGCGGTCCGGTAGAGCTTCGCGAGCGTCACCGTCTCGTCCCATGTCGTCCTGGTGCCCGGGTCGATGTCGATGAGGGCAAACGTGGGCGTCATCGGGTCCTCGATGCGCGAGGTCCAGGCATGGATCTCGAAGGAGGTCTGGTTCCCGAGCCAGCACAGCGCGCCGACGCGGTCGGCGATCAGGTGCTCGTTGGCCTCGCGCTCCTCGACCCCGACCTCCTTCCAGCGCCGCAGCCAGGCCGGTGCGGTCCCGGGGATGTCCTTCTGCCAGAACCCGGGCGCGTTCGGGCCGTTCGGGAAGCGTTGCATGTTCAAGGGCCGTTCCTGGAGGTGCGGAAGCATCGTCGGCGCGATCAGGGCGAAATAGCGGATGAGATCGCGTTTCGTCACGGGCTCGGCAGGCTCGGGATCCTTTCGCGGCGGGAAGATGACCTTGTCGAGGTTGGTCAGCTTCAGCTCGAAGCCCCCGACCTCCCAGACGCCGTCCTTGGTCATCGCGTCCAATGCGGCGAGCTCCTCCGGCGTGGCCTCCCAGGCGAGCTCGTGCTCGGCGTTCGAGGGCCGCACGCGGCGCCTGGCGGCGGTCTTGGGCGTCTTCGCGGGCATCGGCGCATCTTCCTCCACGGCGGGGATCGCTGCGTCGACCGCCTCGACCAGCGTCCCCGTGGCGAGCGGTTTCTCGCGTACCACCTCGGTCGGCGGCTTGCCGCCTTCGTCGAGACCCTTGAAGGCTGCCTGGCGAACGATGCCATCCCGCGTCCAGCCGCCCAGCTCCGCGCGGATGACGACCTCGGGACGCGTCCAGACCACGTGCCTGAGCTCCCCGCCCCAGCGGCCCTTGTAGTCCTTGGGCGGGGGCGGGTCGAAGGGCGATTCGTCGGTCGCGAGGTCCGCCAGCAGCCCCCGCAGCTTCCTGCGGGTGGTGGCGTTGAAGCCCGAGCCGACCTTGCCCGCGAAGTGCAGCTTTTTCTCCTTGCCCTCGCCCTCGTAGTACCCGACCACGAGCGCGCCGAGATCCTTCGCGGCGCCCTCGCCCGGCGTCCAGCCGCCGACGACGAGCTCCTGCTCCGGCCGGACCTTGATCTTCAGCCACGTGCGCGAGCGCTTGCCCGGCTCGTACATGGAGCGGCGGTGCTTGGCCACGATGCCCTCGAGGCCCTGCGCCCGCGCCGCCTCGAGGAACGCGAGCCCCTCGCCCACGACGTGGTCCGCGAACCGGACCCGCCGATCGGCAGCGCGGAGGACGGTCTTCAGGAGCGCCTTGCGGCTTTCGAGCGGCACCGCGAGGAGCGACCGCCCGTCGAGATGCAGCAGGTCGAACGCCTGGTACACCAGCCGCCCCGACTGCGCGGTCGTCAGCTCCTGGAGGAGGCTGAAGTCGGGCATGCCGTCCTCGCCGATCGCGACGACCTCGCCATCGACGATCGCCTCGCTCGCGTCGATCCAGGTCGCATTGCTGAGCAGCTTCGGGAAGTAGGTCTCGCCGTCATTGCCGTTGCGGGTGTAGATCCGCGCCGTGCCGTCCTTGACGACCGCCTCGATCCGGTAGCCGTCCCACTTGATCTCGAACAGCCAGTCGTCGTCGCGGAAGGCCTTGTCCGTGAGGGTCGCGGCCATCGGGGGGATGAAGGCCGGGAGCTTCGCGTCCCTGGCGCCGGACAGGTCGATCTCCGCCACGGACGCGGGCGCGTGGCTGATCCAGATCGCG
Source organism: Chloroflexota bacterium (assembly GCA_025935415.1). GTDB lineage: Bacteria > Chloroflexota > Limnocylindria > Limnocylindrales > CSP1-4 > UBA5189. The sequence continues at coordinate 11,226 of JAICVI010000021.1, forward strand.
TCGCGGTCCTCCCTGACCTCGTCGTTCGTGCGGCCGGTCTTCACGGACCTCGGGTGATCCTCGGCGTCCCAGCCCTCGACCGATGCGTCGTCCCGCTTGTGGATCAGCAGCCACTGCTCGCCGCCGGACTCTTCGAACGGCATCCGGCCGCTCTCCCGCCGCTCCCGCGCGCCGCGGCCGCTGCCCCGTCCGCTCGTCCGCACGATCGTGAACCGGCCCCGGAGCTTCTCGCCCTGGAGCGTGAACTTGAGCTCGCCGTCGGCGACGGCCTCGCGGCCGTCCGGCGTCTCCCCCTCGGGCTGCCACGTCCCCCAGTCCCACACGATCACGTCGCCGCCGCCGTACTCGCCCTTCGGGATCACGCCTTCGAAGTCGAGGTATTCGATCGGGTGGTCCTCGACGTGAACGGCCATGCGGCGCTGGCCGGCGTCGAGCGTCGGCCCCTTCGGCACGGCCCACGAGACGAGCACACCGTCGATCTCGAGGCGGAAGTCGTAGTGCAGGCGGGTCGCGCGATGGCGCTGGACGACGAAGCGGCCGCCATTCGCCCGGATCGGCGCCGGCGAGTCGCCGGCCGGCTCGGGCGTCTTCCGGAAGTCACGCTTGCGCTTGTATTCCTCGAGGGGCATCGGTCCAGTTTGGCGGGCGGGCCGTAGCATGTCGCGACCCATGCGCCGCTTCCTAGCTTTCGCGATCGTCCTGTTTGCCGCGCTCATCGCGGCAGCGGGGTTGCTCGTGCCGACGATCGTGCGTCCGATCGTCGCCGATCAGGTTCGCGCGGCGCTCCCGTTCGAGGGTCAGCCTGTCGACGTCCAGGTCGAGCTCGACCCCGTCGGCCTGCTGCTGGGCTCGATCGATTCCATCCACGTCACCGGCTCCTCGCTCGAGACGGCGGACGCGACGATCGGCGCGCTGGACCTGACCTTCGGCGGCGTATCCACGACGACGCATGCCTTCACGTCGGTGTCGGGGACGCTCCGAAACGTCACCCTGCCGTTCGCGCAGAACACGGAGCTCGTCCTCGACACGATCACGGTCGACGGCAGCTCGAGCGACATGCGAGCGGTGGCGGACCTCGACATCCGCGCCAGCCTCAGCCTGATCGGGAACGCCTTCGCCGACGCGGGGATTCCCGTCGACGACGTGGAGCTGGCGAACGGCGGCGTCTCGACCACGATCTTCGGACAGGCAGTCCAGATCGCGATCGGGGTGGATTCGGGCTCGCTGGTGCTGCTCGACGTTGCCGGTGGCGGCCCGATGAGCATCGTGACGGCCGCGCCGGACGATCCGTGGCGGATCACCGGGGTGACGGTCACGCCGTCGGGGATGACGATCCAGGCGGCCATCGGGGCCGCGGGACTGCTCCAGGGGCCGTAGCGAGGGCGTCGCGGGGAGTCCTCCGGGGCGCCTCAGGCGGTCTTCCGGCGGCGCGCCGGGCGCTCCTCCTCGGCATCCGACTTTGCCTTTGCCGTCTTCGCCTTCGTACCCGTTGCGGCCTTCGCCGCGCGCTTCTCCTTGGCCTCGCTCACGGAGACGGGCTTCTCCCGCTTGTCGTCGCGCTCGCGGGTCGCCGCGTTGACGCTCGCCTGAAGGGCGGCCATGAGGTCGACGAGCTTCGTCGGCTCTTCGGGCGCCTCGACCTCGACGGTCTCGCGGCCCTCGATCTTGGACTCGATCACCTGCATCAGGGCCTCGCGGTACTCGTCCCGGTAGTTGGCCGGATCGAACTCCCCGGTCATGGCCTCGATCAGCTGCGCGGCCATCTTCTTCTCGGCGGGCTTGATCTCGGGCTCCTCGTCCGGCAGGTCCAGCTCGTCGAGGGCGCGCACCTCGTCGGGCCAGTACAGGGTCGAGAGGAGCATGGTGTTCTCGAACGGATCCATCGCCGCAAGCACCTCGCGATCGCGGATCACAAACTTGCAGATCGCGGTGAGGCCCTTGTCCTGCAGGACCTCCTTCAGCAGCGCGAAGGCCTTGCGACCGACCCGGTCGGGCTCGATGTAGTAGGCCTGCTTGATGAACTTCGTCTGGCTCTCGGCCTCGGTGCGCTCCACGAACTGCTCGATCTCAATGGATCGAACGGTCTTCAGCGGAAGCTTCTCCAGGTCCTCGTCGGTGATGACGACGTACTTGTCCGGCGCGTACTCGTAGCCCTTGACGGTGTCGGATCGGGAGATGATCTCCTCGTCCTCGGGGCACCAGATCTTCATCTGGATCCGGCTCTTGTCCGGCTCGTGGAGCATGTGGAAGCTCACGCCAGCCCGGGATTCGGTGGCCACGTAGAGCTTGACCGGAATGGTCACGAGGCCGAACTGGATGGCCCCTTTCCACATGGAGCGCGGCACTGGCGAGACCTCACGTTGGCGCTCGCTGCTCGCGGCGAGCGGGAGGCGACTCTACCACCGGGTCGCAATCACACCCGGCACCAACCGCCGGCGAAGCGTTACGAAGACGTGCGAGGGCAAGAGGCCACGACGCCCTCCGGCGCGGTGATCAGAGGCCTGCGCGCTCCCCGGCTGCGCTGGGGGCGGCCTGGCCGTCGAGCTCGGCCGCGAGCTCCTCGATCGGTCGCACGCGACGCGTTGTCACCGGGCGATTCCACAGGAGTCCCGTCGGATCCCAGCGCACGACCGCCGCGGTGACGAGGCCACCCAGCAGGGCCCAAGAGGTTGGGAGGTCCATGAACCCAACGAGCAGGCCGAAGCCCGACCAGCCGGCCAGGAACCACAGCAGCGTCGAGAGGTTCTTCACGTTCATGCGCCAAAGTCTCATCGCGAGCCTGTCCACAGGCCATTCGACCTTCGTACTCGCGACCCGAACGGTGGTCCGGTGCAGCGGCGCCCCAGCCCACCGTCAGGAAGCCAGCTCCCGCTCCGCCCGACTGATCCACGCGAGCACTGCCTCGCGCAGCTTGTCGAGAGCCTCGCTCACGTTGTCCGAGGTCTTGCTGATGCTCGTCAGCTGGACCTTCAGGCCTCGCAGCGCGTCCAGCGTCTGTCGGATGGCGGTCAGCGAGCGCTGCACCTCGGCAACATTGACGTCCGCCTCGCTCTCGCGCAGCGCGGTCAACGCCACGAGCCGTGCCAGGCGGACCGCAGCCTCGAGGGTCGCCCGATCAGGGTCGGAGGGGTCGATCACCGCGTAGACGTCGCCGGCTCGGACGTCGAACGGCGCGATGCCGGCCGGGGCATGCGCCGGCGTGAAGATGACCAGCGCCGCAGCGGCGTCGCGGTTCGACTTGGCCGCCCGCAGCTCCTCGCGCATCTCGCGACCGGAGACCTTGCGGTCCTTGGCCTCGATGACGACGCGAAGCTCGGCGCCATGGCAGAGGTCCGGGTCCAGCGTCAGCACGAAATCGCCCTTCTTGGATCGCCCGGCGTCGCCGGCGTCCGTCCCGCATCGCTCGAGGAGGTCGTTGGCACCGCGCGCAACCTCGCCCAACATCGCCTCCAGCACCGCCTCGAAGTCACCACCCTTGGCAGCGGACTTGGCACGCTCCCCCGCTCGCGCCTGCTGGGCGGCCTCGATGGCCACGAGCTTCTCCTGGAGGGCGCGGAAGCCGTCCGCGACCTCGGAGCGGAACTGGTGCAGCGGCGAGCCGAGCCGGGTGGGGTCCAGGAGCAGCGCGAGGCGCGACGCATCGCCGTCGAAGTACGTGCCGAGCATCGAGCCGATGCGCCCGACCGCCGAGTCCTGGCGCTTGGGATCGAAGAGCTCCTCCACCGTGGCCCGGAGCTTGCCGCGGTCCCCGAGGAACGATTCGAGCGTCCGCGGGAGCCGGCCCTCGCCGTCGCCGAAGTTCGCCCGCAGGACGCCCTCCAGCGCTTCTGCGGCCCGCTCGTTGGCGGCGCGGCTCTGCTCGGCGAACCGGTCGAACTCCGCCCTGACCGCATCCACGTTGAGGGTCACGCCCACGCTCTGGAGCGCGGTCAGCCCGATGCGAATCGCGCGCTCCACCAGGATGGAGTGGTCGTCCGCGGGCTGCGCGCCGAGCCAGCCGGCGAGCGGACCATCGACGAACGAGAGCGCCTCGACCTCCACACGATCGCCCGCGACGCGGACGGCGGCGTGGCGGCTTGGAAAGGTGACGATGCGGGCTTCCATGTCGCGGACTTTCGAGGCTCGTTGTGACAACTTGTCTGTCACAGCCGTTCGACTGGCAGAGATCCCGCGCGACGGCTACGCCTGCCGGATTGCGATGACCGTCGAGCGGAAGACCACGCGGTCGCCCTCGCGGCTTTCATAGCGGAGCGGCATCCCGGGCTCGGACGCCGCGAACCAGAAGACGTCCACGCCGTCATCGTCGGTCCGCGTGTACCGCCAGCCCGCGAACCTGCCGGCCGGAGTCTCGAACGTGTCCGGCTCGATCGATGTCCGGTCGCTCGGCATCGAGGCATGCTCCTGGAGCTCGAGCCACGTGGAGTGCCCGCGCTGCGGCGCGCTGCGGCCGGTGCCGTCGGGTGCCTCCACCCAGGACTCGCTCTTGCCGCCCGTCTCGTCCCCGCCGAGGAACCGGATCACCCGGATGACCGGCTCGGCGCCGTCGCGCTCGACGAGTGACCGGGTCTCGCGGCCGGGTCGCGAGGCGTCGCGGATCTGCTCGGCCGAGAACGGCGTCGGGTGATGGTCCGGCCGCAGCCGGTGCGACTCGTCGGGCAGGTCCACGGCGCGCTTCAGGTGCCGCGGTAGGTCGTCATCGAGAACGGCGCCAGGAGGAGCGGCACGTGGTACGAGCGCGAGACGTCCGCCACCCGAAGGTCGACCGACACCCGCCGGAAGAATCGACCGTCGTCGTCGCCGGCGGCCGTTCGACCGGCGAGGGCGAACTCGAGCCGGTAGTCCCCTGGCGACATCGGCCGCTCCAGCAGGTCGCGGATGCGGCCGTCGGCATCCGTGAGTGCCTGCGTCAGCCGGATCGGCCGGCCGTCCTCACCGAGCTTGTACAGGGACACGTGGACGCCCACCGCCGGCGCGCCGGCTTCGGTGTCGAGGACGTGGGTCGAGATGGTCGGCTGGGCCTCGGTCATCGCCGGAACTCTACCCCGCGCCTCGCCCGGCCCGTATGCTCATGCGGATGGGCAGCCTCCGGATCACCGTCGGCGACGACCTCCGGTTCGACGCGCGCTGGGAGCCCGAGGCGCCCCAGACGATCGAGGCGATCCGGCGCATGCTCCCGATCACCTCGAAGCTCATCCACTGCCGCTGGTCCGGCGAGTCGACCTGGATCCCGTACGGCGACTTCCGCCCCGGCATCGACTACGAGAACCACACGTCGCATCCGGCGCCGGGCATGCTCGCGATGTACCCGGGCGGGATCAGCGAGTGCGAGATCTTCTTCCCATACGGGGCCTGTACCACGTCATCGAAGGTCGGGCAGCTGGCCGCCAACCACTTCGCGACGATCGAGCCGGACGACGGCTGGCAGGACCGTCTGCGCGAGGTCGGGCGGCGGGCGCTCTGGGACGGCGCGCAGCCGATCCGGATCGAGGAGGTCGACTGATGGAGCTGTGGCTGTTTCTCGGGCTCGGGTTCGTGCTCCTGATCGCCCTGGCGTGGCGAAACGGCGCCTTCGGGCAGCGACGCTACGACGACGCCGACGGCAAGGACGCGTACTCGCAGGTGGCGCCCAGCACGGCTGCGCTGCAGACCCGCGACTTCCGCGCGCCGCTCGGCGCGGGCGACAAGCTCGGCGGCCGCGGCCCCGGGGATGGCCGGGGCGACTGAGTGATGGAAGGGCTCGTGATCCTCGCGATCCTCGCGGGGCTGTTCCTGCTGCTCGCGCGGTCAATGCGCGAGAGGATGCGTGCCGGGTACCCGCCGATCGGCCGGGCGACGGGCCGCCGGGATCACGCTGCCGGCCTGCAGGACGCCGATTTCGACAGGATCCTCGAGGAGTCGCGCTCGACGCGGCGCTGACCGCCCGTGGCTCATCTCCTCATCCGCGGCGGCACCGTCGTGACGGCGGCGGCCTCGCATCAGGCAGACGTGCTCGTCCGTGACGGATCCGTCGCGGCAGTCGGTGCCGACCTCGGAGCGCTCGCCGCTGACGCCGCGGTCGAGGTCGTCGACGCGACCGGCCTGCTCGTGCTCCCGGGCGCGGTCGACGTCCATACCCATACGCGTGTCGCGACGGAGGCGGAGCCGGACCGCTTCTTCCAGGACTCGGTTGCCGCTGCGTACGGCGGGACGACGACGTTCCTGGCGTTCAACAACCCGGGAACGGGCTCCTCGCCAGCAGCGGAGCGCTCATTGCTGGCAGGGCTGAAGGAGTGGCGTGCAGCCACGGAGCGAGATTCGGCGATCGACTACGCCGTGTCGCTCGCGATCTCCGGCCGGATGGACGATCCGGTCGGCGAGCTGGCGAAGATCGTGGACGAGGGCGTCGCGACGGCGAAGGCCTTCATGGTCTTCGACTTCCGCCTCGACGACCGGCGGCTGTTCGACGCGATGCGCATGCTCGGATCGCGCGGTGGGATGCTCCAGGTGCACTGCGAGGATCCCGTGCTGATCGATACCGCGGTGGCGGACGCGCTCGCTCGCGGCAACACCGCGCCCCGCTTCCATGCCTCCTCGCGCAGCACCGAGGCCGAGGCTGTCGCGACGCACCGGGCGGTGGCGTTCGCTCGCGCGGCCGACGTGCCCGTGCACCTCGTCCACTTGTCGTCGCGTGCGGCCCTCGAGCAGGTGCGCGCGGCGAAGGCTTCCGGCGTGCGGGCGCACGCGGAAACCTGCCCGCACTACCTCGCGCTGACCGCCGCTCGTTACGAGACGCCCGATGTCGAGACGGCTGCTCGCTACGTGATCTCGCCGCCCCTGCGGTCCGCGGGCGACCAGGACGCGATGTGGTCCGGTCTGGCAGACGGCTCGCTCGATCTCGTCGCGACCGACCATGTCCCCGATCGATTGTCGGTCGAGAAGGCCGAGGCCTCGCGCGGGGTGCCATTCGACCGGATCTCGAACGGCGCCCCCGGCATCGAAACGCTCCTCTCGATCGTCTACGCCGAAGGCGTGGGCAAGGGCCGGCTGACGGTCGAGCGGATGGTTGACCTCCTCGCCACGTCGCCGGCGCGGCTGTTCGGGCTGGAGCGGAAGGGCGCGATCGAGGTCGGCCGGGACGCGGACATCGTGCTCTTCGATCCGGCGGCACGGCGCACGCTCACCGCCGGCTCACTCCATCACACCTCGGACTACACGCCGTACGAAGGCTTTTCGATCACGGGTGCGGTGCGCTCGGTGTTCGTTCGGGGCCGACCGGTGATCCGGAACGGCGCCTACGTCGGCACCCGCGGCGACGGCCGCTTCGTCGGCCGCACCACCGCCGGCGATTCCGGATGATCAAATGAGCCGCAGGTAAGCGTCGCGGCGGACCATGTCGCGCCATGCAGGACCTGGTTCTGGGGCGCTTGCTTCGAGAGCTTCGCATCCGGCTCGACTGGCCGCAGTCGGAGGTCGCGGAGCGGGCCGGTATCTCGCGCTCCGCGTATTCGGAGATCGAGCGTGGACACCTCGATCACGTGCCATTGGCGAAGCTTCGAAAGGTCGCGGCGATCCTCGAGGTGCGCCTGATCCTCGAACCGCGCTGGCGTGGCGCCGCGATCGACCGGATCGTCTCGTCCCGCCACGCCAACATGGCGGAGCGCGTGACCAGGCTGCTCGTCGATGCCGGCTGGGAGGTCAGGCCCGAGGTCGCCTTCAACCATTTCGGCGAACGCGGTGTCGTCGATCTCGTTGCCCTGGCACGCTCCGACGCGAACGCTGCTCCTGGTCGAGACCAAGACCGAGCTGGCCGACGTCACGGATCTGCTCATGGTCACGAGCCGCCGGGCTCGCCTGGCCGCGTCGATCGCCGAGCCCTTCGGATGGCGACCTGCGCGGACCGCGCAATGGGTCGTCGTTGCCAGGAGCCGAACCAACGAGCGCCGCGTGGCCGAGCACCGGGCAATGCTCCGCGCGTCGTTTCCCGATGACGGCCGGGTCGTCCGCGGCTGGACACGCGCGCCCGCACGACCGCTTGCCGCGCTCTGGTTTCTGCCAGATTCCAGCTCCATCAGCACAAGGCGGGCTTCCGCGCCGCGCCTCCGAGTCCGCCGCGCGAGGCCGAACGTGACCGCGCGCAGGAATGCCGCCTGACGCCAGCCTCCTCGGCAAATGGCGGTTCCGCGACCGCCGATTCCCGACGAGTGCTAGCCAGGCTGGAATCTGTCGATCATCGAGTCGCGGCGGGACGTGGCAACTTGATTGACGCGGCCACGCCGAGCGGCGGCACGCGGATCGGCGGCACGCGGAGCGGCGGCACGCGGAGCGGCGGCACGCGGAGCGGCGCGCCGCCCAGCCAGTCTCAGCCCGGTGGCGGTGCGGGCGGCGCGTCGTCCCGGACGAGCTGCCCGAACGTCGTGTCGGCGGGGATGCGCGCGTCGGCGGTCCGGCGCTCGCGCAGGTGCAGGCCGAGATCGAACGCGGTCTTGAGCACCACCAGGACCAGCAGCGCGCCGATCGGTGTCCCGAGAATCGCGATCACGAAGGCGCCAAAGATGATCGTGAGGTGGAGGATCACGACGCGGCCATAGGCGGCCGCCATCTGGCCACCCGGTGTCGCGGTGAGGTATTCGCCGCGGCCGATGTAGTTGAACAGGAACGACGCGCCGTGACTCAGGAACAGCGCCGCGCCGCCGATCAGCACGGACGACCAGACGACATCGCCGAAGGCCCCTGAGGAACACTCGGCCGCGTACCCAACGGCGTCGAGGCAGCCCTGACCTCCGAAGCCATCGAGGCCCGTCGCGGAGCCGGCCCCGAAGCCCCCGGCGAAGCCGGGAAGCGCGAACACGAAGATGCCGTGGACCAGCCAGAAGAGCCCGTAGTGGATCGTGAAGAAGATCGACAGGCCGAGACGGCCCACGCTCGCGATCGGACCCGGGCCGCTCAGGGCCGCCTGGGCGGCCTGCGCGGCGCGCTGCTGGCGGGCCTGCTCCCAGGCGGTGCGGAGCGCCGCAGCGCGGGCCGGGTCGAGGCTCGCCGAGAGGGCGGCGGCCGCCGGCATGTCGGGGAGGCTCGGGAGCAGGGAGCCCTGTGCGAAGTTGATCTTGAGGATGTTCCAGAAGCCGACGATGCCGTTCTCGAGCCAGTACAGGACGAGGATCGTCAGCAGGCTCCAGCCGAAGAACAGCACGCCGATGAGCGGGATCGCATTCGCGATCAGGAGTGCGAGCGCGGACCGCGAGGTCGCGGTCCGGCGGTAGAGCTGGACCGCCCGGCCGAGGCTTTCGACGGTCATCGCCGCGCCTCGAGGAGCTCATACGCGGGTGTCGTCAGGAACTCCGTGAAGTGGTCGTCGAGGACGAGCCGATCGAGGAGCTCTGCCGCCTCGACGCGGTGGCCGGCGCCCCCGCCGGCGACATCGAGCGCCCGGAGCTCCTCCTCCCGGAGCACGCCGTAGCGCTCAGCGGTCAGGGGGTGGCCGTCCTCCAGTGACGCGGCCGCCGTCCGCCACTGCCAGAGCTGCGACCGGGAGATCTCTGCCGTCGCCGCGTCCTCCATCAGGTTGTTGATCGCGGCGGCGCCATTGCCGCCCAGCCACGCGTCCAGGTACTGGATCGCCACGGAGACGTTGAGCCGCGCTCCGGCTTCCGTGACTGACCCGCCGTCCACGGTGAAGTCCAGCAGGGCGCGGGGATCGCCGGGCACTTCTGCCCCGAGCGGCGCTTCGGCAATTCGCGCGCCGATCTGGTTCGCCGCGCCGCCGAGCACGCCGTCGAACACGTCGGTTGCGAGGGGCACCAGGTCCGGATGGGCCACCCACGTGCCATCGAAGCCATCGCGCGACTCGCGCTCCTTGTCGTCGCGGACCTTGGCCATCGCGACCGCGTTGGCATCTGCGTCCCGACGGGAGGGGATGAACGCGGCCATCCCGCCCATCGCCTGCGCGCCACGACGGTGGCACGTCAGGACGAGCCGCTCCGTGTAGGCCCGAAGGAACGGCACGGTCATCGTCACGGAGGCGCGATCCGGCAATACCGCGGGCCCCGGCAACGCCGCCGCCCCTTCGCCGCGGAACGTCTTGATGCACGAGAACAGGTAGTCCCAGCGGCCGGCGTTGAGCCCAGCCGAGTGCTCCCGAAGCTCGTACAGGATCTCCTCCATCTCGAACGCCGCGTGGATCGTCTCGATCAGCACGGTCGCCCGGATCGTGCCGCGCGGGATGCCCAGCTGGGCCTGGGCCTGGACGAAGACGTCGTTCCAGAGGCGCGCCTCACCATGGGACTGGAGCTTGGGGAGGTAGAGGTACGGCGCGGTTCCCCGCGCCAGGCGCTCGCGACCGTTCCAGAAGAGGTACAGCCCGGCGTCGAAGAGGCTCGCCGACACCGGCTCGCCGTCGACCTCGACGTGTCGCTCCGGCAGGTGCCAGCCGCGTGGCCGAACGAGCAGCTGCGCCGGCTTCGGATCGAGCCGGTAGGCCTTGCCCTCGGGGGAGTCGTAGGCAAGCCGGCCGCGAACCGCGTCCCGCAGGGCCAGCTGGCCACCGATGACGTTCGACCAGGTCGGAGAGAGGGAGTCCTCGAAGTCCGCCATGAAAGCCCGCGCACCCGAGTTCAGCGCGTTGATGATCATCTTGGGCTCGGCGGGCCCCGTGATCTCCACTCGTCGGTCGGCCAGGTCCGGCGGCAGCTCGGCGACGCGCCAGGCGGTGTCCTGGCGGATGGCCGCGGTCTGGGGCAGGAGGCCGAGCCGCGCGCCGGCCTCG
>JAICVI010000089.1 GCA_025935415.1 Chloroflexota bacterium
ATCATCGAGACGCCGCCCTTGATCGAGTCGGTCGGGTCGATCTCGGGGTTCTTGTCGATCCCCTGGAGCTTGGCGTTGAGCGCGCTCCGGATGAAGCTCGCGACGCTGAGGCCGGGGATCGCCGTGGGGTACTGGAAGGCCAGGAACATCCCCAGCCGGGCGCGCTTGTCTGCGCTCAGGGCCAGCACGTCGCGGCCGCGCCAGGTGACCTCGCCGCCCTTGATGACGTAGGCGGGGTGGCCCATCAGCGCATAGGCGAGCGTCGTCTTGCCGGAGCCGTTCGGGCCCATGATCGCGTGGACCTCGCCGGGGCCGACCTCGAGGTCGATGCCCTGGAGGATCTCGCGCTCCGGCGCCGCCGAGGGCGCGACGCGGAGGCCGCGGATGATCAGTCGATCGTCGGCACCGTGGGCGCCGTTGCTGTTGTCGCTCACGAGTTGGTCAGCGCTCCTTGTGGGGTGGGCTCCGTCGTGCGGCCATGGACCGGAACGACGCGCTGGGGGACGAGATCGGCGAGGGTCACGCCCTCGAGCGCTCCGGCGACCGCGTCGCGGACGCGGACCCAGAGCAGGTTCACGGTGCAATTGGAGGTTCGGGCGCACGCGTCGTGGGCATCGTCCTCGGTGGCGCAGATCATTGGCGCGAGCGGTCCCTCGAGGGCGCGGAGGACCTCACTCATGTGGATGGCCTCGGGGGCGCGCGCCAGCTCGTAGCCGCCGTGCGCGCCGCGCGTCGACGTGACCAGCCCGGCGTCGCGAAGGACGAACGCGAGCTGCTCGAGGTACGCGCGGGGCATGTCCTCGGCAGCGGCGATCTCACTGAGGCTCGCCGGCCCGCCGCCGAAATGCCGCCCAAGCTGGACCATCAAGCGCACGCCGTACTCGCCCTTGGTCGAGAACGCGACGGCACCCGTCCCGTGGAAGGCGGGTCGGTGCGCAGCTGTCGGGCTGGTCGCGGTGCTCGAGGTCGTCGGGGAGCTTGCCAGGGAGGTCAGGAGAGCGTCCTCAATCCCAAGTGATCTTGTCGGGATTGAGTGTACGAACGCCCCCCGAGAGCGTCAAACCTCGCAGGGGGTAGTAGATACGCCAGCCTGAAGTTGCCGGTGAACCCCGGCCTTCCCGGAGCGCACGCGTGCTGGACTATCCCCGTGAGCGACAATGCGACCATGGGTGATCTCAAGTCTCGGGCCCGCGCCGTCGCGGAGAACGTGGCCGAGTGCCAGCGGCTTCTCGCGACGGCGGAGCGCCAGTTCCATGCAGGCGACCTGCGTGCCAGTGGCGAGGCGGCGATCCGGGCGGGCGAGCTGGCGCGACTGGCCGGACGCCCCGAGCTTCTAGCTGCGGCCGCGCTCGTCGTGACGGGCGTCCAGGATCCCCTGATCGATGCCGGCGTCGAATCGATGTGCCGCGAAGCCCTCGCAACGGTCGAGCCCACGAACGATGTGATCCTCGCACGCCTTCACGCGCAGCTTGCAGTTGCCCAATACCATCGCGGCCGAGTCGGCGACGCCGCGACGAGCAGCGAGCGAGCGATGCAGCTGGCGGTGCAGACAGACGATCCCGCGGCGTCTGCGGCGGCGCTCCACGCCCGAAGGATGATCGCCGTCGGCCTCGTCCGGCCGTTCGAGCTGATCGACCTCGGGCAGCGGATGCTCGTCTTGGCCGAACAGGTTCGGTCGACCGAGCGGAAGATGCTCGGTCACGCGTGGCGGATCGATGGATTCTTGCAGCTCGCCGACACCCTCTCCGCCGGCCTCGAGATCGACGCGCTGGATGTCCTCGCCGCCGCCACCGGGGAGCCGCTGGTGAAATGGCACGCCCTGCGGTCGCGGGCGGGCTGGTCCCAGGCTGTGGGAGCGTTCGCCGAGGCCGAACGGCTGGCGTCGATGGCACGGGACGCGCTTCCGCCGTCGCAGGCGTCGTTCGCCCTGCCGCTCTATTACACGCAGCTCGCGCTGGTCGGTGTAGATCGAGGCGTGCGACCATCGGGGATGGAGGTCATGGGGCCGCTGGCCGCAGGGCGTATCCCGGTCATCCTGGCGACGATGGGTGTGCTTGATTTGGTCGTCGGCGACCGGGACGCGGCACGGGCCAGCTTCGAGGGCGTGAAACCTCGCTTGCCTGACCTCTCGCGGGACGGGCGATGGCTGCCGACGATCGCCGCCATGACCGAGCTCGCGGTCACGTTCGGCGATGAATCGCTTGCCGCGACACTTCACGGCGAGCTCGTGCCGTTCGAAGGAGTGATGATCGCCGCAGCGATGGGTGCAGTTGGGCCCGTCGGCTATTACCTCGGGCTCGTCGACGCCTCCTGCGGCCGCCTCGACTCCGCGATCGAGCGTCTCGAAGCCGCAGCCGATCTCGCTGTGCGGGGAGATCTTGGCCCGTCCCTCGTTCGAACACGGGCGGCGCTCGCCGACGCCCTCGCCAAACGAGGAGCGGCGGGTGACCGAGAGCGTGCGGCAAGGCTGGCTGCGATGGCAGCGGCGGACGCCCGGCGGCTCGGCATGCATGGCCTTCTCGTTCGAGTGAAGGAGCTGGCAGCGTCCCTGGATCGCTTGCCGAGCCACCTGTCGCGTCGCGAACAGGAGGTCGTCGCGCACGTTGCAGCCGGTGAATCGAATCGCGAGATCGCGACGCTTCTGTTCCTATCGGAGCGCACGGTCGAGACGCACGTCCGCAACATCCTGACCAAGCTCGACCTCCATTCTCGGACCCAAGTCGCCGCCTGGGCGACGAAAGCTGCAATTAGCGCGGAGCCTTCGAAGTCGACGTTTACGTACCGCGGTACGTAGTGGTACGGATGCGCGACGGGTCGCCGGCCGCCTAGCGTCGGCCCCAATGCCAGTCGACGAGCGACGGACCGCAGCGAGAGGCGAACGATTGTCTGGAGGATGTCCCATGCGGTGGCTGATCAGTGCGTTCTCCGTGGCCGCCCTCGTCATCGGCGCCGCGTTCACCGGAAATGCAGCGGCGAAGTCATTTCCCGGTGTCGTCACCTTGCCGGGAGCGACCTCTACCGAGGGCATCGCCACCGGCATCGGATCGAGCTTCTTCGCCGGCGACCTGGTCCGCGGCGACATCTATCGGGGCGACCTCCGCTCGGGCTCGGCCTCCCTGTTCAAGGTGGCACCTGGCGGCAGGATGGCGTTCGGCATGAAGGTCGACGTCCCTCACAACCTGCTCTTCGTGGCTGGCGGTTTCACGGGTCAGGCCTATGTGTACGATGCGCGGACGGGCGCGGACGTCGCTGTCCTCCAGCTGGCCAATCCGGGACTCGGCACGCTGATCAACGACGTCGTGCTGGTAGGCGGCGCCGCATGGTTCACCGACTCGATGCAGCCGCGCCTCTACCGGGTGCCGATCGCGGCCGACGGGACGATCGGGACGCCGTCGACGTTGGTAGTCACTGGCCCAGCCGCGCACCTCCCCGGCGCCTTTCCCCCGCCGGGCATGAACGGCATCGCTGCCTCCCCGAACGGCAAGACCTTGATCGTGGCCCACAGCGCGGACGGAACCCTCTACACGGTCGATCCGGAGACGGGAGCCAGCGCGCCGATCGCCGGCGCCGACCTTCCGAACGTGGACGGCATTCTCTTCGAGGCGGGGCGAGTGTGGGCGGTGCAGACCTTCCTGAATCAAGTAACGGAGCTGCGCCTCAGCTCGGACCTGTCGTCGGCAACGGTTGAAAGGCTCATCACCAGCCCCCTGTTCGAGGTACCGACGGCGGTCGCCCGTCAAGGGAACCGGCTAGCGCTCATCAACGCCAAGTACGACACGGGGTTCCCCCCGACTGCCACCAGCTTCGAGGTAGTGATCGTCGAACGCTGAGGCGAGGTTTGACGCAGTTCGCCGGGACTGTCGCCTGCAGCCGGAGCGGGGCGGACTGAACCTACTCCCCGTTGCTTACCAGCCGCTTATCTGACACCGCGCGAAGGCTCTCCCACCACATCGGGGTGACCCGCGCAGGGGAGCAGCGTGTCGTGTCGGAACGGTTGCTCCCAGATCGTCGGGGAAGGCGGCAACTTCGGACTCGCCTACTACAAGCGGTCGCGCAACAGGGCGACGTGCTAATCGCGTGTTCGGCGGCTGGCTGCCTCGGTCGAGTCGCAATGTTCTCAGGCGGCGTGACTGCGTCGACCGACACGCACGTCGCCCTCGCGAGGGTCGATCCCCAGGTTGTACTTCCTGAATACGTCTTCCGATACCTCTTGAGCGCTGTGGGGCAGCGGGAATTGCGTAGCCGGGAGCGGGGCGACTGGACCCAAGACAAGGTCGGTTTTCGGCTCACCGAGCTGAATCTGCGCGACCTCGAACAGGTCCCGGTGCCAGTCGTGCCCCTAGATGAGCAGCGACAGATCCTTGACCGCTTGGCGAGGTGGGATGCGGACGCCAGCTCCCTTGCGAGGCGCTACGCCACGCAAGCGTCTGTCTTGCAGGCCGTGATCTCCAAGGTTGTGGAAGGCGCCGCAGCGGGCATAGCCGCCTAGTAAGGCGGCAACTTCATCCGGGTCTATCTACTACCCCGTCAAACCTCGCAGGTCAGTAGGTGCAGGCGACCAACCTGCCGCTGCCGAGATGGCCGACCGTGACAATGAGGCCACCGTCCGGCGCGAGGTCGAAGTGCACGTCGATGAGCGGGGCCTGGATGCCGTTGCCGCAATCCTCGACGTCCGTCGGCACGATCGCGGCGGCCTTCACCACGTCGTCGGGGCTGACCCACTGCGCGTACGCCAGCGCGGCGTTGATGAACGCCTCGCACGTCGCCGCGTCGTAGGTTCCGCAGGTTCGAGGGGTGCTCGGGGGCAGGGCCATGAGATCGAGCACGGCGTCGCTGCCTGGCCCGTAGTCGTACTCCACTGACTTGAGGAGCTCACCGCGGAGCGTCGCCGTCACCTTGTACCGGCCGAGCGGGATTTCCATCGGCTCGATGCCGGTCGGCCCGGCGACGACCTCGATCGGCGGCTGGGTGCTGCCCGGGTCGAGGTGCTGCAGGACGACGGTCGACCCCTGGAAAACGACGGCGCCGAAGATCGCCCCGGTTATCGGGTGGTGGATGGAGCCGACGGGGTGGTCATAGCGCAGCGTCAGGGTGCAGCCGAGCTGGCCAGGGTCGACGATCATGTCGGCTTCCACGCCAGCGAGGATCTGGGCGCTCCCGACGCACATGTGCCCGTTGGCCTCGAGCCGGACAGAACCGGGCGCGACCGCGCGGTCGAGGAAGACTGGCTTGCCGGCGGGCACGAGATCCGGCGGCCCGGATAGCTGCGGCGCTGTGCCGACATACCGGATCGCCAGGGGCTCGGGCAGTGCGACGGGCTCGGTCTCGAGGTGCAGGACGCCGAGCGCCGGATCGACGCTGGGGTATGGGGTGGCGGGCGCCGACGCTGCGGCCATGCGCGTGGGGCCCGCCACTGGAGCAGCCGCGGATGTGGGCGCGAGCGTCGCGGGCGAGGGGCTGCTCGAGGCCGGCTCCCCGCCACAACCGGCGATGGCGCTGACGAGAGCGGCGGCCGACAGGACGTTGCGGGCTACGCGGCGACGAATTGGATTCGCCCTCGGCGGAGCGGGCGCTTCCCGGGCCGACGCGTGCGCCGCCGCGGTGTCTCGTCGAGATCCGAACCCGGGAGCGAGGTCGGCCACCACGTGATCTTCGGGCGGCCTGCAAGCGACGTCCGGCGCCATGTGTACGAGAAGAGCCCGGCGACCTCGAGCATGTGACTCGACATTGCGGCCGCAGTATGCCGCGCTCAGGCGTGCTCGCGCAGCATGCTTTTGTACTGGTATCGGCCCGGATTGTTAGATGCCTGCAATGTTCTTGGTCGGCGATCGCGGAATCGAAACGGGCGGTCCGGAGACCGCCCGTTCCCGTTGTCGCCCAGCGTCTCCGCTAGGGCTGGCGCTCGCGCGTCATGGCATCCGTTCCCGTGTCATCGTCGATCCCCCTTCCGGATTCGGGATGAGTCCATCCCAAGGCTGCTCCATGCATTGGCCCGCCACCAGCGGGAAATCCGTTCCGCCGAGGCGCAGATCGGGTCAGTGCTCGGCGGCACCGGTCGGGGTCGACACCTCGCCCGGGGCGGGTGCGGCGAGCACCTCGCGGATGATCTCGTCGACGGGCGCCGCCGCGCCGTCGCGCAACAGCTCTTCGGCCTTCTCCGCACCGAGCCGCTCGATCGCGAGGTGCCTTGGATCGGGCATGTGCAGGACCTTCACCGGCGCGAGCATCACGCCCTTGTCCTCCACGATCCGGTACGTCGCACCGGTGGCCCGAGCGCCGAGCTCGACGTCCCCATGGAGCAGCAGCACGATCGCGGCCATGCCGAGGGCGCGTGCGATGCCGGACTGGTTGTCGTTCTCGGCAAACCATCGGAGGCCGTCGCGGACGTACTCCCACGAGGTCGCCGGGTCGCCCGACTTCAGGAACACCCCGGCGTGGAACGTCATGCTGTCGGCGATCTGGTACTCGGAGCCGGCGGCCCGGAACTCGGCGAGATTCTGGCCCTCGAGCTCGAGCGCGCTGGTGTAGTCGCCAGTCAGGAAGACGGCGAGCACGAGCGCCTGCCGCGCCTTGGGGATCCCCGTCCTGGAACCGGCCTTCGTGAACAGCTCGAGCGCCGTTGCCTCGTGGGCTCGAAGCGTGTCGGGGTCGCCATTGACCATCGAGATGAAGCCGAGGTCGTAGTGCGCCTCGGCGATCTGGATCGCGTCGCCGGTTTCCTCAGCAAGCGCGAGGCGCTGCTCGTAGGCCGCGCCGGACGCGACGAAGTCATCGCCCCAATAGGCGAGGCCGCCCACCGCGGCCAGGGCGTCGATGTGCAGCAGCGTGGTCGACGGCGGCGTCGCGAGCAGGCGCGCCAGCAGCTCGCGTCCCTCGCGGAGCAGCCCGCGTTGCTGGAACCAGCGCCAGATCGGCGCGACCGCGCGGACGCCCGTCTCCAGATTGCCGGTCCGGGTGGCCCAGTCGACGACGGCGCGAACGTTGTGCTGCTCCCGATCGAGGCGGCGGATCGTGGACTGTCCGTTCGGCCCGAGGATCGTCGGCCCGACCGCCTGCGCGAGGCCCGCGATCGCCTCCGCATGGCGCGCCTCGGTGTCCGCCAGCTCGCCGGCTCCAGCCAGCTGCTCGAGCGCATATTCGCGAAGGAGGGGATGCAGGTCGAAGCGCGGCTCGGCAGCTGCACCGCCGCCCGAATCGGCCGCCTCGATCCGCACGAGGCTCTTGTCCGCGAGGGACTCGAGGCCCTCGAGGACGTCGATTCCGAGATCGCGCTCGGGGTCGACCACCGCGAGGGCGAGATCCGCCGTCCAGCCGCCGGCGAAGATCCCGAGGCGCCGAAAGAGCCGGCGCTCGGGCTCCGTGAGAAGCTCGTGGCTCCAGGCGATCGCGCCCCGAAGCGTGCGCTGCCGCTCCGGCAGGTCGCGTGACCCGCCGCCGAGATCGAGGCTGGTTGCGAGGCGCTCCAGGATCAGCTGCGGGCTGAGCATCCGCACCCGCGCCGCCGCCAGCTCGATCGCGAGCGGGAGCCCGGAGAGCCGCTCGCAGATCCGGCGCACGATCTCCCGTGACTCGGTGGTCAGCTCCAGGTCCGGGCGGAGCGCCGTGGCGCGGGCCAGGAAGAGCTCCACGCCCGCGTCGACGTCGAGGGGCGGGACGGCGTGGCCGCGCTCGCCGGAGATACGGAGCAGCTCGCGGCTCGTGACCAGGAGCCGCACGGACGGGGCCGAGCGGGCAATCGTCGCAACGACGTCGGCGCCCGCAGGCAAAAGCTGTTCGAGGTTGTCGAGCAGGAGCAGCAGCTCGCGCTCACGAAGGTGCTCGCGGAGCGCCACCGCCGCGGTCCGGTCCGCGGACTCGCGGACCCCGAGCGTCGAGGCCATCGCGGGCTCGAGGAGGTCCGCATCGCGAACTGCGGCGAGGTCGACGAACCAGGTTCCGTGCGGGAATCGGTCGCGCACCGCCTGCGCGACTCCGAGCGCGAGGCGCGTCTTGCCACTCCCGCCGGGCCCGGTCAGCGTGAGGATCCGGGTCGAGGCGAGAAGGCCGCGAAGCGTGTCGATCTGCTCGCCTCGACCGACCAGCTCGGTGACGTCCCCGGGCAGGTTCGAGGGCGGGTCCAGTGTCCGGAGGCGGCGGGGATCGTCGGCCGCGCCGGGCACGACGAGACGGTGGAGCCGGCGCGGCTCGTCGAAGTCCTTCACGGCTCGAAGGCCGTCGTCGACGAGCGTCGCGCCGTTGCCGAGGTCGGTGCGGTCGCCCAGCGAATCCACGAGCGCCTGCGAGAGGACGACCTGGCCGCCGTTGCCGGCGGCGGCGATCCTCGCGGCGTAGTTCACGTCGATGCCGACGTAGTCCTCCGACTCGCTCGACCCGGCATGCCGGAGACGGCCCTCGCCGAGGTGGAGGCCCATCCGGACCTTGAGCTCGCACGGCTCGGGCCAGGCTTCTGTCGCGACGGCTCGCTGTGCCGCCACCGCCGCGCGCGCCGCCGCCTCCGGTCGATCGAAGGCGGCAAAGAAGGCGTCGCCTTCGGTCTTGACGACGACCCCGCCGTTCGACTCGATCGCGCCGCGGAGCAGCTGGTCGTGGCGGGCCACGATCGTCGCCCAGTCGTACGAGCCGACCTGCTGCTCGAGGCGCGTCGATCCTTCGATGTCGGTGAACAGGAAGGTGACCGCGGGACCGGTGGGGAGCGGCATCGCGGCGCGAATCTTGGCACCGCGCAGGGCGCCCGTCGACGGCGGATTCGCCCGCGGCGAGTCAGCCCCGGGCCGTCACCGCGCCAGTGAGCTTCGGAGCTCGTCGCGCCAGGCGACCGTCGCGGGCACGTTGTTGAAGGTGTAGACATGGAGCCCGATGACGCGGGCCCCCTGGTCCGAGATCACGGGGGCGAGATCCTGCACGAGGCGCGATGGCTTGTAGATCCCGCCGGACTTCAGGAGCTGGCCGACGAATCGATAGTTCCGCAGCACGAACTTCGAGGCGTCCTTCACGCCGATGCGGGCGCTGATCGACATGAGCTTCGGGATCTCGGCGACGCCGGGGATGCCCAGCTTCACGTCCAGGTCGATGCCCTCCGCGTGGCGGGCGGCGACGAACGAGGCGATCGCCTTCGGGTCGAAGCACAGCTGGGTGGTCATGTACTGGACGAACGGCGCCTTGTCGCGCAGCGCCTGGGCGAGCGCCTCGTCGGGAATGTCGGGGTGGCCCTGCGGGTAGCACGGGCAGCCCAGCTCGCTCGGCGCCTGGCCGAGGTCGGCCATCCCCCGCAGCAGCGAGAGCCCGTCGAGGAACTCCCCGGGCTCGTCCGCGTCGCCACCGACGACGAAGGCGCGGTCGATGCCGGCGTCGCGGAGGCGCGAGAGCAGCGCGGCGAGGTGCGCGCGGTCGCGGATCATCCGGGCCGAGAGGTGCGGGATCGCGCGCAGCCCGCTGCCCTCGAGCTCGATCGCGAG
>JAICVI010000232.1 GCA_025935415.1 Chloroflexota bacterium
GGCCTGCGTGCCCTGGTCGAATCGTCAGGCGGAGCGGTTCTCTCGCTCGGGGTTGCGCCCGACGAGCTCGAGGACGTCACGAGGCGCCTGCGGGCAGCGCTGGACCAGGGTGCTGATGCGATCGTCGTCGCCGGTGGCGTCTCGGTCGGACCGTACGACGTCGTGAAGCTGGCCTTCGAGGCAGTCGGGCGGATCGGCCTCTGGAAGGTCGCGGTCCAGCCGGGCAAGCCATTCGCGTTCGGCACCGCGACCCGTCCTGACGGCGGGCGCGCCCTCCTGTTCGGGCTGCCGGGCAACCCCGTGTCGAGCTTCGTCACGTTCGAGCTCTTCGTTCGCCCGGCGATCCGGGCGCTGAGCGGCCGCCGTGACCTCTACCGACCAGTCGATCGGGGCGTCCTGCTGGACGAGGTCCGCACCGCATCGAACCGGCGGGCCTTCCTGCGTGCCACCGCCGAGCGCGACGGCGACGGCGCACCCGAACGCGATGCGCAGGGACGCGTGCGCCTGCGCCTGTCCCACGGGTCAGCGGGGCAGGGGAGTCACGTCCTCTCGGCCCTTGCCGCGGCAGATGCCCTGGCGATCGTCCCGGAGCACGTCGACGTGCACGCGGCCGGCGATCCCGTCGACCTGTGGTGGCTCGACCCGGCCTGACGCCCCGGCCGGTCCGGCTGCCCACGGAGGTCCCAGCCAACTCCGGCCGACCGCGGCCGACATCGCAGCGCCCGGCTGCCGCATCATGAGCGCGACATGGAGCGCCCTCCTGGAGACCGCGCCGAGCGCCGCCGCCTGACCCACGTCGATCGAACGGGCCGTCCGCGCATGGTCGACGTGAGCGCCAAGCCCTCGACGCCGCGCCGCGCCGTCGCCGAGGCGTTCGTCGCCGTCTCGGCCGAGACGCTGAGCCTCGTCATCGACGGTCGCGCGGCCAAGGGCGATGTCCTCTCGGCCGCAGAGCTCGCGGGGGTCATGGGCGGCAAGCGAACCTCGGACCTCATCCCGCTGTGCCACCCGCTCGCGCTCACGGACCTGCTCGTCACCGTGACCCCCGACCGCGTTGCGAGCGGCCTCCGCGTCCGCGCCGAGGCGGCCACGACCGGGCCGACGGGCGTTGAGATGGAGGCCCTGACTGCCGCATCCGTCGCTGCGCTGACCATCTACGACATGGTCAAGGGTGTGGAACGCGGAGTGGAGATCCGGTCCGTCCGGCTCGTCTCCAAGTCCGGGGGTCAGAGCGGCGAATGGCACCGACCTGCCGACAGCGCAGAGGCCGCCCAACGGCCGATCCGCCGCCCGGGCGAGCGTGTCGCAGGGCGGATCAGGAAGAGCCGCTGAGGTGGGCTCGTCCGAGCAGGCGCACGCCGACGGCGTTCCACCGGGCACGCCCGCCCTCGTGCTGACGATCAGCGACGGCGTTGCGGCAGGCGTGCGCCACGACGATGCCGGGCTCGCGCTTGCGGGCGCCCTCGCGGAGCGGGGCTTTGCCGTCGATCGGGGGGCCGTGCCGGACGAGCGTGCCGACATCGAAACGGCCCTCCGCGCCGCGGCACCCGACCACCTGCTCGTCGTCACCACCGGCGGCACCGGCCTCACGCCGCGAGACGTCACCCCGCAGGCGACGCAGGCGGTGATCGACTACGAGGTCCCGGGGCTCGCCGAGGCGATCCGTGCCGCCGGCCGGGCGAAGACGCCGATGGCCGACCTCTCCCGGGGGGTCGTGGGCGTCCTCGACCGATCGTTGATCGTCAACGTGCCGGGCAGCCCGCGCGCGGCCCTCGAGTCCATCGACGCCCTCGCGCCCACGCTGCGGCACGCGCTGGAGACGCTCGCCGGCCCGTTCGATCACGGGGCCGCCGGCGCGGGCCATTCGGAGCGCCCCGACCTTCCGGACCCAGACCTTCCGGACCGAGACCTTCCGGACCGAGACCTTCCGGACCCAGACCTTCAAGAGGTCGATGCTGGGCGCAGGAGCGAGCCGCGCTGATGTTCCCGTTCTTCGAGCACGTGCCGTTCTACCCCCTCGTGTTCGCGGTCTTCTGGGGTGCGGCGCTGGTGTTCGTGCTGGCGATGGCCCGCCACCTCCGCGTCTTCGCGGCGGCTCGGGCCGAAGGCCCCAGCCCGCTCGACAACGTGCCGGCCCGCCTTGCCGGGCTGATCGAGTACGCCTTCGTCCAGACGAAGATGTTCAAGGACCCGCGGGCCGCGATCCTCCATCTCGGGATCTTCTGGGGGTTCGTCCTGCTCACGGTCGGCACGGCCAACGTGGTCACCGGCGGGCTCGTGCAGGCGATCATCTCGTGGCCCCTCGACGGCCTGCTCTGGGCCGCGGTCCTGGCGATGCAGAACATCGTCGCGCTCATCGTGATCGCCGCCGTGCTGTGGGCCTTCGAGCGGCGGTTCATCTCGCGGCCGGCCCGCCTCACGTTCAACAACGACGCGCTGCTCATCCTCGGGATGATCGGGACGCTGGTCGCGGCCGAGTTCGTGGCCGGGTTGTTCGAGGTCGCCCGGTACGGCGACCAGCCGGGGGCGTTCATCGGGAACGCCCTGGCCGGCCCGCTGCGGCAGCTGGACTCGGCGACGCTCCAGGCCGGCTTCGCGATCGCGTGGTGGCTGCACATGGTGATCGTCGCGGCCTTCCTCGTGTACCTGCCCTTCAGCAAGCACCTCCACATCGCCACGAGCTTCCCGAACATCTACTTCCGGAAGCTCGCGCCGCGCGGCGAGCTGCCGAAGATGGACCTGGAGGCCGAGGACGCGACGTTCGGCCTGCGGACGCTCGCCGATCTCGGCTGGAAGGACATGCTCGATGGCTTCACCTGCACCGAGTGCGGCCGCTGCCAGCAGGCCTGCCCGGCCTGGAGCA
>JAICVI010000255.1 GCA_025935415.1 Chloroflexota bacterium
CTGGGTGGTGCGCCGCCCGCTTGGAACGTGGACGCCAGCTGCAGCGGACGGGTCGCCGGATATCCGGGGGCGCTCAGGTGGATAACAGCACTGGGGACGATCGATGACGCCAAACGCGGCCGCGGGACCGTCGGGAGCCCCGTCTGCGGGCGGGCTGACCGCCGAGGAACGGCTGCTCCGCGACACCGCCCGCGAGTTCGCGCAGCGCGAGGTCGCCCCGACGGCCATCGAGCGCGACGAGCAGGAGCGCTTCGACCGGTCGATCTTCACCCGGATGGGTGAGCTCGGGTTGACCGGGACGCCGCTCCCGGAGTCGATCGGCGGGGGCGGGTTCAGCTACCTCGGCTGGGCGCTGGTCATGGAGGAGCTCGGCGCCGCCGACATGGCGACCGCGGTCACGCTGTCCGTCCACCTCCTGTCGCAGTTCCCGGTCCTGAGCTACGGCAGGCCGGAGCAGATCGAGCGCTGGCTGCCGCCGATGCTCGCCGGCGAGGCACTGGGCGCGTTCTGCCTGACCGAGCCGGCCGGTGGGTCCGACGCCGCGGCCCTCCGGACGCGCGCCGAGCGCATCGACGATGGGCCGGACGCCGGCGGGTACCGATTGACCGGAACGAAGATCTGGATCTCGAACGCGCCGGAGGCCGATCGCTACCTGGTGTTCGCGACGGTCGACCCGTCGAAGGGCCCGAAGGGCATCACGGCGTTCCTGGTCGAGAAGGGCGTCGAGGGCTTCCGGTTCGGCGCCCACGAGAAGAAGATGGGCATCCGGTCGTGTCCCGCGGCGGAGCTGATCTTCGACGGCGCGCTGGTGCCCGCGGAGAACCGCCTGGGCGAGGAGGGCGGGGGATACAGAATCGCGCTCTCGAGCCTGGCCGAAGGGCGGATCTCGATCGGCGCCGGCTGCGTCGGGATCGCCCGCAGCGCCCTCGAGCAGGCTGCCGGGTACCTGCAGCAGCGCAAGGCCTTCGGCGCCCCGCTCGCCGAGCTCCAGGGGCTCAGGTTCATGCTCGCCGAGATGGCGCGCGACGTGGCTGCGGCCCGCGCGCTCGTCCACGAGGCCGCGCGCGCCAAGGACCGCGGCGAGCCGTTGGGCGAGGTCTCATCGCTGGCCAAGTGGACCGCTTCGGACACAGCGATGAAGGTGGCCACGGACGCGGTCCAGCTCTTCGGCGGGAGTGGCTACTCCCGCGAGACCGGCATCGAGCGCCTGATGCGCGACGCCAAGGGCGCCCAGATCTACGAGGGCACGAACCAGATTCACCGCTCGATCGTCGCGGATGCCGTGCTCAAGCGATCGGCCACGCCTGGCTGATTCGCCTCCAACCTGGCGTCACGAGGAACGGCAAGACCCCGTCAATTCGTCGCCCAATGCGCAACCGCAGTCGCCTCCCCGGTTTCGCGCTCGCCGCTGTCGTCGCGGCTTGCGCACCGGTCGCTCCGTCTGACGCGCCGCGCGCAACGGCACCGGCGCCAACATCGATTCCGAGCGTCGTTGCTTCTCGTCCACTGTCTTCCGCCGGCGCAGCAGCCTGCCCTTCGGCTGCGAGCGCGTATGCGCTGACGCCTGACGTCGAGCTCCAGTTTGCCGTCGTCCGCGGCGGCATCACCGGCGTGGTTTCGACGGTCTCCCCGTCCCCCGCGCCCAGCTTTCCGGTCCCGGCGGGCGAGCTCGGCGGTGGGATGCTCGTGGGCGGGCGTGACCTTCCGATGGAGCTCCGCATCTGGTACTCGCTGGACCCGAGCGACCGGGCGTTCGAGCCGACGCTCGAGCTGACGTCGTTCGAGCTCGATTTCCGGAGCGGTTCTGGCACCCGGAGCCCGATTCACGTGCGATCGCCGCTGACCCGCACTCCGTCGTCGTTCGTCTCGACGATCGCGCTGCCGGACGTCGATCGCCAGGTCACGCTCGAGATGCGGGTGACGTGGCGAGACCGTTGCTACTCATATACGGCGACGGGCACCGGTGCATTCACC
>JAICVI010000224.1 GCA_025935415.1 Chloroflexota bacterium
CCGATTCTTCGAGGCCGCGCCGCTCGCTCAGCCCTCCGCGTCATCGTCGAAGTCCGGCCATGCCGCGATGTCGACCTTGTGGTTCTCGGGCGAGGCCAGCGTCCACCAATTGGGCGCGTGCGAAGCGTCCGCGAGGCGGCCGCCGGCCTCGAGGGCTGCCGCGACCCTGGCTTCGGCCTGATCGGCCGGCACGCTCACGTCGATATGCGTTCGGCCACGGCCCGGCCGGGGCGGTTTGAGGCCCTGGAACGAGACCTGCGGGTTCCGTCGATGGCGATCGATGACGTCCTCGTTCGGTCCGAGGCTCCGGTAGCCCAGCGCCGCGGCCCAGAACGGGCCGACGTCGCTGTCGGCGTCCTGCGCTACCGCGATGGCCACGACCTGGACCTGCGAGGGATCCGCCTCGAGCCCCAGCTTCCGGGCTTCCGCCGAGATCCCTCGCGCCAGCTCCACGTCACGAGGGCTCAGGGCTCCGTACTCGCCCGAGGCGGTCCGGACGGTGACGCCCTCGGGTCGGACGTCGACGTCGGGGAAGTGGCCCACGGCCTCGGCGACGTCGGCGATCGCGGCCACGAACCGTGCTCCCTCCGCGAACGACCGGACACGGAAGTAGGCGTGGGCCCCGGAGAACAGCACGCGCCAGTCCTCGACCCCGGCGGCGTCATGGAATGCTCGAGCCGTCGTTCGCTTCTCGCTCACCTGGCGATGCCCTCCGAGGTCAGCAGTTCTGCTCGCGCGCCGTCTTGTCGATCCAGGTGCGCGCGAAGTCGAGGGCCGTGCTCTTGTCGAAGGTATCGAGCAGGAGCACGCGTTGCCAGGCGACGAGGGCGAACGGCGTCGCCATGTCGTCGAATCGAACGGCGAGGACCTTCGATCGGTAGCCGCACGCGGTCGACGACTGCGTCACCGGGCCTTCGCTGACGAAAGCTCGGAGCGCCTCGAGGTCCGCATCTGGCGGGCACGTCGAGCCGGGGCAGCGATACAGCGCGACCACGAAGCCGTGCTCCAGGTTGTGGACCCAGCTGCCCGGCCCGAGGCCCGAGTCGGGCTCGTAGAACCGCGGCGGCAGCGGCGCCACGCCCGCCTGCGAGTAATGGGGGCCCGAGGCCGGCGGACACGAGGCGTACTCGATCCTGGTCCCCGCCGGCACGTGGTTGAAGCCCTGCTGCGGGGTGACGATGGGGTTGTCGACGGTCGCGCCGGCGACGGGCTGCAGCTGCGAATCGCAGGAGTACGGCGACGCGCCGCCCCCGAAGAGCCCCGCCACGACGACGCCGACGCCACCAACCACGACCGCGATCGCGAGCAGCGTCGAGAGGTTCTGGCGCCACCACGGGATCGGTCGTGTCGCGATCGGGCGGCGCTTCGCGCCCGGGATCGCAGGACGCGGGGCAGGCGCCCGCGAGACGGAAGCCGCCCTCGGCGCGCGCCGCCGCTTAGCCACGCTTCGAGCTCACGCCCCGATCCTAGCGGGGCCGGCAACGACGCCCGGATCGACCGTTGATCCGCAGGGAAGGGGACCGCAGTAGAGTTGTGGCGATGACTCGGCGGATCGCGGCAGTCACGGGCGCGCTGGCGCTCCAGCTGATCGCGCTTGTCCTCGCCCACGACCTGACGTTCCTGGCTCGGTACGGATCCCGTTACGGCGAGGAGCTTGCCCACGCCGGGCACGGCCAGACCTGGGCGGCGGCCGTCGAATCGACTGTCGTGCTGTCGGTCGTGCTCGGGGTGCTCGCCATCGGGCGCCTGTTGCAGCTCCGTGGCCGTCTCCGCGGCGAGGCGTCGCGTCGGATCGCGCCGCCCGGCCCGTCCCTGCGGGCCTTCCTCGGGACCTGGCTGCAGGTCGCGAGCCGCATCAGCCTGCTCGGGGTGGTGCTCCTGACGATCCAGGAGAACATCGAGCGCGCCTCGATCGGACAGGCGGCGCCCGGACCGGGAATCCTCCTGTCGCCGGAGTACCCGTTCGGGCTGTGGATCGCCATGGCCGTCGGCGCCTCCGTCGCCTTCGTCGCCGCGCTGTTCGAGCATCGCCAGCGGGTCCTGCTCGCGCGGATCAGGGCCGCTCGCCAGGTGCATCGCCGCACCCACAGGACACCGGAGCTGTGGCCTCGCCTCGACGTCCTCCCGGCGCACGAATCGGTCCTCGGCCGGCGATCCGGCCTCCGGGCACCGCCCCTCGCGACTCCCGCCTAGCTTGCCGCCGCCTTGCTGCGGCGAGCAAGCCAGTCCACCGTGCGCCGGCCGTTCGCGGCCGGCCCGGGAGTCGGAGCACTCGCGCTCCAGGAGGAACCGTGCGACCACATGTCGCCCTTCGAACCATCGGCGTGATCGGCCTGCTGTGCCTGCCACTCGCCGCGGCGCCGATCGTCAGCGCGCACGACCACACCGAGGTCGGGGACTACCACGTCACCGTGGGCTGGCACGTCGAGCCCACGCTCGTGAGCCAGCTCAACGCCGTCGAGGTCACGATCCAGGACCATCACGACCAGCCGGTCAATGACCTCGCGCCTGGGGACCTGAAGGTCGTGGTCTCGACCTCGGACCAGCAGACCGCCGAGCTGCCGCTGCAGCCGGCCTTCGACCTGGACGAGGGCTTCGGCACGCCCGGCCAGTACACGGCCGACATCCTGCCGACCACGACCGGCGACTACACCTTCCACATCACCGGATCGATCCATGCCCAGCCGGTCGACCTCACGCTGACATCGGGCGACGAGACGTTCGAGCCCGTCACCAGCTCGAGCGATGTCGAGTTCCCCGTCAAGGTGCCGACCCTCGCCGACGTCGCGACCCGCCTGGATCGCATCGACGGCCGCATCGAGGATCTTCAGGCCGGCGCCATCAACCCGCAGCAGCTCGCGGATCTCCAGACGGGGATCAACGACGCGCGCAACGCTGCGGATCGCGCCACGACGACGGGCATGCTCATCGGCGGTGGCGGTCTCGTGGTCGGGCTCATCGCCCTGGTGATCGCGCTTCGCACATCCCGCCGGAGCGCACGGCCGGCGTGAACGCCGAATCCCGGCTCGGGTTCCGTGCACCTGCGGGCCTCGCCGTCCTCCGCACGACGGCGCTCGTCGCGGCGGCCCTCGCTGTCATGGCCCTCGCCACCGCGGCATGGCCCGCGGGAGCATCGGCGCACGCCCTGCTGCGCTCGTCGACTCCAGCATCCGGCGCCGTGCTCGGCGAGGCGCCA
>JAICVI010000001.1 GCA_025935415.1 Chloroflexota bacterium
CGTGCCGCTCCTGCCGGTGCCGCTGGCGTACCCGCCGAAGCCGTCCATCGAGCGCGTGGCGGCGGCACTCGCGGCATCGATGTCATTGACCTGGATCGTGATCTCGCCCGTCTTGATGATCAGCAGCTCGGGGCGAGCGGCGTCGAGAAGCTGGCCGGAGCCGCCGTCGCCGCCGTCCGAGCCGCCGTCCGTCCCGCCGCCCGAGCCGCCGCCCGTCCCGCCGCCCGTCCCGCCGCCCGTCCCGCCGGACCCCGACCCGCCGGACGCGTCCGTGCCGCCGGAACCATCGTCCGACCCCGCCTGGTCGCCGCCGCTCGACCCACCGCCGCCACCGGCGTAGTCGCCTGGGTTGCCGACGCTCGCGCCGACGGTGGACAGCACGCCGCTCACCTGTGAGCCGAGCAAGGTCAGCACGCCACCGGCGAGCACGATGATCACGACCAATGCGATCACCGCCGGCTTCCAGGACCGGCCTTCGACGTCCTCGGGCGACATCGCCATCTCCCTCGCTCCCCGGGCGGGGTACGACAGCGGTCGCCCGAGAGCCCGAGCCTCACATCGGGACACGCGGAAGACGAGGCGCAACAGCCGCAGGCTCCGTTGCGTACTTTCCGCTAGGGGCGGTACTCGACTCCCTTGGCGGACGGCGCGGCGGCCTTCTTCGGGAGCGCCGTGCCGATCAGGGACGCATACGAAGACAGCCCGCGGGCCCGGCACTCGGCGGCGAGCTGGTCAACGAGGCGGACGGGCAGCGTGGGATCGGCGAAGATCGCCGTTCCGACCTGGACCGCCACGGCGCCGACGGCGAGGTAGTCGAGCACGTCGGCGAGCTCCGTCACGCCCCCGATGGCGACGATCGGGATCCGAACGGCCTGGCTGGCCTCGTAGACGATGCGCAGCCCGACCGGCTTCACCGCCGGCCCCGAGAGCCCGCCGTAGACGTTCCCGAGGAGCGGTCGCTGGCGGGTCGGCGCCACCGCGATCCCGGACAGGGTGTTGATCGCGGTCAGTGCATCCGCACCGGCGTCCTCGATGGCCCGGGCGATCGGCCGGATGTCGGCGACGTTCGGAGAGAGCTTCACGAGCAGAGGCAGGTCGGTGGCGCGGCGGACCGAGGCGGTCACGGCGCCGGCGGCCTCGGGATCGATGGCGAACTGGAGCCCGCCCCTCCCGACATTCGGGCAGCTGATGTTGAGCTCGATGCCGGCCACGCCCGGCACGCCGTCCAGGCGTCGCGCGACCTCCGTGTAGTCCGCGATCGACTCTCCAGCGACGTTGACGATCACCGGCACCTTCCAGCCGGCCCACGTCTCCGCGTATTTCGCGAGCACCGCGTCGACGCCGGGGTTCTGCAGCCCGATCGAGTTGAGCATCCCAGCGGGCGTCTCGGTGACGCGCGGCGTCGGGTTGCCGACGCGGGGCCGGAGCGTGGTGCCCTTGCAGCAGATGGCGCCGAGGCGCTGGACCTGGACCACGTCCGCGTACTCGGTGCCGTACCCGAACGTTCCCGAGGCAACCAGGATCGGGTTCTCGAGGACGAGCCCGCGACCGAGATCGACGGACAGCGCGACCGCGGCGCCCTGGTCGCCGGCCGCGTCGCTCGATCGAAGGTCGTGCATCGCGACCGCCCGCGACGCGCTGGCCGGCCCGACGGGAGAGCCGCCACCCGCGGCCGTGCCGGCGCCTGCGCCGTTCGATGGCTGCTCCGCGGCCGGCCGCTCGATCGGCGGACGACGCACCACGGGGGCGATCGCGGGCTTGATCTTCCGAACGGTCGGGCGGCGCTTGTACGGCGTGACGGCGGTCACGACGCGACGCTTGGCCTTCATCGCCGTGCGGTCCCGGGGTTCACTGCCACGCGGTCTCCCACTCCAGCTCGTCGGCGGCGAAGACCGGCCCCTCGCGACAGACGCGCTGCGGCGCGCCCTTCGCGTCCATGACGACGCAGCCGAGGCAGGCGCCGACGGCGCAGCCCATGTTCTGCTCCATCGAGACCTGGAGGAATGCCTTGCGCCGCGCCTGCGCCGAGCCGGCGGGGAGCGGCCGCCCGGCGCCGCGCTTCCGCCCGAGTGATGCCACGCCCAGGCGCCGGCGCCGCGTTGCCGCGAGGCCGGCGAGCGATCGCAGCATCGGCAGCGGGCCGCACGCAAAGGCCTGATCGGCCCAGGCCTCGTACGCCTCGACGAGCTCCGTGACGAATCCGTGGTGGCCGACGCTCCCGTCGTCGGTCGCGACGACGTACTCGACCTCGTCGGGCAGCAGCGACGAGGGGTAGACGTCTCGCGCCGTCGCGCCGCCGAAGAGCAGCACGACCTGGCGGCCGTCACGAATGGCCTCGTCGGCCAGTGATCGGACGCCGGCGATCCCGAGCCCGCCGGCGACCAGCAGGAGATGTCGGGATCGGGGATCCACCTCGAACGGCCTTCCCAGCGGCCCGAGCATGTCCACGCGGTCGCCGGGCCGGAGCCGGGTGAACCACTCCGTTCCCCGCCCGATCGTGCGGAAGTGGATGCTCAGGGTTCCGCTGGCGACATCGATCGTGTTGAACGAGAACGGCCGGCGCAGCACGAGGCCGGAGTAGTCACCGGTCCTGACGTGGACGAACTGGCCGGCACGGGCGCCGGCCACGATCTCCGGGGCACGGTAGTCCTGCAGCCACTGGCCGGGCAGGATCTCGCGACTGTCGATGAGCTCGGCGCCGGCAAGGCGCATTGCCGCCGGCGCTCGCGGAGCCGGCGAGCGGGCGGTCGCGAGGCTCGGGTCTCGAGCGCGCGTGGCCAGGTGCGTTACCCCCGGCCCTGGCGATCCACGACGGCGAACTCGTCGGGATCGTCGGGATCGTCGTCGTCCGCGTCGTCGTCCGCGTCGGCCTCGCCATCGTCGTCGTCGGCATCGGCGTCGGCGCCGTCGGCGTCCGCGGCCTTCGCGTCGAGCTCGTCGTCATCCTCGTCCTCGGCGACGCCGGGGTAGGCCTCGGCGATCGCCTCGGCGAGGTCGCCGAAGACATCCGTCGGGTCGTAGTAGCGGACGATCGAGTCCGGGGTCGAGATATCGCTCCAGCCGCCCTCGCCTTCGGGCACGACCTTGCCATGGAAGCCGCCGGTGCCAAGGGTGAGCTGCTCGTCATCGTCCTCGACGATGGTGATCGTGCCGACGTGGCTCAGGAGCCCCATCGCCGCGTTCTCGAACTGCTCGATGAGGCCGGCCTCGGTGCGCTGGCTGCGATCCTGGAAATCGAGGGCCAGCTCGTACAGCGCCGTCGCCGCGGCGTCCTCGTTGGTGACCTCGGGGACGTCCGGCTGCCCGGCGGCCCACTGGTCCGCGGCAGCGGCGTAGGCCGCGTCACCGCCCTTGCGAGCCTTGCCGTTCTCGCCGCCGGTCGCGCCCTCGGGCGCATCGGAATCGTCCTCGCGCGCGCCGGCGCCGGCGTCGCTCGCCTCCGCATCCGCAAAGGCCTGCAGGATGTCGGCGGGGTTGTAGATCTCCGCGAGCTCCGCGGCGGTCTCGATGACCTCGGTCTCGGCGATCCAGTTGCCCGTGGCATCGTCGAACACGCGCGAGCGGCTCCGGAACGTGCCATCCGGCGCGACGGCCAGGTAGTCGGGATCCTCGTCGATCAGGACCAGGCCGCCGAGCTGGCGAATCTTCGCCGCGTTCGTCGACACGAACCGATCGAGCTGCTCTCCAGCGCGCACGAGGAAATCCGACCGCTCGATGTCCGCATCGCGGGCGAGGTCGGCGAGCTGGGCGTTTCGGCGCGTCTCCATTGCCGGCCTCCTTATCGCTTCACGTTACAGGTGGACCTTGAGCTCGGGCCCCATCCGCTCGCGGAGGAACATCGAGTGGTGGCGTTCCATGATCCATTCGGCGCCGCGATGGGCGATCGCCTGGATGCCCTCGTCGGCCTCGAGCTGGTCGAGGATCGCGTAGCTCGGCAGGTCGAACATGATCACGTTGTCGAAGTCCCAGCCGTGGGCCACGTTGAACCAGCCGACGAACCGGATCCCGTACTTCTCGCTGTAGTCGCGGACCTGCCGCGGGAACAGGGTCTTCATGTAGAACTTGAAGAACGGGTCGCGGCCGCGTCGGACGGTGAAGTAGGTCGCGAGAACGGGCACGGGCGTGCGGTCCTCCGGGCAGGGTGAGCGGGTTTCGCCTGGGGCGGCGGCTATTCTCGCACGCCCTCGTCGCCAGCCTCGTCCTCGATCTCGCCGACGGTCTTCGTCTGCGAGCGCAGCGGTCGTCGCCGTGCGTCGGCGCGCCGATCGGCGGCGACGAGCCGGAGCAGGAAGATGATCGTCTGGCCGACGAACAGCAGGAGGACGAGGAGCGTCGCGAACAGCACGATCGTGACCAGCACGGGCCAGTTCCAGACGACGCTCATCGGCGTGAGCAGCACGACGATCGCCAGCACGATGACCTGCAGCCAGAAGCAGCCCAGGCCCGGGCCCTTCTCCGCATCGAGCGGGGCGCCCTTGTACTCGACCGCGTGCTCGTGCGCCCGTTCGCCCGCCTGCTCGTCCGGGCGCTCCACGGGCTGTTGGCCGGCCTGCTCGGCCGGGGGACGTTCGGGGGCCACGGACGGACTCTAGCCGAGGACGGGATCGCCGGTCGTCGCCACCCGTTCGATGCCGTCCGCTGCCTTGACGGTTCCCGGTGCCGCCTGCATCCGTGCCGCCGCCGAGGCCATCCGCGCCCGGAGGTCCTGGTCGACCAGGAGGCGGTCGATGGCCCCGGTCAGCTCCGCGTCCTCGAAGGCGTAGGCGGGCAGGCGGACGCCGAAGCCGGTCTCCTGCACCCGCTGGGCGTTGTCCACCTGGTCCCAGAACAACGGCAGCACGACCATCGGCTTGCCGGCGTTGAAGCACTCCGTGACCGTGTTGTTGCCACCATGGGTCACGACGAGGTCGACCTGGGGGAGGATCGCCGGCTGCGGGAGATAGCCCTCGCCGACCATCGTGTCGGGCAGCCGGATCTGGTCCGCGAGCGGGCCCTTGCTGACGATGACGCGATGGCGGGTGGTCGCGAGGACGTCGACGAGCCGCTGCATCAGCCCGACATCGGCGGACCCGAGGCTCCCGAGCGAGAGGTAGACGAGGCCACCTTCGCCGGCGCGAAGCTGCTCCGGGAGCTCCCAGCTGCCCTCGGTGGCGCGGACGCACGAGTCCAGGCGGTGCCAGGTGGGCGACAGCGTCTGCTCCCGGGCGTAATCCGCCTCGACCGGGTAGAGGAACAGGTTGAGCCATGGCGACTCGTGGATGAAGTCGGGGCCGCCCGCGGACCAGGTGAGCCCCGGCGCTCCGCGCTCGCGGCAGAAAGCGTCGAAGTCGGTCCACATCTCGCGATGCGTCCGCTCGACCTCGGCGAGGAACTCGCGCCAGGCTGACCGGTCGGCGACGGGGTAGCCGGACGAGAACGGCGGGATCGCGGGGTCCTTGATCTCGGCCGGGTTGCAGGAGGCGATCCGGACCCACGGCCGGCCGCTCGCCGGGAGCGCCGG
The DNA here is from genome assembly GCA_025935415.1 of Chloroflexota bacterium. Taxonomy (GTDB): domain Bacteria; phylum Chloroflexota; class Limnocylindria; order Limnocylindrales; family CSP1-4; genus UBA5189. Next base: position 5,501 of record JAICVI010000001.1, read on the forward strand.
GAAGGCGACGACGTTGTCCTCGACGATCACATCCGGGTCGAGCTCGTCGATGATCTCGCGGAGCCGATCGTCGACGTACTTCGCGCCGTCGATGAGCGCCTGCCAGGTCGGCTGCATGAACTCGCCGAGCTGCTCGATGGTGGGCTTGCGGAAGATCGGCGCCGTGTCCCGGATGAAATCGATCCAGAACTGGCCGGGCGCCTCCGCCGTCTCGGGCTTCGGGCCGAGTCGCATCAGGCGCTCCTCGAACCCCTGCTCCTCGAGCCGTCCGGCGAACGATTCCTCGACGATGAAGACGACCCGGTGGCCGCGCCGCCGGAGGACGTCGCCGATGCCGATGCAGTTGTTCGTCGGGCCGAACGCGCCCTCGGGGAAGAACACGATCGTGCGGGCCGGAGCGGACATGGCGGGATTATCGACCGCGCTCGTTACCATCCGCCGGGTGAGCGAGCGGGTGGACGACCGACCTGACGTGGGCTGGCACCCCGAGCCCGAGCTGCTCAACGTTCGCGACGCCGACGTGTCCCGCGAGGCGCTCCGCGCGGCCGGAGCGGCGATCTGGGAAGCGGGGCTGGACTACCTCTACGACCACGCCTTCGAGCGGGCCATGGGGGCGCCGATCGGCTACGAGGCACTCCGGCGGGAGTTCTTCGGTCCCGGCGGTAGGCCGGCTCCGGCGCCGGACGCGCCGACGACCCTCGACGCGGTCCTCGAGGAGTTCTCGGCGCGGATCGCGCCGCATACGGTGAGCGCCTGGCACCCGCGGTCGTTCGGCTACTTCACCCCGCCGCCGTTGCTCGCCTCCGTGGCCGGCGAGGTCCTCGCCCAGATCGCCCAGCAGGGCATCGACATCTGGCACGCCGGGCCGATCGGCGCCTTCGTGGAGGAAGAGGTCCTCCGCTGGCTCTGCGACCTCGTCGGCTATGCCGAGGGCAGCTTCGGGATCCTGACGTCCGGCGGCGTGATGGCGAACTTCATCGCGATGGCCGTCGTGCGCGACGTCCACGTGCCGCGCCTCCGGGGGCTCGACGGGCCGCCGCGCGGGCGGGCGCTCGAGGGCCTGCGCGTCTACGCCTCCGACCAGACCCACTTCTCCATCGGCCGCGCGCTCGACGAGCTGGGCTTCCCGCCGGAGGCGCTCGTGGTGGTGCCCGCCGACGATGCGTTCCGGCTCCGCGGTGCGTCCGTCGCCGAGGCGATCGCGAGGGACCGCGCAGCGGGCCTGCTCCCGATCGCGATCGCGGCGGTCGCGGGGTCGACGAACACCGGCGCGGTCGATCGCGTCGGCGAGCTCGCGGACGTGGCCGCACGCGAGGACCTGTGGCTCCACGTGGACGCCGCCTATGGCGCGGCCGCTCGACTCTCGGCGCGCGACGCGCATCGGGTGGCGGATCTCGAGCGCGCCGATTCCGTCACGGTCGACCCGCACAAGTGGCTCTTCCAGTCGTACGACATCGGAGGGCTGGTGGTGCGCGATGGCTCCGTGCTCGAACAGGCCTTCGGCGGCCGCAGGCCGGAGTACTACCGGGCAGGGCACGGGCCGCCGAACGATCGGCCCCTCGCGGCTGGCGCGAATGGCGCAAATGGCGCGTCTGGCGCACCCACGGACGACGATGGCGGCCACGGGTCCGGCGAGCAGCTCAACTTCTGGCGCCTGGGGTTCGAGGGCACGCGCCGCTGGCGGGCGCTGAAGCTGTGGCTGTCCTGGAAGCACGTCGGCACGAGCGGCTTCGGCCGAATGGTGGAGGCGAACATCGACCTCGCCGCGGCGATGGCTGCGCGGATCGCCGCGTCCCCTGACTTCGAGGCGCTTCCGTCCGAGCCCGAGCTCTCCGTGGTCTGCTTCCGACACCTGCCCGACGGCCGCCCGGCGCCCGCAACGGGAACCGCGGATGGGGCGGCGCTCGACGCACACCAGGATCGCGTCCAGCAGGCGCTCGAGGCTTCCGGCGAGGGCTGGGTCTCGACCACCCGCCTGCGGGGGGCGACCTACCTGCGCGCCGGGATCCTCAACACCCAATCGACCGTAGAGGACGTCGATGCCCTCCTCGACATCCTTCGCCGGATCGCCCGCGACGTCGGTGCCGCCAGCCATGGCTGAGCGCCTCGCGGTGGCGAACGCTCGCACACCCGAACCGGGGCACGGACCCGCAGCCGCGGCGCTGCCGCGAGTCGCCCTCCTCGTGTTCGCGCTCGCGACGCTCGCCGCGGTCGCCACGTGGTCGGCGCCCGTCGCCCACGGCGCACCACCGGACGAGACTTGCATCCCCGGCCAGACCTTCGCCGCCGGCGGCTTCGACGTCTGCGCTCCGCCCGCGATCGGCACGGGCGGCGGCGGCATCGCGATCGGCGGGGTGCTGCCGATTGTCCTCGCCCTCGTGGTCGGGGCCGGGCTCGCGCTCGTCGTCGTCTACCTCGTGCTCCGCCGGCGCGCCGGCGGGCCGCTCGACCCGGTCGACGCCGGGGAGTGGTGGACGTGCGCCAACTGCGGCCGTCAGAACGTCGTGGGGAGCCCGCGCTGCTACTCCTGCGGGAGATGGCAGGCCTGAAGCCCCGCGCCTACGCCGGTGCCGGGCCCTCGGGTGATTGGCCCTCGGGTGACTGGTCCGGAGGCGTCGAGCGAGCCATCCGGTCCCTCGCGCGGAAGTACTCGCCGACGACCGGCAGGAACCACGGCCGGCCCTCGTAGGGGGCGGGCACGATCGGGAAGCGCAGCTTCGCGAGCGCGGGCGCGGCGCCACCGGCGATCCACTCGCCGGCCTTCGTGCCGAGCCAGTGCAGCAGCACGACCCCGCTCCCGCAGCAGCCCATCGCGTAGGTCACGCCGTTCGAACGGCCGATGTGGGGCATCCGATCGAACGTCATCCCGATCTTGCCGCCCCACGAATACTCGACCCGGTAGCCAGCCACCTGCGGATGGATCTCGAGCATCCGCCGGAAGAGCAGCTTCGCCGTACGGTCGACCGTGGTTGGGAAGAAGCTGACGCGGCCGCCGAAGATGAGCCGACGATCCGCCGACACGTGCCAGTACGACAGGAAGTTCCGGGTGTCGAAGTACGCCCGCCCGGTCGGCGACAGCTCCCGCGCGAGCTCCTCCGGGAGCGGCTCGGTGGCGATGATGTAGGACCCGATCGGGATGATCCGCCGGCGCATCGCCGGCGCGGCGCCGTCGGTGTAGGCATTCGTCGCCACGAGGACGTCCCTGGCCTGGATCGCGCCGCGACTCGTCTCGACGACGAACCGGCCATCGGCCTGGCGCCGGATCGACGTCGCGCGCACGCCCTCGTGGAGGTCCGCTCCGGCCTGCTCGGCGAGCCCGACCAGGCCGGCGAACCACTTGCCGGGGTGCAGCACGCCGCCCGTGTCGATGGCCAGTCCGGCGTGATAGGCGCGGGTGCCGACCTCCTCCGACAGCCGCTCGAACGGGATGGCGCGGGCCGGCGTTCCCCAGCCAGTCCGCGTTTCGACCTCGCCGTCGAAGTCCTCGGCGTCGCGCCGCGACCAGGCGAGCTCCATGTAGCCGTTCAGCCGGAGCTCGGCCTCGATTCCGTTCTCCTGGATCGTGCGCCCCAGGAAGGTCGTGGCCTCGACGGAGTCTTCGTACAGCCGCGCCGCGAGCTCGTGGCCGTAACGCTTGATCATCGACGCCGGTCCCCACTTGTAGCCCGGGTGCGCGATCCCCCCGTTGCGCGTCGATGCGCCCCAGCCCAGGGTCCGGGATTCGAGCACGACGACGTTCGAGCCCGCCTTCGCGAGCGCCCGCGCGGCCGCGAGGCCCGTGTAGCCGCCGCCGATGACGACCGCGTCGACGCTGTCCGGCAGGGTGCGGCCACTTCGATCGGGCAGGACCGGCATGGTCGCGTGCCAATACGGACGGCGCTCGTAGTCGCGGTTCAGCTTCGGCGTCGAAGGGGTGGCGGCCATCGCGCAATCCTACGGGCGCGGGACGCGGGCGCGGGACGCGGGCGCGGCACGCGGGCAACGGCCGCGACACTCGAGGCACCCCCCAGGGCGTCGCGGGCGACGGCGCGTCTCGGTCAGCCTGCGGCGGGTGCCTCGAAGGCGAGCCGGCCCGCGGCAACGGTCAGCAGCACCTCGCCGGCCAGCTCGCGGCCCTCGAGCGGATGGCCGAACCCCCTGGTCAGCAGCGTGCCGGCGCCGACGGTCCAGCCAGCCGACCGATCGAACACGACCAAATCCGCCACGGCGCCCCCCGTGATGGCCGCTCGCTCGTCCGCCGGGCCGCCGCGACCGAGGATCCTGGCCGGCCCGATGGTCAGCGCCTCGATGACCCGGCGCAGCGGCACCAGCCCGGCGTCGACGGCCCCGAGCAGCAGCCCGAGGGCGGTCTCGATCCCGGCGATCCCCGGCCGCGCCACACCGAACTCCACGGCCTTGTCGACCTGGGCGTGCGGCGCGTGGTCGGTGGCGATCGCGTCCGCCGTACCGTCGACGAGCGCCTCGAGGCAGGCTCGCGCGTCAGCGGCTGATCGAAGCGGCGGGTTGACCCGGAGGGCGGCGTCGTATGGCGCGGCCACGAGGGCGTGATCGCGCCACGGATCTCGGGGCGCGCCGTCGCCGTCCAGCGCCTCCCAGGCCCAGCGCCGCGCCCCGGCAAGCCACTCGTCCGTGAGCGCCAGGTGATGCGGCGTGAGGTCGCAGGTCACGGGCAGGCCGGCCGCCTTCGCGGCCCTGACCTGGGCGAGGGCGCCGGCGGTGGAGAGGTGGGTCAGGTGGAGGCGAGCCCTGGGCTCGTCGCGAACGACGTCCGCGAGGAGCGCCAGGTCGCGCGCGACGGCCTCGGTCTCGGCGGCGGCGGGCCAGCCCCGGAGGCCCAGGACCGTCGCGACCAGACCCTCGTTCGCTTCAGCGCCGGCCGTCAGCCGGAGGTCCTCCGGATGGTCGACGACGAGGAGGCCGAGCATCCCCGCGTACAGGAGCGCGTTCCGGAACAGCGCCGCGTCCTGCACCGGCGACCCATCGTCGCTGAACCCGACGACCCCGGCAGCGGCGAGCTCGCCCAGCGCGGCGAGCTGCTCCCCGGCCCTGCCGGCCGTGAGCGCACCGAGCTGGAGAAGCCGGACCGGCGAGCCGGATCGCTCCGCGGCGACGCTCGCGGCCGAGACCATGGCGCCGCGGTCGACCGGGGGCGTCGTGTTCGGCATCGCGCAGACCGTGGTGAACCCGCCGTGGGCCGCGGCGGCCAGGCCGGAAGCGATCGTCTCGGCCGCCGTGCCACCGGGCTCGCGCAGGTGGGCGTGCAGGTCGATGAACCCCGGCGCCACCACGATGCCGCGATCGTCGATGCCCGCAGCGTCGTGCCCGTTCAGCCAGGTGACCGATCGAATCTGACCGGCTTCAATCACCAGGTCCGCCGGGCCTTCCCGCCCGGCGCCGGGATCGACCAGCCAGGCGCCGCTGAGATCGAGATCGACGGGCTTGCCGATTGCCCGGTCCGCCGGCCTTCCGGCAAGCGCCGCCAGGGTCATTGCGCGCCGCCTGTCAGCCGCGGGGCCGGCAGCCCGGTCGACAGCCCGGCCGCCGAGGCGACGAGCGCGAGCACCGCCATCCTGACCGCGACGCCATTCGCAACCTGCTCCGTGACCACCGAGCTGGGCCCGGTGGCGACATCAGCCGCGATCTCGACGCCCTCGTTCATCGGCCCCGGGTGCATGACGATGCAGCTCGGCGATGTCGCGGCCAGGCGCTCCCGCGTGAGGCCGAAGCGGGCAACGTACTCCCCGAGGGACGGCAGCAGCCCCGAGGCCATTCGCTCCTTCTGGATCCGGAGGGCCATCACCGCGTCGGCGTCGGCGAGGGCTGCCGCCATGTCCGTCGTGACCGTGAACCGTCGCGCTCCGCCGACCCCGGCCGCAGCCCAGGCCTCGAAGCCGCGCAGGAGGGTCGCGGGTCCGCAGAGCCAGACGTCGGCGCCGGCGGCGGTAAGGGTCCAGAGGTTGCTGCGCGCGACCCGCGAGTGCAGGACGTCGCCGAGGATCACGACCTTGCGGCCGCGCAGCGATCCTCCCGGGACGTGCCCAAGGAGGGTGTAGAGGTCGAGCAGCGCCTGGGTCGGGTGGGCGTGCCAGCCGTCGCCCGCGTTGACGACGGCGCCGCGGAACTCGCGTGAGACGAGATAGGGCGCGCCCGAGACCGCGTGGCGCATGACGAGGACCCTGGCGCCGAGCGCCTCGAGGGTCCGCATCGTGTCCAGCAGCGACTCGCCCTTCTCGATCGAGGAGCCGCTGACCGCGACGTTGACGACGTCCGCCGAGAGGTGCTTCGCGGCAACCTCGAAGCTGACCCGCGTCCGGGTGGAGGCCTCGTAGAAGAGGTTCGTCACGCCGATCCCGCGCAGGGTCGTGGACCGCGGCCGCGCCCCAGCGACGATCTCTCCCATGTGTCGGGCCGTATCGAGCACGAGCTCGATCTGGGGCCACGTCAGGGCGTCCGTGTCCAGGAGGTGCCGATGCGGCCATGCCGGCTGCGGTGTTCCTAGGCCCGCAGGATCGGCCGGTCGCGCTCCCGTCGGTCCCGCCGCAGGTCCCGCCCCGGTGACCTCGGTCTCGGGCAACGTCATCGCGCCGCTGCAGACGCCGCGGAGACCGGGACAACCGCCTGCTCGATGTCGACCGCGTCCTCGCCATCGACCTCGCTGACACGCACCCGCACGACCTCCTCGCGCGAGGTCGGCACGTTCTTGCCGACATGGTCGGCGCGAATCGGCAGCTCGCGATGGCCTCGATCGACCAGCACGGCGAGGCGGATCGCCTGCGGCCGGCCAAACTCACGCAGCGCGTCCATCGCGGCGCGGATCGTCCGGCCCGTGTACAGCACGTCGTCCACGAGCACGACCGTGGCGTCGTCGAGGTCGAAGGTGATGTCCGTGCCCTTGACGTGCGGCGCATGCCCGAGCCGCGCGTCGTCTCGGTAGAACTCGATGTCGAGGGCCCCGACGGAGAGCGTCGCGCCCTCGTGCTCCTCGATCTCGGCCGCGAGCCGGCGCGCCAGCGGGACGCCGCGCCGCTGGATGCCGACAAGCACGAGCCCGGCCGTCCCGGCCTGCTTCTCGACGATCTCGTGGGAGATACGGGTCACGGCCCGGCGGATCTCGTCCGCGGTCATGATGCGGCGACCGGTCATCGCGTCCTCCCGGCCTCACAGGGCCAGCATCCGGCTCTCGTGGCCGGGCATGAAGGTCGGCGCGAGTGTACGCCTCAGTAGACCCGGACCGTCACCGTCGTGGTGCCGGAGAACGACGCGCAGCCGCAGATCGCGAAGAAGTCCGGCCGGTACATGTCGATGATCCGGCCCGTCGACTTCGCCGGGCCGTAGTCGTTGACGACCCGCTGAATGCATCCCCCGCTGCCGCAGATGACGATCGTCGTGCCGCGCGGGACGTCGCGCATCGCCGTGGTTCCGAAGTCGTAGAAGGAGGCCTCGCCGCGAAGCGTGAAGCGCGCCGGCTGCCAGTCCCAGGAGGACGCGGCCCTGGCAACCTCCGGCACGGCGCGCTTGCCGAGGGGGGCGACACCCTCGACCCCGGCCTCGGGGAACGACGCCGCCGTGCTGAGGACCCCGGCGGATCGTGCCGAGGCGTCGAGCAGCACGGGACCGAGGCCCTGCTGGTCGGGCGTGTTCGCGAGGGTCACCTGTTCGAAGAGCGCTGCATCGACCGTTCGGGTCGCCGCCGGCTCGTGAGAGCCGACGAGGCCCGGCAGCGCCCCGACCGCGAGGGCCGCGGTGAGCGCCGCCCTCGCGACCGTCCTGCTGGGTCGCATCCGTTGCCACTGTACGACATGGCCACCGGGTCAACGCCACGGCCCGCGCGCAACGCGGCATCCGCGCACCGGACGATCGTCGGGTCAGCGGACGATGAAGAGGTCCTTCGCCGGTACCGTCTTGATCTCGCCGAAGTTCCGGCCTTCCCAGCCGAGAACCAGGACCGCGCTCTCCTGGCCGTCCTGGCCGCTCGGGCTCACCCAGGCGAGGCGGCCCTTGTCGATCGAGAACCGCCGCAGCGCCGGCTCGCCCGTGAGCGGGTGGAGGTCGGGGTCGAGCTGTCCGGTGGCCGGATCGAGGACGACGAGATGCAGCCGCCCGACCGCGGCCGTCGGATCGTCCGCGGCCCAGATCGCGAGGCGGGTCCCATCCGTGTCGAACAGTGCCTTGAAGACCGCGACGTCACCGACCTCCAGCGGCACCGGAGCGCCGGACGGCCCGACGGCCTCGAGCGGCGCCGTCGACGCGGCTGCCGACGGATCGGCCGTCGGCTCGGTCACGGGCTCGCCCGAGGCCGCTGCGGGCTCGGAGGGCGAAGGTGCCGCGCCGGGCTCGATCCATCGATCGAGCACGAGCTGGCCCTCGCCCAGCTGCCAATCGTGACCATCGGCCGTCGGCACGACCGTGCCCGACCAGTAGGCGGTGACCTCGTGGTTCGGATCGACCACCGGCAGCCAGACATCGGGCTGGGTGAGGTCCGTCCGGAGCCTGGTCGCCGGGTCGAACAGGTAGGAGACCGGGTGGAAACCCTGCGGCGCTGCGGAGCCGCCGGGCGAGCTCTCCGCGGATGCCTCGGGCGTGCCCGCCGTCGCCTCGGGCTCGCCCGACGCGGCCGGGCTGCCCTCCGCGCCTGGCGCCGGGACGAGGATCTGGCTCACGAGCGCGCGTCGGCCGACCCAGCCGGAGAAGAACGTGTGGTGGTCGGTGGTCACCTGCACCGCCGCGGCGTCGCCGGCATGCCAGAGATACAGGTCCGGTCCCACGGATCCGTCTGCCGGACGAGCGGAGAAGGCGAGCCAGCCGTTGCCCGAATAGGCCGCGTCGCCGACCATCGTCACGCCCGAGGCGATCTCGATCGCGCCGGAGGGCGTGCTGTCGGGCGTGCTGCTCGGAAGGACGAGCACGGGGCTCTCGGTTGGCGTGGATGGCGTCTCGCTCGCGGGCGCCTCGGTAGACGGGTTCTCGGTCGTCCCCGGCCCGGACGACGGCAGCGGGACGACGAAGACCTTGTCCGGCTTGGCCGAGCCCGTGCCGCTGGACTGCACCACCAGCTGGTCCCGCTTCGGTGAGAGCGTGACGCCGGTCGGCGTTCCGCCGAGATCGACCGTTCGAGAGGAGCTGTCCTGGCCGAGCGGCTCGCAGCCTGTTCGGGAGCGTGGGCAGACCTCGTCGACCTTGGAGATCACGAGCTCCCAGCGGCCATCGGCTGCCGGCCGGACCCAGCCAACGTCGCCGGCGGCGACGGCGAGCGGCGTCGGCTGCGGTGGAGGCGGCGCGGGCGGCGAGGCGACCGCTGCCTGCGTGGACGCGGGCGGCGTGACGGGGATGCCCCGCGAGCCCCAGATGCCGACCACGACGAGCAGGACGAGCAGGCCTGCGGCCGCACCGGCGGGCGCTCCCCAATTGGCCCGCCCGGGGGATCGGGCGCCGGCACCGGCGGGCCCGCGCCGGCGACTCCCCGCTTCGCGATCGATCGCGGCCGCGGTCCGGGCCCAGAGATCACGCGGCGGCTCCGGGATGGCGGTACGAAGGCCCTGCAGCAGCTCGTGATCGGCGGCGAACGCGTCGCGGTCGCGGCGGCACTCGCCGCACGCGTCGAGGTGGCGCGAAAGCCAGGTCGCGTCGTCTTCGGGCAGCCGCTCGGTCAGCTCGGTGGAGAGCAGCGCCCGGGCGCGATCGTGGGTGCTCTCCTGGTCGTGGTGCCGGCGGCGGAACGGGAGGGTCATCGCTCGCCCCTCGCCTCGCTCGCGTAGCGCGCGTCGCGCTCCGCCTCCGCGGCAGCCTCTGCGGCCTTCTCGGCGGCGAGCGCCGTTCGCAGGCTCGTCCGGGCGCGGGTCAGGATCGCCCGCGCGGCGACGTGGCTGACGCCCATGGCCGCCGCCAGCTCCACGCCGGTGAGGTCATGGAGCTCCGCGAGGAGCAGCGCGGCTCGCTGGCGCTCCGGGATCTTCGCGAGGGCTCGCTCCAGCGGACCGGAGAGGCGCAGGTCCATCGCCAGGCGCTCGGCCGATGGCGCGGCGCCTCTGGCTTCACCGGTCCATGGAACCATCCGGATGATCTTCCGGCGTCGGATGTCGTCGAGGGCGACGCGGTGGGCGATCTGGTACAGCCACGCCCGGGCGTTCTCGTCCTTCTCGAGCGTGTCGTAGTTCTTGTAGGCCTTCACGAACGCGTCCTGGGTGAGGTCGGCGGCACGCTCGGGGTCGCGGAGCATCCGGATCAGGTACGCGTAGATCTCGCCGTGATGCTTCGCGAACAGCGTCTCGACGAAGGCGTGGGCCTCGTCCTGGTCCCAGCTCCGTGTCACGGGGCGAGCGATACCGAGGCTTGACGGCGACGTGGGGATCGAGCGTTCGAGCAAGTGTGCAGGTGGTCCGATCTGCTTCCCGCCCGTGCGACCTGGGGGACATGCTTGGGGGCGGCGGGTGCGTGGCGAGTGACGACGTGCGCCGCGGCCGTGTGACGCGCGCTTCCGTGGCCGCAGCTCACGCCGGCGCCTCCGCGGTCACCGCGCCGGTGCGCTCCAGCAGCTCTTCCACCGCCGCCTCCGGCGAGACCGGGTTGACCGGCAGGCCCGTGCCCAGCTCCAGGCCCGCCACCTCGCGGAGGCGCGGATGGATCTCCCAGTGCCAGTGGAACGTGGCATCGACGCGCTCGCGGAGGGGGGCGGTGTGCAGCACGAGGTTGTAGGGCGGCCCGTCCAGGGTGACGCCGAGGGCCCCGAGGACGTGGCGAAGCGCGGTGGCCGTGGCGCGGATTGCGGCCTCGGATGTGCGCCCGAAATCGGCCTCGTGGTCGCGAGGCACGATCCAGACCTCGAACGGCGAGCGCGAGCCCCACGGGGCGAAGGCGACGGTCGAGGCGTCCTCCCAGACCAGGCGCTCCCGCGTTCGCGCCTCCTCGCGGACGAGCCGGCACCACGGACACTCGCCCTCGCGGATCACGAATCGCGCCGCACCGCCGAGCTCCTCGCCGACCCGATGCGGGATCAGCGGAAGGTCGTAGAGGTCGAGGCAGAGGTGGTTGGTGCGGGCGCCGGCCTGTGCGCCCCAGTTCTGGACGACCTGGACGTAGTCCGTCTGCGCTGCGGCGGTGGCGTCGGCGATCGCGTTGCGTGCCAGCGTCAGCATCCGCTCGGCGACCTCACCGACCTGGGCCAGGGGCCGATGCTCGCCGGGTGGCGCCGCGATCGTGCGCCAGCTCCCGGCGGCGCGCGCGTCGGCGACGCTGACCTGGGCGATCCCTCGGTCGCTCGCGAGCTCGTCGCGGTCGGCCACCGTGCCGATGGCGTGGAAGGCGTAGTCCTTGAGCACGCGCATGCGGACGCCGTCGCCGGCGGGAAGCCGGCAGTTCTGGCAGTCGCCGTGGTCGTCGATCGGCTCCGCGGCGCGGGCGAAGCGTGAGCGGTCGAAGTCGCGGTCGACGATCGTCGCGACCCACCACCCGGTGATCGGGTCCTTGCGGAGCTCGAAGAGTCCCGCGCTCATGCTCGGCTCACGCGTGCCCGCCTCACGCGTGCGCGAAGGCCGGGAGCGGCGACTTCGAGCCGTCTCGGAGCAGCGGGGCGCCGAGCTCCCGGGCGAACGCGGCCCCGAAATGGGCGCCGGCACGCTCGACGGCCGCGGTCGAGGGTGGCTCGGCCGTGCGGCCGAGCTCCTCCGCGATCGAGGTCGAGATGAGCCCCGGCATCCCGCAGGGGTCGATGAGGTCGAAGTCACGCAGGTCGGGGTCGACGTTCAGCGCGATCCCGTGGTAGCTGACTCCTCGCTCGATGCGGAGGCCCAGGGCGCCGATCTTGCGATGCGGCCGCGCGCGCCCCGGATCGCCCTCGACCCAGCAGCCCGGATGGCCATCGCGCCGGAAGGTCTCGACGCCCAGCTCCGCGCAGGTTGCGATCATGGCCGCCTCGAGCGCGGCCACGAGCGGGCGCACCAGGATCCCGCGGTCGGCGAGCCGCAGGATCGGGTAGGCCACGAGCTGGCCGGGGCCGTGATACGTGACCTCGCCGCCGCGCTCGACCCGGATGACCTCGATCCCGCGATGGCGAAGGACCCGTGGCGTCGCGAGGACGTGGGCGTCGTCGGCCTGGCGACCGAGCGTCAGGACGGGGTCATGCTCGAGCAGGAGGAGCTGGTCCTCGATGTCGCCCGCGACCCGCTGCTCGAGCAGCTCCTTCTGGAGCGCCCAGGCGTCGCGGTACGCGATTCGGCCGAGCCAGCGAGCCCAGATCGGCGGAGCAGCTTCCACGCGGGGACGATAGCAGGGGCCCCTTTGCGGTCCCTTCGCGCGCAGCTCGCCGTCAGAGCTTCGCGAGCGCCTCGGCCATGGCCCTGAGGTGCGGCGGCGTGCTGCCACAGCAGGCCCCGATGACGTTCGCGCCGGCATCCGCGAAGCGGCGTGCGAAGCCGGCCATCATCTCCGGCGTCGTCTCGTAGGCGACCGCCATCCCGACGAGGGTCGGCTGGCCGACGTTGCCCTTCGCGACAAGCACCGCATCCGGGAAGGCGGCCCGCATCTTCTCGATGACGGGGATGATCTCCTCGGGGCCGTTGCCGCAGTTGCCGCCGACAGCCGCGGCGCCGGCGCCGAGCAGCGCTTCCGCGGCGCGCTCGGGCGAGACGCCCATCATCGTGTGGCCGCGGGTGTCGAAGCTCATCGTCGCGATCACGGGCACGTCCGGCGCAGCATCCTTGGCGCCCTGGATGGCGGCCACCGCCTCGCTCACGTCGCTCATCGTCTCGACCCACATCACGTCCACGCCGGCCGCAGCCAGGCCACGGGCCTGCTCCGCGAAGACGTCGCGGGCGATCTCCGGCGTCAGGGAGCCGCCGATGGCCGCCATGATCTGCCCGGACGGGCCGATGTCGCCGGCGACGAGCACCGGGTGGTCGGCAGCGTTCGCCTCCACGCGCGCGAGCACGGCCGCGGTCCGGTTCAGCTGGTCCACGCGGTCCTCGCGCCCGTGCAGCTCGAGGCGAAGGCGGTTGCCGCCGAAGGTGTTCGTGAGGAGGACCTGCGAGCCGGCGTCGACGTAGCCGCGCTGGACGCGCCGGATGATCTCCGGGTGCTCGAGGTTCCAGAGCTCCGGCGGGTCGCCGAACTCGAGGCCGTTGGACATGAGCATCGTGCCCATCGCGCCGTCGGCGAGGATGGGGCGGTTGGAGGCGAGGAGCTCAGCCCAGGTGGTCATCGAGCGGCCGATTGTGGCGCGCTCGGGCGCGAGCGTCGAGTGACAGCGGGGTTGTGCCTCAGGTGTGGATCGTGGGCCCGAACCACACGGCCGCGGCGATGATCGCGTAGAGGCCCAGGAGCATCGCTCCCTCGAAGGCGTTCGCCTCGCCGTCGGTGACGATGAAGATCACGAGCAGCACGCTGACCGCGAGCGTGCCGAGCAGCAGCGGGCTGATGATCAGCGTCAGCGGGACCGGCGCGACGAAGAAGCTCAGCAGGACGATGACCGGCGTCAGGAACAGCACGATCTGGAGGGCCGAGTTCAGGATCAGGCTCATCGAAAGGTCGCCGTTGCCCTTGGCGGCGGAGGTCACTCCCGCGAGATTCTCGACGGCGTTGCTGGCCAGGGCCACGACGATGAGGCCCGCGAAGGCTTCGCTCATGCCGATCGCGGCCATCGATGGCTGGAGCGCCTCGACGAACCAGTCGGCGACAAGCGCGGCGGAGCCGCCTGAAACGGCGAGCAGGGCGAGCGTCGGCATGAGCGGCGCGACCGGTTCCGGCGTGTCCGGATCGTCGTCCGAGGGGATTCGCGGCTTCGCCGCCGGCGTCTCGCCGGAGAGGCGGATCGAGATCGGCACCGACGCGGCGAAGACGATCAGGAGCACGATCGCCACGAAGGCGGACAGCTCGGGCGCGTGGCCGTAGTCCGGCGCACCCGGCTGGGTCGCGAGGAATGGCACCGTCAGCGCGGCGACGCCAAGGAGCAGCTCGGTCGCGTAGAGGCGGTTCGCCGCCGCCGAGAACGTCAGCTTGCCGTTGCGGAGCCCGCCGACGAGCGTGGCGAGCCCGAGGACGAACAGCGAGTTGCCGAGCACCGAGCCAACGAGCGCGGCTGCGACGACCTGCACGAGGCCGGCCTGGAGCGCGAAGATCACGAGGAACAGCTCCGGCAGGTTGCCGAGGACCGATTGGACGACACCGGTCGCGGCCGGGGAAAGCCGGGTCGAGAGCCGCTCCGTCGATTCGCTGACGGCCACCGCCCCGGCCGCGAGCGCGACGATCGCCGCGACGAAGCGGACGAGCGGCGGCAGATCGAGCAGGTTGGTCGCCGCGACCAGCACGAAGGCTGCGGCGTATCCGCCGTAGATCCAGAGGCTTCGCCGGCCGATGTCGGGCACTGTGCCGGACATCATCCGGGATTCGCGGGTGGCCCCGCGCGTCAAGCATCGGCGCGATAGCGTTGCAGCCGATGGGAGAGACGGGAGGAGAGACCTCCGCGGCCGCCGCCGCGCGCGCGACGCAGGCCCGGAACTGGCGCCTCGTGCAGGCCGATTCGATGTTCATCGGCATCGTCAACGCCTCGAGCACGTTCCTGCCGGTCTTCCTCCTGCGGCTCGGCGCCTCCGCCAACGACATCGGCCTGCTGACGGCCCTGCCGGCGCTCACCGCGTTCCTGCTGGCGATCCCGTTCGGGCGGATGCTCCAGGCCCGCGGCCGGATCGTGCTGTGGTACAGCCGGCTGCGGCTCGCGGCGTGGTCCAGCTACGCGCTGATCGCGGGCGCCGTCGCGCTGCTCCCGCGAGAGGACGCGGTGCCGATTGCGCTCCTCATCTGGGGGCTCGCGTCCCTGCCCTCGACCGCTGCGCTGGTCGCCTTCCCGCTGGTGATGGACGGCGCCGCCGGGCCGGGTGGGCGGTTCGAGCTCCTGGGCCGGCGCTGGGCGATCGCCGGCGTCTCGGCGATCGTGGCGGTCACCCTCGGCGGGCAGTTCCTCACCGCCGTGTCCTTCCCGCACAACTACGAGGCGCTGCTCCTGATCGTCACGCTGGGGGGATTCGGCAGCTTCCTCCAGTCGAGCCGGATCTCGATCGCGGACCACGTCCGGACGCCCGAGGTCGAGCAGGCGCCGCGCCTCGAGCGGCTTCGAGCGCTATGGCGCGTGGTGACCTCGAACCGGCCGTTCGTCGGCTACGAGCTTCGGACGTTGACGTACATCACCAGCCTGGGGCTGGCGCTGCCCGTGCTGCCACTGTTCTACGTGCACGACCTTGCCGCGTCGGACGCCTGGATCGGGATCATCGGCGCGGCCGGGTCCGCGGGCTCGGTTCTCGGCTACACGACGCTCAGGCGGGTCGCGCGCAGTCGCGGCGGCACCGCGATCCTCCTCCCGGCGCTGATCGCGGCCGCTGCCACGACGGCGTTGATGAGCATCGTCAACTGGCTGCCAGCGGTCGCCGTGATCGCCTTCGCGGCGGGCATCGCGGCCGCTGGCGCGCAGCTGGCGTTGTTCGATCGGATGATGCGGACCTTCCCGAAGGAGCTCGGCGTCACCTTCAGCTCGGTCGACCAGAGCGTCCAGAACTTCGCCCTCGTCGTGTCGCCCACGCTCGCGGGCGTCCTCGCGGTCGCCCTCGGCAGTCGCCAGACGCTCCTCCTCACCGGGGCGGTCGGGTTCGTCGCCGTCGCGCTGTTCGCGTGGCAGGCGCGGTCATCGCGAATCGCGCGTTCGGCGCTGCCCATTGGCTCGCCGCCGAGCGGCGGGAGCGAGGCCGCACCTCCCGCCTGACGGTCGCTGATCCGGGATTTTCGGGTCACCCGGCGGGTCCGTGGTGCTAACCTGCCCGCACTCGCGACCGGTATCAGCCCCGAGGCGCGAAGCAGGAGCAGCCCTGCGATCTCCGGGACGTCCGTCCCGATTGGCGCAGAGTTGCCGAGGAGGAGACCAGCATGACCCGTGCCTATGGACGACTGCCGAGATTCGCGACGCTCGTCGCGGGCTTCGCGATCGTCGCGGCGGCCTGTTCGCCGGCTGCGCCCACCACGGCGCCGTCGACGGGGGCGGCAACCACCCCACCAGCCAGCCAGGGACCCGTCGCGAGCGCCGCGGCGGAGAAGTACCCGGCGACCGGCGAGGTCACCTGCGCCAACGGTGCCACCCCCGGTTCCTTCGACGGCGAGGAATACAAGGGCAAGGTCAAGTCGATCGAGGCGCCCGACGCCTACACGGTCATCTTCAACCTCTGCTCGACCGACACCGCGTTCCTCGAGAAGATGGCGTTCTCCGTCTTCTCGATCTATGACTCGGACTGGCTCGACGCCAACGTCCCGAGCGGCAAGGCGCTGACGACCATGAACGGCACCGGCGCGTTCAAGCTCGACCAGTGGCAGGCCGGCGCCGAGATCGACTACAGCGCCTTCGACGGCTACTGGGGCGACAAGGCGGCCGCGGCCCATGCAGTGCTCCGCTGGGGCTCCGAGTCGGCGCAGCGCCTCAACGAGCTTCGCAGCGGCAACATCGAGGGCATGACCCTCGTCGGCGCGAACGACTTCGACGCGGTCGCGAACGACGCGTCGCTGCAGCTCTCGTCGCCGCCCGCGGGCACGAACCTCAACACCTTCTACCTGGGCATGAACCACGACATCAAGCCGTGGGACAACGACCTGGTCCGCCAGGCCGTCAGCTACGCGATCGACAAGCAGCGGCTGGTGGACAACTTCTACCCGCCCGGCTCCGAGGCCGCGAAGTACTTCACGCCATGCGCGCTCGAGTTCGCGTGCGGTGGCGATCCATTCCCGGATTTCTCCGTGCAGAAGGCCAAGGACCTGCTCGCCCAGGCGGGCTACCCGAACGGCTTCGAGACGAAGCTCCAGTTCCGCCCCGCGGTCCGCGGCTACCTGCCGCAGCCGCCGCAGATCGCCGAAGAGCTGCAGTCGCAGCTGGCCGCGGTCGGCATCAAGGTGACCCTCGACCAGCAGGACGATGCCCAGTACATCGTCAACTCCAACACCGGCAAGCTGGACGGGCTGTTCATGCTCGGCTGGGGCGCCGACTACCCCGAGATCACCAACTTCATGGACTACCACTTCGGTGCCGGCTGCACGGCCGCCTTCGGCAAGTGCTACCCGGACATCGCCACGGAGCTCGCCACCGGCGGGGCCACGACCGACGCGGCAACCCGGACGACCGCCTACGCCAACGCCAACAGCGCGCTCGTCAAGGACGTGCCGATGGTTCCGCTGGCGCACGGCGCGTTCGCGAACGCCTACGTCAAGGACCTCACGGTGGCCCAGGCGTCACCGCTGTCGAACGAGCTCCTGTTCCGCATGAACGTGCCCAGCGGTGGCGACACCCTGCGCTTCATGCAGAACTCCGAGCCCGGGTCGGTGTTCTGCGCCGACGAGACGGACGGCGAGGCCCTGCGCGCCTGCGAGCAGTCGATGGAGGGCCTCTACGGGTTCGAGATCAACGGCAGCAAGCCGATCCCCGCGCTCGCCACGAGCTGCGATCCGAACGCCGATGGCACGGTCTGGACCTGCCACCTGCGCCAGGGCGTCAAGTTCCATGACGGGTCCGACTTCACCGCCCACGACGTGATCGCGTCCATGGCGCTCCAGTGGGATGCGGGCAATCCGCTCCACAAGGGCAAGTCGAGCCAGTTCGAGTATTGGGCCGGCCTGTGGGGTGACTACCTCCACGCGTCGAAGCAGCCCGCTGCTCCGGAATGAGCCCGACTTTTGTTTTTTTTCTTTTAGGGGTGCCGGGTGTGGCCGGGGCCCCTTCCGTTACCTGGGACCGGCCGCCCGTGATCCGATTCGTCGTGCGACGCCTGCTGATCAGCATCCCCGTGATCTTCGGCGTCGTGTTCATCGTGTTCCTGCTGTCACGGATCGTCCCCGGCGATCCGTGTGTCGCGGCGCTCGGCGAGCACGCCAACCCGAAGAGCTGCGAGGCGTTCAACGCCCGGATCGGGCTCGGCCTGCCGATCCTCCCCTTCGTCAGCAAGAGCGGGTCCGACTACAGCCTCACCGCTGACCCAGGCTCGATCACCAACAACCAGTTCTTCGTCTACCTCGGCGACCTCGCGCACGGCGACCTCGGGACGTCCGTCAAGCACGGCAAGCCCGTGACGGAGCTCCTGTTCGAACGATTGCCGACGACGATCGAGCTGACCTTCTACGCCCTGCTCTTCGCGATCGTCGTGGGGGTGACGCTCGGGATCGTCGCGGCGTCCCGGCACAACTCGAAGCGCGACGTGCTCTCGATGATGTTCGCGAACCTGGGCGTCTCGATCCCGGTGTTCGTGCTGGGACTGATGCTCGCCTACGCCTTCGGCGTGCTCCTCAAGGACACGCCCTTCAGCCTGCCGCCCTCGGGCCGGCTGAGCGCGGGGTTCCGGTTCGACACCATCCCCGAGGCTTGGGGCATGACCGGCCTGACCGGCGTGCCCCGCGGGATCCTCGACTTCCTCTCGAACATGTATACGATCAATGGGCTGGTGACGGGCCAGTTCGGGCTGTTCGTGGAGGCGATCCGGCACCTGATCTTGCCGGCCATCGCGCTCGGGACGATCCCGATGGCGATCATCGCCCGGATGACCCGCTCCAGCCTCCTCGACGTCCTCGGCCGCGAGTACGTACGGACGGCGGAGGCGAAGGGCCTCCGGCCGCGCCTCGTGCTCTTCCGCCACGGGCTGCGGAACGCGCTGCTGCCCGTCGTGACGGTGATCGGGCTGTCCGTGGCGAGCCTCCTGTCCGGGGCCGTGTTGACCGAGACGATCTTCGGGCTCACGGGGATCGGGCTGACGGTGTTCGAGTCGATCTCAGCGCGCGACTACGTCGTGATCCAGGGCATGGCCCTCCTCGTGGCCCTGATCTACGTCGTCGTGAACCTGATCACGGACGTGAGCTACGGGCTCCTCGACCCGCGGGTGCGGGTGTCATGAGCGACGTCGCGATCGGTGCCGGCAAGCCGCTCCCGGATGTCACCGAGGAGGCGCGGGTTGGCAGGCGCCGTGGCGTCATCGCCCGGCTCCTGCGCCAGCGCTCGGCGGTGGTGGGCCTGCTGCTCCTGGGCTTCCTGGTCCTGGTGGCACTGCTTGCCGACGTCCTGGCGACCCACGATCCGATCAAGGTCCTGCTCGGCGTCGAGCCCGGGATCCGGCCGCGGACGCCGCCCTGCGTCCACCTCCTCGGCTGCACCGCCAGCCTGCCGGAGCACATCCTCGGCCTCGATGGCAACGGCCGCGACGAGTACAGCCGTCTGATCTTCGGGACGCGCGTCTCGCTGTTCATCGGCTTCGTGACGGTGTTCGGCGCGATCCTCATCGGGACCGTCATCGGCGCCGTCGCGGGCTATGCGGGCGGCCGTACGGACAACATCCTGATGCGCCTGATGGACATGCTTTTGGCGTTTCCGGCCCTGCTCCTTGCGCTGGTGATCGTCACCGTCCTCGGCAAGGGGCTCATCAACGCCATGGTCGCCGTGGCGATCGTGTCCATCCCGGTCTATGCGCGCGTCATGCGCGCCTCGGTGCTCTCGATCCGGGAGCTCGACTACGTGACCGCGGCCAGGGCGCTCGGCGATTCGCCGATGAGCATCCTGCTGCGGCGCGTCGTCCCGAACTCGCTGACGCCGCTCATCGTGCAGGCGACGCTCGGGATCGGCACGGCTGTCCTGGAGGTCGCGGCGCTGTCCTTCCTCGGGCTGGCGGCGCAGGCCCCGACGGCCGAGTGGGGCACGATGATCGGGAACGAGCGGAACCAGCTGTTCACGGCACCGTGGCTGATCCTCGCCCCCGGCGTCGCTCTGACCATCACGGTGCTCGCCTTCAACCTGCTGGGCGACGGCCTCCGCGACGCGCTCGATCCGAGGCTGTCCGGATGAGCGGCCCGACGGCCCAGGTCGAGGAGCTCGTGCCCGAATCGCGGCGACCGGCGAGGCACGCCGCCGGCGACGTGCTGCTGGACGTGCGCGGCCTGGCGACATCGTTCAAGACGAGCGAGGGCACCGTTCGCGCGGTCACGGGCGTCGACTTCACCGTTCGCCGCGGCGAGATCCTCGGGCTGGTCGGCGAATCCGGCTGCGGCAAGAGCGTGACCTCGCTCTCGATCATGCGACTGATCAATCCGCCGGGGCGGATCGATTCGGGCCAGGTCCTCTTCGATGGGCAGGACCTCCTGCGGCTCTCGCCCGGCGACATGCGGCAGGTCCGGGGCAACCGCATCTCGATGATCTTCCAGCAGCCGACGTCGGCCCTGAACCCGGTGCTCGACATCGGCTTTCAGATCGGCGAGGTCCTCGAGACCCACCGCCACATGAAGCGCAAGGCCGCGCGGGCCCGGGCGCTGGAGCTCCTGCGGATGGTCGGCATCGCGGATCCGGAACGACGCCTGAAGGCTTTCCCGCACGAGACCTCCGGCGGGATGGCCCAGCGCGTCATGATCGCGATGGCCCTCGCCTGCGAGCCGGAGCTGCTCATCGCCGACGAGCCGACGACGGCCCTCGACGTCACCATCCAGGCGCAGATCCTGGAC
Source organism: Chloroflexota bacterium (assembly GCA_025935415.1). Taxonomy (GTDB): domain Bacteria; phylum Chloroflexota; class Limnocylindria; order Limnocylindrales; family CSP1-4; genus UBA5189. The sequence continues at coordinate 25,991 of JAICVI010000001.1, forward strand.
CTGATGCGGCGCCTCCAGCAGGAGACGGGCACGGCGATCATCCTGATCACCCACGACCTCGGAGTCGTTGCCGAGATGGCCGACAGGATCGCGGTCATGTACGCCGGCGAGGTCGTGGAGCAGTCCGACACGCCGACGCTCTTCCGCGACCCGCGCCACCCCTACACGAAGGGCCTCATCGCCTCGATCCCGGTCCTCGGCGAGCTGCGCGACGAGCTCGCGGTCATCCCCGGCAACGTGCCCAACCTGATCGACCTGCCGACGGCCTGCCGGTTCGCGCCCCGATGCCTGTCGCGGGTCGAGGAATCCGTGGAGCTGAGCACGGAGCGCCATCCGGTGCTGCTCCCGGTCGCGCCGAACCACGACGTCCGGTGCTGGATGTACCACGACCCCGATGGCCGGCTGATCCGGACCTCGGCGCCGGCTTCGTTCCGTCCCGGGGCGAGCGCGATCTCCGGCAGCGTCGCGATCGACGAACGTGGCGACGTCGACGTCCTCGGGGGCGCGCAGCCCGAAGCGCCGGGGCATCACGAGGACGCGGTCCATCACGAGGAGCCACGGCCGTGAGCGCCGCTTTGCCGGTCCCGCCGTCGGCAGCGACCGGGGGCGCGTCCGGCGCTCCGGCCGCGCGAGGCGGCGCGGCGCGTGGCGTTTCCGCGGAGCCACTGGTCGAGGTCCGCGGGCTCGTCAAGCACTTCCCGGTTCGCGGCGGGATGCTGCAGCGGACGGTCGCGCAGGTCCAGGCAGTCGACGGTGTCGACCTGGAGATCCACCGCGGCGAGACGCTCGGGCTCGTCGGGGAATCGGGTTGCGGCAAGACGACCGTCGGAAGGCTGATCCTCCGGCTGATCGACCCCACCGCGGGCTCGATCCGGTTCGACGGGGCGGACGTCACGGGGCTTCGCGGCGCGGAGCTGAAGCCGCTGCGACGGCGGATGCAGATCATCTTCCAGGATCCCTACGCGTCCCTCGATCCGCGCGTGCCGATCGGCGACAGCATCGGTGACGGCCTGCGCGTGCATGCGATCGGCACGCCGAAGGAGCAGCGCGAGAAGGTCCGTCGGATCATGGACCTCGTCGGCCTGCAGCCGTACCACGCTCGCCGCTTCCCGCACGAGTTCTCCGGGGGGCAGCGCCAGCGCATCGGCATCGCCCGGGCGCTCGTGCTCGAGCCGGACCTGGTCGTCTGCGACGAGCCCGTCTCGGCGCTCGACGTCTCCATCCAGGCCCAGGTCCTGAACCTGCTCAAGTCCCTGCAGCGTGAGCTCGGGCTGACGTACCTGTTCATCGCCCACAACATGGGCGTCGTCGAGCACATCTCGGACCGCGTCGCGGTCATGTACCTGGGGCGCGTGGCCGAGATCGCGGACCGTCGCGACCTCTTCACCGACGGCCAGCACCCCTACACGCAGGCGCTGCTGTCCGCCATCCCGATCCCGGATCCGGAGCTGCGGCGCCGGCGCATCATCCTGGCCGGCGACGTGCCCTCACCCGTTGCCCCACCGCCCGGCTGCCGCTTCCACCCTCGCTGCCCGCTGCGCGCCGAGCTCGGGAACCCGCACGTCTGCGAGACGACGGATCCTCCGCTCAAGCCGATCGGTGGGTCGGATCACGCGGTTGCCTGCCACTTCCGCGGAGACGCGGCGCTGGAGCAGCCGGTCACGTAGCGTCGCGCACCCGCTCCTGGACAGCGAACAGGCATTGGGGGTTCGCACCTCGGTCGCCTGGAGGATAAACTTCGGGCCTGCCGAGCGGGAGTAACTCAGCTGGCAGAGTGTCTGCTTCCCAAGCAGAATGTCGCGGGTTCGAATCCCGTCTCCCGCTCCACCCCTTTCCTAGGCCTCGAGCTCGTCGATGTAGAGCACTTCGAGGTTTGCGAGAGATCGAATTCGCCGATCGTTGGTGACGAAGGCCGTCGCGACCGTCCGCGCGGTTGCGACGTGGAGCGCATCCGCCAGCTGCAGCTGTCTCTGCCCTCTGAGCCAGGCCGCGTCCTCCGCGATGGCCCCGGAGACCGGCACGATGTCGATGGCGAGGTCTCGAAGCTCAGAGGCCGTTTCCTCGAACCGGGCGGCGTCCCCGCCACGCGCGGGGCCGACCAGCACTTCGGCTACGGCGAGCGCCGACACGGAACCCTTGAACACCCCCTGGTCGGCGGCGTCGATCACCGCAGCCGCGAGGGTCGCCCATGGCTCGCTGCCGTCCAGCAGGTAGATCAGGACGTCAGCGTCGATCGCTACCCGGGGATGACGTGCCGCGAGATCCTCGACCGTCCACCTCTGCCGGACCATGGCGATCCTCCATCTCGGCCCTGAGCTCGCGCACGTACCGCTCGGGATCCGAGCCGTAGGCGCCAGCTGCGAGCCCACGGAGGCGCGCCGACGCCCGTGCGGGGCGGAGCCGCAGCACGAGCTCGTCGTCGCGGACGAGGACGGTCAGCCTATCCCCGGCATGGATCCCGAGGCGCCGCCTCGCCTCGCTTGGCAGCGCGATCTGATGCTTGGTGCTGACCTTTGCGCTAAGCGGCATGCCATGATGCTAAGCGACGAGCGGTGCGGGGTCAACCTCGTGCAGCTGCCGGACGAGATCGACATCCGGTCGCGCGCCGACTATCGTGCCGGCCTGCCCGGCCGTGACTGCCAGCGCGACCGGCCGTATCGGAGGCGAGCTGCGTTGGTCGATGCCGTGATGCTGCCTTGACGGGGCGCGACGCATCCCCGCGCACGATCACGGTGACCGGCTCGGGAAGCGCCAGGGTCCGGCCTGACATCGCGGATCTGCGAATTGGGGTGACCGTTACCGAGCTCACGGCCGATGCGGCACGGAGCGCGAGCGCGAAGGCCCTCAACGGCGTCATCGGGCGCCTGAAGGCTCTCGGGATCCGGGAGAGCGACCTGCGGACGTCGATCGTGTCTGTGCAACCGCAGTACGACTACTCGCAGCAGAGCGCGCCGCCGCGCCTCGTCGGCTACCAGTTCACGAACCTGGTGGCCGCGACCATCCGCGACATCGAGAAGGTCGGTCATGCGATTGACGGCGCCCTCGGCGCGGGCGCGACCACGATCGACCGGATCGACTTCCGAGTCGCCAACCAGTCGGCCGCGGAGGCGCAGGCCCGCGAAGATGCGGTGCGAGATGCGCGGGCGAAGGCGGACGGGCTCGCGGCCGCCGGCGGCGTCTCGATCGCGGGCGTCGCGGCGATCGTCGAGGGCGGCGGCGGCCCGATCCCCTACCCGCGACCCTTCGAGCGGATGGCGTTGGCCGCGAAGGATGCCGGGACGCCGGTCGAGGCTGGTGAGAACGAGGTCTCCGTCAGCGTCACGGTGACCTACGTGCTCGACCCGACGGACTAGCCCCAGGAATCAGAGCGCCGCGGCCAACCGATGGTCGACCGCGGCGCGAGTGCTTCGCCTTACGGCAGGATCCCGCGATCCTGGAAGGCCGCGGTGGCGAGGGCCGCCTCGCCGCTCCCATACAGCTCGTCGACAGCATCGACGATCCGCCCGGCGAGATCCGGCATCGTCGTGCCGGTCCAGTCGAACTGGGCCCGCAGGATCGACGTGTCCGCGTGCGCCGCACCGAGCGCCGTTCGGAGGTTCCATAGCGCATGCGACCAGATCTCACCGTCGGCGTGGACCTCGCCCTCGAGATCGTCGGGGTACATCTTGGGCTCGTCGAGGCGCCGGAGGCAGTGCACCGGACCCCGCGTGTACGAGACCGAGTCCCATTCGGCGATGCACTCGGGATCGGCCTCGCCGCCGGTCGCCCATTCGGAGACGGTGGCTGCCCAGTAGTCGCCGAACCCTTCGGAGATCGAGCCCGCCTCCAGCGACGAGAAGAACGTCGCCGACTGGCTCATGTGGATCTGGTGGCCGGTCTCGTGGAGGATGACCTCGCCGTCCTCGGCATCGTCGACGCCGCCCTTGCCGAAGCGCATCTCGTCCTTCGGGTGGTCCGTCGCGAACGAGTTGTCGACCCCGTACTGGTTGATGCGGACGCGCTGCTGGTCGCCGTTGATGACCCGCCACAGGCCGCTGCTCTGGGTGAAGCCGAGACTCTGGGTGTAGGCCTGGGACTTGGTGACCCAGTAATAGGCCATGACCTGCTCGAAGCGGTCATCGTGACGGGTGTAGTCGAAGGTGCAGTCGGCGGAGTAGGCCGAATCGCCCGTCTCGCCCACGACCAGGGCGTACTGGCCGCGGAGATAGCCGCTGCCATCGAGCCCGGTCAGGCTGACCTGGACCCGCTGGTCGTTGAGCGCGTCCGAGTCGGCGTCCTTGTTGTCCTCGAGGCCGGCGTAGCTGCCGCTCGACACGACCGGGTTTGGCATGAAGACGAGGCCGGTGGCCGACGTGCAGCCGCTGGGCTGCTTGGCGTTGACGGCGACCGGCGCCGCGACGGCGAGGGACGCGGCCAGGAGCGCCACGCTGGCGCGACGGGAGAGACGGGTCACGAGCTGCTCCTCCAGGTCCGGGGCGGGACCGTTCGTTCGTGGCGACCGGTTTCGGGGCGGGCACCGTACGCCAGCGTCGCGGGAGCGTCAAACACCGGGCGTGGCGCGGTGCGAAGCGAGGCCGGGCGGCTCGGCGCGACAGCGTGCGGCATTGCGCCGCGCCGAGCAGGCCGGATTTGCAGCGTCTCCGGCATCGAAACGGCGATGCTGCGTGGCGCGCGGGCAATGAGCCTGGTGGTGGGATGCGACCATGCGATCTTCATGGAGCCTCGCCGACATCCTGTTCGTGATCGCGATCATCTGCTTTGCCCTTGCGGCGATCGGGCTCAAGGTGGACATCAGCCTCATCGCCCTCGGCCTGGCCTTCGGCTTCGCCGGCTTCCTGGTGGGCAACCGCGGCATCCGAACGCCCTGATCGACGGAGCAGGCCGATGAAGGGCGACCGTGTGGAAGCCGTGGTCGATACGGGCCAGGGCGTTCAGAACTTCGAGATCGTCGCGTCGCGCGCCGGCCGCCGGATCGAGGTGACCACGGCACGGGGGGTGGTCGAGGTGACCGAGGTGACGCGCGGCGGAACGCCGGTCCGAACGGGCCGGTTCATGGCCAGCCGGCTGATCGCTCTCGTCGAGCATCCCGCCAAGGAGCGGGACGAGGCCCGGGTCGAGGTCATGACGCGGCGGCGGATCGGCACGGGGAAGCCCCCGACGAGCTAGCCCTCCTATCGGGTGACAGATAGCTGGCACGGGCGGCGGGTAGAGTCCCGCTGTGCAACGCCTCGACGGCACGCTCGTGCTGAGCGCGACGGATCTCGTCGGCTACCTCGCCTGCGACCACCTGGCAACGCTCGAGCTCGGCCGGGTCGCCGGCCTGTGGGAGCGCCCGCACCGGCGCGACGACCCCACGATCGAGATCATCCAGGAGAAGGGCGACCTCCACGAGCGGGCCTATCTCGATCAGCTGCGGGCAGACGGACTCACGATCGCGGAGATCGAGAAGGCCGACCTTCGGACGATCGACGACCTTCGCCGGGCGGCGGAGGCGACGGCCGAGGCAATGCGCTCCGGCGCGGACGTCATCTACCAGGCGACCTTCTTCGACGGGCGCTGGCGCGGGCACGCCGACTTCCTGTTCCGGCGCGGCGACCGGCCCTCGCCGGTGTTGGGCGATTGGAGCTACGACATCGCGGACACGAAGCTTGCCCGGGCGGTGAAGGCCGGGGCCGTCCTGCAGATGTGCGTCTACGCCGCGCTGCTGGAGGCGGTTCAGGGGATCGAGCCCGAGTGGCTGACGGTAATCACGGGTGATCGCGCGGCGCACCGCCACCGCACGGCCGACTTCACTGCGTACTTCCGGCATGTCCGCGCCCGATTCGAGGCGAGGATCGAGCGCGATGCCGCGGACCCGCGGGCCGCGACGACCTATCCCTCGCCCGTCGACCACTGTCGCGTCTGTCCCTGGAGCCCGACGTGCATCCAGCGCCGACGGGACGACGACCACCTGTCGATCGTCGCCGGGATGCGGCGAGTCGATACGGAGCGGCTCACGGCCGGCGGGCTGCCGAAGCTGGCGATGCTCGCCCGGGCGCCGGCGAGCACCACCGTTGCCGAGATGCCGCCCACGACGCTCGCGCGGCTTCGGGACCAGGCCCGGCTCCAGCTCCACGAACGAGAGCGCGGAGAGCGGATCTACGAGCTCCTCGAGCCGAGCCAGGATCGAGACACGCGCGGTCTCGGCACGGTGCCGGAGCCGTCGAGATGGGACGTCTTCTTCGACATCGAGGCCGATCCCTGGGCCGGCAACGACGGCCTCGAGTACCTCCTCGGGATCGTGACGGTGGACACCGGCGTGCCCGTCTATCGCCCGATCTGGGGAACCGACCCCGATGGCGAGCGCCGGGCCCTCGGCGAGCTGTTCACGTTCCTGAACGCCCGGCTCGCGGCACATCCCGAGCTCCACGTCTTCCACTACGGCGGGTACGAAAGCGGCGCCCTGAAGCGGCTGGTGGCGCGCCATGGCTTCGGCGCCGACGACCTCGACCGGCTTCTCCGTGGCGAGATCCTGGTGGACTTGCTGAACGTCGTCCGGCAGGGGGTCCGGGCCTCGGTCGAGTCGTATTCGCTGAAGCAGATCGAGAAGTTCTACCTGCCCGTGCGCGAAGGTCCGGTGACGGACGCCGGCTTCAGCGTCGTCGAGTTCGAGCGCTGGCTGCGGCAGCGCGACGAGTCGATCCTGGACGGGATCGCGGACTACAACCGCGACGACTGCGTCTCGACGTGGATGCTCCGTGACTGGCTGGAGCAGCGCCGCGTGGAGGCGATGGCGCGCTGGCCCGGGCGGGACTGGAGCCGGCCCCAGCTCGGCCAGGGCGAGCCGGGCGAGAAGGTCAACGAGGAGATCCGGAGAGTCAGGACGCGGGTCGCCGGCCTCACGGCGGCCCTGGCGCCCGGCGACGACGGGCCGGAGGCCCGGTCGAGGCGGCTCCTGGCCGACCTGCTCGACTGGCACCGGCGGGAGGAGAAGTCGCAGTGGTGGCGCTGGTACGAGCTCACCAAGCACCTGACGCCGGAGGCGCTGGTCGTCGAACGCGACGCGCTGTCCGGGTTGGAGTTCGTCGGCGAGGTCGGGATCGAGAAGAAGAGCGTCATCCTGCGGTACCGATTCGAGCCCCAGGATCATCCCTTCGGGCCCGGTGACGAGGCCTACGACACGGGCGACGGCAAGCGCGCGGGCGAGGTCGTGCGCGTCGACGACGTCGCCGGCACCATCGACATCAAGCGGTCCATCAACACGATTCGCGAGCATCCCACAGCGCTCGTCGAGCCACCCCCGCTGGACCAGGAAGCGATGAAGATTGCGCTCCTCAGGGTTGCGGACGCGGCGATCGCTGCCCTGCCCCACGAATCCCCGCGATACCGGGCGATCGCCGACCTCCTCGCTCGCCGTCCGCCCGCGATGGATCCGGCATCGAGCCCTGGAGCACCGCTGGACGGTGGCGACTTGGACCTCACGGGGACCGCGCGCCGGATCGGGCTGGCACTCGACCAAGGCGTGCTTCCGATCCAGGGGCCGCCAGGGACCGGGAAGACCTATACCGCCGCGCGAATGATCGTCTCGCTGGTCCGGGCGGGAAAGCGGGTCGGGATCACCGCGCAATCCCACCGAACGATCAGCAACCTCGTCGAGCAGGTGCTGGCAGCCGTGGACTCGGATGCGGAGCCGGCGACCGTCCGGATCGTCCAGCGGGCCGGCGATCTCGATCCATGGGTCCGCGATCCGCGGGTCACGCTCGCGACCAGCCCGGCCGCAGCCACCGCCGAGCTCGCGGCGGGCGCCAATGTGCTCGCCGGCACGGCCTGGCAGATGGCCCGGGCGGACATGGACCAGGCGCTCGATGTCCTCTTCGTCGACGAAGCCGGCCAGTACGCGCTGGCGAACGTCATCGCCGCCGGAACCTGTGCGAGCTCGATCGTGCTCGTCGGCGATCCCAATCAGCTCCCGATGGTCACACAGGGCGTCCATCCCGACGGTGTCAGCGTTTCCGGCCTCGCCCATCTGCTCGGCGCCGATGCCACGATCTCCCCGGATCGCGGCCTGTTCCTCGGGACGACACGGCGCCTGCACCCGCGCGTCAACGCGTTCGTCTCCGACGCCTTCTACGACCAGCGGCTCGGGGCTCATCCCGACACGCGCCGAGTCGTGATGGCCGACCGCCCGGAGGGCGCGGCGCCCCTGCCTGCAGGGCTGGCCGGAGCGGGCGTCCGCTGGATTCCGGTGCCCCACAGCGGGAATGCCGCTGATTCAGCGCAGGAAGCCGCGGTCGTGGCCGACGCCGTTGCGGCACTGATCGGTCGCAGCCAGCGACTGCCCGACGGCACGGACCGGGTGATCGACCTCGACGACGTGATCGTGATCACGCCCTACAACGCGCAGGTCGCGGAGATTCAGAAGGCCATCACGGCGCGGCTCGGCGCGACGGGCAACGTCGGCACCGTCGACAAGTTCCAGGGTCGCGAGGGCATCGTCGCGATCTACTCGATGGCGAGCTCGAGCCGGGACGATGCGCCGCGGGACATGGGCTTCCTGTATTCGCGCAATCGGCTCAACGTCGCCGTCTCACGCGCGGAGAGCGTTGCGATCGTCGTGGCCTCGCCGACGCTCCTCGAGGCCGGCTGTCGCACGCCCGAGCAGATGCGCCTCGTCGATGCGCTGTGCAGGTATGTCGAGGTGGCTGGAGCTCAGGCCGCCGAGGTCGCGCCGGACGTCGGCGCCGGCGCAGCCAGCGCGCCGGCGGCGCTCGCCATGGAGGCCGCCGGGCTCGCTCCGGCGGTCGTCACCGGCGCAGGCGGCTCGTCCGCGACCTGACGCTCAGGCGCCGCGGGCAAGCCCTCGCCGACCGAACGAGCCTGCTCGAACGGCATGAAATGGATGGAAGCGGTCATGCGGCTGGTCGGCAGGATGGCCGCAGGGGAGCGTCGCCGCACCGTCTCGCCGCCCAGCGTTGGCGCGAGCTGACGCTGCCGCACGGGCGCGGAGGAGGTGGCGCCGGACCACGCTTGCCACGGTGGGTCGCTCACCGGAGCGGGGCGTGACCGGCGCCATGGAAGCGAGCGGCGCGGGCCCGAGGGGCTCGCGCCAGTGGTTGAGGCGGATTGCGGGCCGGTGCATCAGACCGGCTCCCTCCGGAGCAGGTTGACCGCCCAGATCACGATCACCTCGAGCAGCGACCACCCGATGAGCGCCGCGATCGCGGCGATGTCGAGCACGGAGCCGCCGGCCTTGAGGGCATCGTTGTTGAAGATGCCCACGAACGGGGCCACGAAGAGCTGGCTGGTGTTGAGGATGAACGACACGAGGTCGTTGCCCTCGCGGGCGTTGAGGAGGAGCAGGACGATCCGAAGGATGATGAACACCTGGATGATCCCGAAGATCAGGATCACCACGCGGCGCAGCATCTCGCCGCCGCTCGGCGACACGTCGGTACGCTCGACGACCTGGTTGGTCCGCGTCGCGCCGGCGGGCACGACGACCTGATCGGCCGCGGTCCCGGCCGGAACGACGACCGCGGGATCCTCATCCGTGCGGGTCACGACCCTGCGTTCGTACGTCATGGTTGGACTCCCTCATGCGTGGATGGATCCAGCGTGCGCACGGATGGGTGCTGGCGACGCTTCAACCGGGCTGGAAAGCCCTTGCAGGGGGTTTGCAGGTCACATCGTCTCTTCGGGGACTTCGACGTCCGGAACGACATCGGGCTCGCCCGGCGCGATCGCCGAGCTCGAGCCGTTCTCGATCCGCTCGCCGAGCCGCTCGGGCAGGTCGTCCTGGGGCCCCGGTGGAACGTCCTGTCGATCGGCGCCGGGGATGCCGAGGTCGGGCCGGCCCTCGGCCGGCTCGCCTCCGGGTGTGTCCGCCGCCGAACCGCTGAACGGAGTCGTCGAGGTGTCGGTGGTGTCTGGCTGCATGGTGATCCTCCTTGTTGCCGACGACGGTGCTCGTCACCGAGGCTCGCGCGCGGCGTCCGATGGGCCTGGCCGCTTGCAACCGGCTTGCGGCAGCGCCAGGCCGAGGAGGCCTGCACCCAGGTTGCGGCGGCATCGCGCCGGAGGGCGACACGTCCCTGCAACGGGAGCCTCCCGGGGCGTTGTCGTCACGTTCCCCCCGTGCTCGACGATCGACGCACACCCATCAGGAGGAACCAGATGACAGCAATCGTCCTGCCCGATATCGACAAGGCCACGATCGACGAGCTCATGAAGAAGCTCCCGGACCTTCGCGAGATCGAGCTCCCGAACCTGCCGAAGATGAAGGACGTCGGCAAGACCGCCGACGACACCATCGACCGGCTCCTCGGCCGCTCTCGCGCGCCGGTCTGGCCGTGGATCGCGGCCGGCATCGCCATCGTCGGCGTGATCGGGGCGGTCGCCGCCTACATCACGTGGTGGCGGCGCCCGAGCTGGGAGACGCCGAGCGAGCCCTGGGGCGCGACGGCCACGACCGACGAGGGCTACGTCCCCAGCACGGCGTCCGACGACGCGATCGAGGGCACCGGCCTCACGGCCGCCGAGTCCTCGCTGACCTCGTCCTCGTACGGCGGCACCACCGACGTGTGATGGGCGCGGAGACCGTCATCTCCCTGCTCGCGGCGACGCTCCTCGCGACCGGCTGGGCCCTCTGGCTCCTGCCGGTCGGGAGGTGTTCGCAGTGCCCCCACTGCCAGCTGGAGCAGGCGGCGAGAGAGCGCGAGACCGAGGCACAGGCCAGTCGCGTCTACAGGATTCCGATGTGCCAGGTATGCGGGCGGAACCACGCGCCGGGTGAGCCGCACCGGCGCTGAGGCGGAGCGCACCGCGCCGCGGTTCCGCCGTGCGAGGACGCGACTGCGAGGGGCCCGCAATGCCCTGATGGGCGTTCCTGTGTCGCGCTGCAACACCGCGTCGACACACTGACGGACGGCTCGTCGGCGGCGGTCCCAGCGAGGGACACGTCGCCCGCCGTCGGGACCTTGGCGAAGAGCAGCGGGCGGTCCGGACCACCGGGCCGCCCGTCGTGATTCCCCGGTGATTCGCGTGTGATTCCCCCTGTGATTGCACGGCGATCCCCCGCGTCAGGTCTGCCGCGCCCCGCGCAGGCAATGAAAGAGCGCCGAGGCTGGGGAGGACAGCCTCGGCGCTCGTTGGACCCGCGCCGCAGAGGGCACGGCAGGGTCGTGGGGGAAGATCGGGTTGCTGCAGGTCTGACCGTAGGGTCCGGCCGGCAACTGACGGGGAACGGAAAGCGCTCCCGCCGTTGCAGCGCTCTGTCAGGGCCGCCCGTGTTACCGCGATGCGAGGGCCGACGCGTCCGCTCTTGCACTGCCGATTCCGCCGTTGGCCGACGCTGTCTGCAGCGCTCCCAACCAGCGAATCACGTGCCCATCGAAGTGCCCAACGTCAAGGAGCTCCACGTGAGCCTGCACACCCTCGTCAGCGACGGCCTCGCCAACCGGCTGCAGCCGCGGCGTATCACTGCCGCGGTGGCCCAGCCCCGCGCCACCGACATGGCCGCTCGACTCTCCGGCGCCTCGATGCGCCTGCTCGAGACGGGCCTGGCTCTCACGGCGATTGCCACGGCGCTGCTCATCGGGCTCGGGCGCTAGCACGCGCCCGCTCATCCAGCCGCGCGCCTCGGACTGGGTCGCTCTCGCCTCCCGGCTTCGCCGTGCAGGTCGTCCTGCTGGCAGGCACTGGCGGGCCTTGCTCCCTCGCTGATCCTCAGCGCACGGATCGGGGGCTGGGTTGGGGACGTCGGGGGCGTGTGGCCCCGAGTCGGCTACTGGGCTGGCGGCGGTGGCGGCGGCGATTCCGTTGGCTTGGGCCCGCCACCGCCGTGGCCATGGCCGTTGCCGCCACCGCCAGGTCCGGGCCTGTCATCCTTGGGCTTCTGGCACGGTCCGATGAGCGGCCCGCCCCAGGTCCTCGCGCCGAACCAGTAGGCGATCCGCGAGCCCAGCGGTCCCAGCGTCCCGGCACCACGGCGCGCTCGGCTGACCCAGGCGGCGACGTCGTCGTCCCAGCTCGACGGCCCGAGCTCCGCCTTCACCGGGTCGACCATCCAGCCGGCACAGCCCTGCGTGTACAGCAGGCCCGGCTGGTCGATGGCGTCCCGGGCACCGGGCTCGGTGCCCTTGATGAACCAGTCCCTGACCGTGCCGCGCGTCCACGGCCCGGGCTCGCCACCGGACCACTGGTCCGCGGTGGCCTGGACCACGCCCTTCGGCGGCTTGAAGTCGGCCACGGGCGTGCCCTTCGTGTAATCGCGCAGGAAGGCGTGCCAGACCTGGCCCGCGGTGGTCAGCGACGTCGCCTGGACGCGCGTCTGGGGCGCAGAGTGGTCGCTGTTGCCCATCCACACGCCAACGGCGACCGCGGGTGCGTCCGGATCCTTGGGAGGGGCGAGGTAGCCGTAGGTCGAGAAGTCGCGGCGATTGTCGGCCGTCCCCGTCTTCGCGGCGGCGGGGCGGCGTGATCCATCCGGGCCGGTCCGGATCGCCAGCGTCTTCGACCACCACGCGTTCTGCTTCGGGTCGGTGTTGCCGGCGAGGATGTCCGTGGTGAGAAAGGCAGCCTGGGGAGAGACCGCGGCGACGCCCTCCGGATCCTTCGGGGCCTGGAAGACGGTCGAGCCGTCGGGTCCCTTGATCGAGAGGATGAGCCGCGTCGGGACCTTGACCCCGCCATTGCCGATCGCGCCGAACGCGCCCGTCAGGTCGATCGGTCGCGTCTCGACCGTCCCGATGGCGCCCGCGAGACCCGCTTGCAGGAACGCGTCGTGGCCGCCGAGGAAGTTGATCCCGAGCTTCTCCGCGACGGTCGCGACGGGCTCGTTGCCGACGCGCTGGAGGGCTCGGATCGCGGGGATGTTCAGGGATTGCTGGACGGCGCCCCGGACGAGGAGCGGCCCCCGTTCGAGCTCGTCGGCGTCCTTGGGCGACCAGCCGCCACCGAAGTCGGTCGAGATGTCGAGGAGCACGCTTGCCGGCGTCAGGACGCGCTTCTCGAAGGCCGTGGTGTAGACGACCGCCTTGAACGCCGAACCCGGCTGGCGCGGCGCCGCCGCAGCATCGTGCTGGGGCTGGAACTTGGGGCTCGCGAGATCGTCGCGGTAGTACCCCGCGCTGCCGACGTACGCGAGCACGTCGCCGTGGCGGTAGTCGATGGCGACGAGGGCGCCGTTGTGGATGTCCTTCCCGCGCAACGCGCGGATCCAGGTCTTGTCGACGCGGTTGAAGTCCATCGAGGCGAGGGCCTTGTCGGCCTTGTCGCGCGGGAGGTTCGGAATGATCGCGGCCCCGTAGAGGTAGCGCTCGGCGAGGCGCTGCGCGTCCCAGTCGAGCGTCGTGATGACCTTGTAGCCGCCGGTCTCGACCGCGTCGATGCCGCCGAGCTGCTGGACCAGGGCGTCACGCACGGCCCAGGAGAAATGCGGTGCCCGCATCGTGGTCGGCTGCTCGCCGGCGAGCACGACGTCCTCGTCCAGCGCGGCGTCGAGCTCCGCCGGCGTGAGGTGGGTCCAGCGGGAGGTGGCAAGGCCGCGGAGGATGTAGTCGCGGCGCACGACGGGCGGCGAATCCTTCGGCACGACGAGCTTGCCGTCGGCGTTCCTGGTGGCGTAGCGATAGGGGTCGTAGACCGACGGAGCCTTCGGGAGGCCGGCGAGGAGCGCCGCCTGCGCGGGCGTCAGGTCGGCGAGATCCTTCACGCCGAAGTAGATGTCCGCGGCCGCGGCGATGCCGTAGGCCTCGTGGCCGTAGTAGATCTCGTTGAGGTACGCCGTGACGATGCGCTGCTTGCCCTCCTCGCCGGGGAAGGCGGCGGTGAGGCGGGAGGCCTGCAGGACCTCCAGCACTTTCCGGAGGTAGCGATCGTCGCCGTTGATGACCTCCGGCGGCAGGAGTCGGGCGCGCACGAGCTGTTGCGTGATCGTCGACGCCCCGCGCTCGCCGTCGCCATCGCCGGAGGCGTTCTGGACCGCGGCCGCGATGATCGCCGTCGGGTCGTACCCGTCATTCGTCCAGAACGTCCGGTCCTCGGCGGTCGTGGTGGCGTCGAGAATCAGGTCCGGCACCTGGTCGAAGGCGACGACCCGGCGCTTCTCGCGCTCGAATCGGGCGAGCTCGACCGTCCCGGTGCGGTCATAGATGATCGTCGGCTGGCTGAAGGTCAAACTCTCCAGCTGGGCTGGATCCGGCAGCTGACCCGCCAGCGCAGCGACCGCGCCGCTGGCCGCGAGGAACCCGACGCTCCCGAGCGCGCCCACTCCAAGGATCGCGGCGAGGATGACGGCAAAGAAGATGCGCAGGAGCGGCGGCCGTCGGGGGCGCGCCCGGATGCCGGCTCGTCGCGCGCCCAGGAGGGCACGTGTCCGAGGCGACAGCCGCACCGGCGTCCGCCCGGGGACTGGCGTGCGGCCCGAAGGCAGCCTGCGCGCGGAACCTGTCATCGCTCCCTCTTCGACGGTTGTCGCTGGGCCGCTGTCAGCGAGCGATCCGGCCCGACTGCACCATCGAATGGAGGAACCGGAGATGCTCGATCTCTCGAACGGACCAGCCACTCCTGGCTGGCTTCAGGCCATGGGCCAGGGCCACGAGGTTGCCCGCCTCGCGCTCTGTCCAGCCGCCGGCCTCGAGGTGCCAGACCATCGATCTCGCCGGCGCGTTGACGGTGCTCGTGCTGCTGGACATCTGCCTTGGCTCCAGGTTGCTCCCCCGACGGGGATGTACCTCGCAGCGTCGCTGGCCGGGCCGCGCAGGCGCGCAACTCGGCGGACCGCGGCCCTTGCAGTCCGGTGTCACGGCGGCGGCGGTCGAGAGCGTCCGATGCGTCCACGCACCGACCTCGGGCGCGCGTCAGGACAGCCTGCGCCCGGCGGGGCATCATGGAAACGGTGGCACAGCCCCTCGTCGATCGCGCCGTCGCCGCGACGACCACGCCCGTCTCCGCTCGCCCCGTCGAGCTTCCGGCACCCCACCCTGTCATCGTCCCGGCAACGGACCTCGGCGGGGTCGGCGTGCTCAAGCACGGCAACCTCTACCTGCTCTCCGATCCGTTCGGCGACATCCACGCTGATTCGCGCGGCCTCGGGCTGTACGACCTCGACACGCGGGTCCTGTCGTGCGCGGTCCTGCGGATCAACGGCGTCCGCCCGACGCTCCTGCGGACGCAGGCCGCTGCCAACCACATCGCGACGATCCAGCTGACCAATCCGGAGGTTCGGCGCGACCCGGCGATCAAGAACGAGATCGGCGCGGCGGTCGCCTCGCGCGCGATCTCGATCATGCGCCGGCGCTGGATCGCCGGCGGGCTGGCGGAGCGGATCGAGGTCACGAACTACAGCGCCATGGCCCAGCAGGTCGAGCTGGACCTCGACCTCGATGCCGACGCAGCCGACATCTTCGAGGTCCGCGGTCGCATCCGACAGCAGCGCGGCACGTACCGCCCGATCGAGGCCACGCCCGAATCGGTGACGTTCGCCTACGAAGGCCTCGACGGCATGGTCCGCACCACGCTCATCACGATGAGCCCCGGGAGCGTCACGGCCAACACGGAGGACGGCGCCACGACACACGAAGGGGCCGTGCGAATCCGCTGGGTCCTCGACATCGAGCCAGGCGCCCGCGAGGGCATCACCTGGGAGGTCGCAACGGAGCTGACCCAGGGTGCGCACCCGCGTGCCACGGAGTCCGTTCCGACGAAGCTCGCGCAGACCGCGACGGCTGGGGCCGGCACCGGCCGCCCGCTCGATGGGACGTCCGTCGTCGCGCCGCCGTCGGAGGCCGAGGCGGAGTACGGCGCCTGGCAGGAACGCTGTGCCCGCATCCGGTCCGACGGCGAGCTGCTGGACCTCGCAGTCCGCCGGAGCGTCGCGGACCTCCGGCTCCTCCGCAACGACGGTCCGCGCCGGGGCGAGCACTACGTCGCGGCCGGCGTTCCGTGGTTCACCACGCTCTTCGGGCGCGACAGCATCATCACGGCGCTCGAGGCGCTGCCGTTCATGCCGGACGTCGCTCGCGAGACGCTGCACGTGCTCGCGGACTGGCAGGCGACCGAGGACGATCCGGATCGGGACATGGAGCCCGGGAAGATCCTCCACGAGCTTCGCATCGGGGAGCTGGCGCGCACGGGCGAGCTGCCGCACCGGCCGTACTACGGCTCGATCGATTCGACCCCGCTGTGGCTCATCCTGCTCGACGAGACGTACCGCTGGACCGGGGATCTCGATCTCGTGCGCGAGCTCTGGCCGAACGCCATCGCCGCCCTCGAATGGATCGATCGCTACGGGGACCGCGACGGCGACGGCTTCGTGGAGTACGAGCGCCGGACGCCGCAGGGCCTCCTGAACCAGGGCTGGAAGGACTCGGGCGATGCCATCCGCCACCGCGACGGCACGACCGCCGACCCGCCCATCGCGCTGGTGGAGATCCAGGGCTACGTCTATGACGCCAAGCGCCGGATGGCCTCGCTCGCCGAGCGACTCGGCGACCGGCAGCTCTCGAAGCACCTCCTCGTCGAGGCCGCGGAGCTCGCCGAGCGCTTCAACGCGGCGTTCTGGATGGAGGATGTCCAGTTCTACGCGATGGCCCTCGACCGCGACAAGCACCAGGTCGGGAGCATCGGATCGAATCCCGGCCACTGCCTCTGGAGCGGGATCGTGCCGCCAGAGCGGGTGGATGCGGTCGTCGACCGCCTGCTCGACCCCTCGATGGACTGCGGCTGGGGCATCCGGACCTACGCCTCCGGGCAGCCCGGCTACAACCCAGTCGGCTATCACACGGGCTCGGTCTGGCCCCACGACAACGCGCTGATCGCTGCCGGGATGAAACGGGCCGGCCGCCATGATGCCGCCGATCGGGTGGCGTCGCGGATCTTCGAGGCGGCCCAGCACTCGCCCGACTTCCGCCTGCCGGAGCTTTTCTGCGGCTTCGACCGGGGTCTCGCCGACGTGCCCGTTCCCTACCCGGTGGCGTGCTCGCCGCAGGCCTGGGCGGCCGCGACCTCCCTTTCCCTGCTGCAGACGATGCTCGGGATGCACGCAGATGCGGCGAAGAACATCCTGGAGCTCGATCGTCCCCATCTGCCCGCCTGGCTCGGCAAGGTGACCGTCCACGAGCTGCGCGTCGGCGAGCGCACCGTCGACCTCCTGTTCCACCGCTGGCGCGGCAACACCACCTCCGCCGAGGTCCTGCGGCGCGACGGCCCCCTGGAGCTCGTGATCCGGGTCTGAGCTCGACCACGGGAGTTTCCGCCGGCTCGTGCTTTCAGGCGATTGCAACGGGTCAGGCACGTGGCGTTGTCGAAGACTGCCCCCCACCCGGCCACAGTGGCGCTGAGCCCTCCGGGGCGACCACCAGAACGCAAGGGATGGAGGTTCTTCATGAGCATCATTGCCTGGATCGTGCTCGGCGCGATCGCCGGCTACCTCGCCGGCTTCCTCGTCCGCGGTGACGAGGGCATGGGTGTCATCGGACACATCGTGCTCGGCATCGTCGGCGCGCTCGTCGGCGGCTTCCTCGCCGGCGTGCTGTTCCACACGGACCCGATCGACGGGCCGCTCGACATCAGCTCGATCGTGACGGCCGTTATCGGCGCCGTGATCGTCGTCGTGGCATGGAACGCACTCACCGGGCGCACGAGGACCGGTCGCGGCATGGTCTAGCGCCCCCGGCCGGCACATCGACCGGCCTGCCCAACGCTACTGGCGACGCCCACCGAGACCGGTGGGCGTCGCTACTTCCGGGGGTTTCCGGGTCACGGACCCGGCTCCCGATCGAAAGGAGCCACACGTGTCCCGCATCATCGAGCAGATCGAGGTCGACGTCCCCGTCCGGACCTCCTACGACCAGTGGACCCAGTTCGAGTCCTTCCCCAAGTTCATGGATGGCATCGAGCGCGTGGTCCAGCTGGATGACAAGACCCTCGAGTGGACCGCGAGCATCGCGGGGAAGACCAAGCACTGGCGCGCCGAGATCCTGGAGCAGCGGCCCGACCAGATCCTGTCGTGGCGCAGCACCGAGGGCGCCCAGAACGACGGCCAGGTGCGGTTCGAGCCCCTGGGACCCGATCGCTCGCGCGTGACCCTGCAGCTCGACGTCGAGCCGGAAGGGCTCGTCGAGAAGGCCGGTGACGCGCTCGGCATCGTCGAGCGCCGCGTCAAGGGCGACCTGGAGCGGTTCCGCGACTTCATCGAGGCTCGCGGGCAGGCCACCGGGGCCTGGCGCGGCAATGTCGAGGGCGGCGTCGTCGAGGACGACGATGACGGCGGATCGAACGGCAAGGACGCGAGCGCGAGCGACCTCACCGGCACCGGCGCCGGAAGCCCCGGCATGCGCCAGTGACCGAGGTCTACGTCGATGTCGGCGCGGCGTCCATCGAGGCCGCCGCGCCGGAGGGCGGCGCCCCGCCGGTCGATCCCGAGGCCGTGCGCGCGCTCCGGCACCTCTCCGAGGCGGGGTTCCGCGTGTACGTGATCACGGCCGGCGGCCCGGAGCCGGCCGCGATGCTGCGAGCCGTCGCGACCGCGGTCCTCGACGCCGTGCCGGCTCGGCCGGCCGATGACGACCAGGCCTGGTACCTCACCAGCGACATCGACCGCTGCCGGGGCTCGTCGGCCTACCTGCGCACCGTGCTGATCGGCGGCACGCCGCCCGGAGGGTCGGTTCGGCGGTGCGACGCGGTGGCCCGGCATGTCCAGGCGGCCGCGATGGAGATCCTGGCCGCGGAGGCCATGCCGGCGCACGCCGACTAGCGATTCCGCAGGTTCGCGGAGGGCAGGCGAGCCTCCGGGTGCGGGCCGGCACCGGATGGCGCTGCGTGGCCGTTCGGCTGTGATGTCGCTGCAATGTTGGCCGACGGCGCTGCTTGCGTTCGCGTGACCCCGGCGAAGCCACGATCGCAACGACGCGGCGATCCCTCGTCGCCACGTTCCCTCCCTTTGGGACCGGCCTGCCCGGCCGGCTCCCGCCCTCCTCCGACCGTCCGGCCCCCCGGACGGTCGCGTCCGCGAACAGGGTGGAACGAACGCCTCCGGGCGAACGAACGCCTCCGGCGGACCGGAGGCGTTCGTGTGCAGCAGCGTTGGTCGGCGGATGAGCCGCCGGGATCAGCTCGCGGTGGCTGCCCGTGTCGTGCTGGAGCGCTTGCGGCGATCCTGGAGCACCAGGCCCATCGCGGCCACGGGGGCGAGCGCCGCGAGGATCAGCAGACGCGGCGCGCCGCCGAGCAGCATGCCGATCGCGAGCCCGAGCGAGAGCGTGACGCCCGCCGAGACGCGCTCGTCGGAGCCGGTCTCGATGGCCCTGAACATGTCATCAACGGCGGCCCGCGATGCGCGAGCGACGTCGGGGACCGATCGGCTCACGTTCTCGAGCGCGCCCCGGACCTCGGCGACGGCCGCCGAGACGCTGTCGCGCTCCGAGGCGCTGCCGTTGGTCCGGGCCCTGGTCGTGGTGCTGGTTTCGCTGGTCATGCGGGGTACCTCCTGGGTGATGCGGCGTGGCCGCTGTGATCGGGTTGCAACTCAACAGGCCACTCGCACGAGGCGTCGAGCAGCCGTCTGTGACTAGGTTCGAGTCGAGCGCGGCGCCTGCCGTGCACGAAGGAGGACGAGACGTGAGTGACCTGAACAAGACCGTCCGCGACACCGAGGCGGACGTGAAGGAGACCTGGCGCAAGGCCGACGGCGACGAGTCGCTGGGCGACAAGGTCGCCAATGCGGGCGATCGCCTCGGCAACGCGGTCAAGGACGCGGGTGACGACCTTCATGAGGGGGCCGACAAGATGTCCCGCGACGCCGCGTACGAGCAGGGCCGCGCGGACGAGGCCAGCCGGTAGCAGCTCGCAGCCCCACCGGCCGCCGCGGGCATGCCGCCCGCGGCGGCCTCTTCATGCCTGGCGATCAAAGGCGCAACGAAGCGCGCGCTCGGCAGCATCAGACCCGCCGCAGCGCTGCCCTGGAGCCACCCGGGGCGAGCGCCACACGACGGCCATCGCGGGGCTGGGGCGCAGGCGCCGTGGGGCTGGCGGCGCGGGCAGGCAAACGGCGCCGGTTGCGCCGGGCGAGCCCGGAGGCGACGTCGGTCAAGCTTTCGACGGCGGGCGCGTCGCGCTCCTCGCCACCGCACCACGGACACACGTCGAGGCTCGCATCGGACCACCCGCCGCAGTCGCTGCAGGGCGCGGCGAGCCAGCTCGTGCAGCTCGGGCAGCGAAGCCATGCGACATCGACCGGCTGGGCGCACGTCGCGCAGGCCGGTCGCGCCGGGGTCATCGAGAGCTCCTGCGCCAGCGATCGCGTCCGGCGATCCGCGGCGGTCACCTGCGGTCGCGCGAAGGCATACACGGCGAGGGACAGCGGCAGGAGCAGCGGGGTCGAGAGGATGATCCAGCCGGCCGCCACGAATCCGGCGAGGGACGACTCCGCGCGCCGCGCGGCATCGGCATAGGCCCACCATGCGCCGGCGAGCCAGAGCGCGACCGCGGCCATCGCAACGGCGGTCCCGAAGGCGCCGACGGCCGGGTCCGAGAGGGTCTGGGCGATGAGATCGGGCATCGGTTGTCAGTCTGCGGACGGGAGGTCACCGGGACGCGTGCCGCGACTTGCAGCGGCTTGCAGTTAGATGTCGCAGCAGCGCGGTGGTGCCTGCGCGCGACCCTCGCGGCGGCGTCCCCGGTGGTCAACAGCAGCCGGCCGCGAGGCGACTGCAACGCGCGCCGGACGGCCGCCCATCTTCCCGCGACCGACGGGCCCTCATGGTTGGTCGCCGACCGAATGACGACCTTCCGAGGAGCCTGACGATGCAGCCTGCCCAGGAAACCCGACCCATCCAGAGCCCCGTCGACGACGCGACCTACGATTTGCTGCAGGCATTGACATCCAAGCTCGAAGCGATCGAGGCCTACGAGATGTACGCCGAGGACGAGGGAGTGCGCGAGCTCTTCGAGCGTCTCGGTCGCGACGAGGTCGAGCACGCCGAGGCGCTGCTGGAGGCACTGCGCGGGCGGCTGGCGCGGGGCTGAGCCCCGGCGGGCGCCTGCTCAGGGGTCGCGGCGCGGCCGACGGTCGCGCCGCAGTACCGCGGTCAGGATGATGTCGAGGGCGCTCAAGGCGGCGAGCGCGATTCCCACGACCGAGCCGAGGCTCAGGCCGCGGCCCGGCGGCGGGTCCGGACGCGGCCGCTCCGGCTCCGCGCCCGACCGCACGTCTGCCTCGGGCGGCACGGCCAGCTGGAGGCGCCGCCGATACAGCACCTCGAACGTCTCCTGGTCGACCTCGAGGTCGAGCAGCCGGGAATCGAGCGCCGGCAGGCTCGCGGCCCGCGCTGCGGCGTCGGCCGTCTCGAGCGCCGCGAGCTTGTCCTCCAGCTGCTGGGCCTCCTTGGTGGTCGTGAACCAGGCATCCCGAGAAGGCACGTCCCGGGCGATCAGGGCGCGGGCTTTCGGCACGGCGTCCTTCGAGCCCGTGATCGCGAGGTCGGCCGGGTAGACCGACACCTTGACGTCCGGGCCGACGAGCACGACGAGGCGATCCGGGACGAGCCGCCCGATGCCCCCGCCACCGACCTTCGCAAGGGCCTTCGCCGGTGTGGTGAGGACACTCGGACCGGCGCTCCGAGCAGTCACGAGACCGCCACCACGGAGCGTGTCCTCCAGCGTGTCCACGAGCGAGTCGTAGCGGCCGGGTCGCACGACGAGCGGGACGTGCGCGTCCTGGCGACGATGGAGCAGCGAATCGAGCTTGCCAAGCGTGCCCACGAGAGCGAGCACCACCAGGGTGACCGCGAGTGTCGGGACGAGGGCATAGCCCATGGCGATCTGGCGCAGGAGCGCGGTGCCGCGCGGGCGATCCTCGGGATCCTGCAGCAGCAGGGTCACGCCACCGATCAACGCGGGCAGCGCGATTGCGCCGGCGAGCATCGCCAATCGCACCAGCTCCTGGGGCACCCAGTCCGGGATCGGGAGGGCAGCGAGGAGGAACGAGCCGGCATCCGGCACGAGCACGCCGACCGCGAGCGCGACCCAGGCCAGCGAGCCGAAGGTCAGCACGGCGAGCCAGATCTGGCGGTCCTGCGGGATGCGCCCGAACAGCATGACCGACGCCCAACCGAGCGTGGTCGTCAGGACGCGCCCGACGAACCGGCCGACCAGTGCGAAGAGCGACGCGATCAGGGCCACGGGTCCCTCACGACTCGGTCGCCGGGGTGCCCCGCGCGGCGTCTCCGGCACCAGCCGGGCCGGCTGGCTGCGCGAGGCCCTGGTCATCCCGTCGGGATGCCTCGAGCTGCTCGACCGCCTCGACGATGTGCTGGGCGGACTCGCGCAGCGATTGGTCGTTCGCCTCGCTCGCCCGGCGGAGGTCGTCCGCGGTGATGTTCGCCGAGTTGCCGTGGTCCTCGTTCGGCTTGCCGCAGCCGCAGTTCAGGCACATGGCGGGCTCCCTTCGTGCATCGCCGGTCGCGGCCGATCACGCGATCGCGCCGGCGGCGCCAACCTAGGCCCTGTGACGCCTCGGCTGCCGCCGCGTCGACCCTCCCGCGGCTATCGACGACCTTGCAGGCGCCGAGCGCCGTGAGGCCGAGCGGAGCAGCGAGAGGACTGCCAGCTCGTCGCGTCGCGTGGCGACGACCGCGGTCGTGCGGCGGGCAGGCCGTGCAAGCGCGCGATCCGCGGGCGGCTCCAGCACCGCCGGGTGGACGTAGCTGTTCCTGGTGACGGTCACGGTGTCGCCGATGGCCTCGGCCGTGCGCTCGAGCGCCTCGGTGACGATCCGCGTCGGGAGCCCGCGCGCCGCCACGCCCTCGAGGTCGCCGCCGTTCAGGGCTTCGCGGAGGGCCCGGTGGGCCAGCACGGTCGCCGTCCACGTCCGGAAGTCCTTCGCGCTCAGCTCCTCCGAGCCTGCCGCCTCGCGGATGTAGGCATTCACGTCCTCCGACGAGATCGGCCGCGGCTCGCCGTCCTCGCCCGGGTACTGGAAAAGCTCCTGACCGGGAAGGTCCTGGCAGCGCCGCACCACCGCGGCGAGCTGCCGGTCGACCAGGGCCCGCTCCTCGACGCGACCACCCTTGCCTCGGAAGCGGAACCGGATGGTCGACCCGCGCACCTTCGCGTGTCGGTCGCGCAGCGTCGAGATCCCGAACGATCGGTTGAGGCGGGCGTACTCCTCGTTGCCGACCCGGAAGCGCGTCGTCTCGAGCAGGGCAACAACGGCGGCAAGGACCTTGTCGCGGGAGAGGCCGGGCCGCGCGAGGTCGGCGCGAACCCGACGACGGATCCTCGGGAGCAGCTCGCCGAAGCGAACGAGGCGCGCGAACTTGCCGCGGTCGCGGCGGGCACGAAAACGCGGGTGGTAGCGGTACTGGCGACGGCCGCGCGCGTCGCGTCCGGTGGCCTGGAGGTGGCCGTCGGGGTCGCTGCAGATCCAGACGTCGGTCCAGGCCGGCGGGATCGCGAGCGTGCGGATCCGGGACAGGGTCGCGGGATCGCGGACAGGCCGTCCGCCAGGGTGCCGGTAGGCGAAACCCTTGCCGGCCTTCCGGCGCTCGATGCCGGGATCGTCCGCGCGGACGTAGCGCAGCCCGGTCGCCCGCGCGTCTCGGCGCGCTTCCGCCACGGGCGCGGGGCTCGTCGGGCCGGGCGACCCTGCCG
The DNA here is from genome assembly GCA_025935415.1 of Chloroflexota bacterium. Taxonomy (GTDB): domain Bacteria; phylum Chloroflexota; class Limnocylindria; order Limnocylindrales; family CSP1-4; genus UBA5189. The sequence continues at coordinate 49,619 of JAICVI010000001.1, forward strand.
GGATCGTGATCGACGTGCCCGGCGACCCGCTCACGCGGCGATCACCCAGCCGCGACGCGCTCGTCCGTGAGGTGGGCGCGCAGCGCCTCCTTCGCGGCCGGCCCGGTACCCACCATCCGGGCGTACAGCTCCTCGTAGCGATCGGTCATCCGGGCCGCCGAGAAGCGCTCGACGACGCGCTCGCGGATCGCCTGGCGGTCCAGGCGCCCGAGGCGGTCGGCGTAGAAGGCCATGGCCGCGACGTCATCGCCGAAGAAGCCATCGACGCCCTCCCGGATGATCTCGGGGAGCGCCCCGACCCGGCGCGCGAGCACCGGCGTGCCGGTCGCGAGCGACTCGATGCTCACCAGCCCGAATGGCTCCGGCCACGCGCCCGGCATGAGCGTCCCGTAGCTCTCTGCGAAGAGCTGGTCGCGCTCGCCCGGCTCGAGCTCTCCGAGGTACTCGATCGATCGGCCGGCCTTCTGCAGCGCCGGCTTGAAGACGTCCTCGTAATACGCGCGTTGCTTGGCGATGTTCCCGACCTTGGCGGCGATCCGGAGGGGGCGCCCCGCGCGCTGCGCGATCTCGATCGCCTCGATGATGCCCTTCTCCGGATCAACCCTCCCGACGAAGCAGAAGGCGTCACCCGGCTTGTCGGCGAACGGGGCGCGGTCGAGCGTCAGGCCGTTGTGGATGATCGTCCAGGGCACCTCCGGGTGCGTGCTCGCCTGGTGCCGGCTGATGGCGACCATGCCCTCCGGGGCGTCCGCGAAGAGCTTGTCGGCGAACGGCAGGTCGAGGCGGCCGTGGAACGTGGCGACGACCGGAACCGTGGACATCTTCGCGAGCGGGACGGACCACCACTCCAGGTGCGAGTGGATGACGTCGAAGTCGGCGGCCCGCTCCGCGACCATGTTCACGGTCGTCGCGAACCAGCCCCCGGAGTCAGCCTCGATGCCGGCGGGCCGGAGCGCCTTCTCGACGGTCGGGATGAGCCGGCAGGGGACGTCGGAGTCGCCGCTCGCGAAGACCGTGACGTCGTGACCGCGACGAACGAGCTCCGACGTGAGCTCATGGACGACCCGCTCCGTCCCCCCGTACGCGATCGGCGGGACGCGCTCGATCGGGGGTGCGACCTGGGCGATGCGCAGCTGGCGCGGCGCGGCGCTCATCGCGTGCCGTGGCCGGCGGCGGCGCGCGCGCGAGCTGCGACCCGTCGTGCGAAGAGCGGTGGTCTGCGCCCGGACGGGCACGACGCGCTGGCGGCGCGCATGAGATCGATCAAGGAACAGCCCTCCTGGAAGCCGGCTCCGGGCGCGGACGCCGCTTCGCCACGACCACCCTACGCCGAACCGCGTCGCGGGCTCACTGGCGCTTCGGGCACCTTCCTCGCACCGGCATATCGAGCCACGCGTTGTAATGCCGCCGTAACGGTTCTGCAATGTCGGCCCGGAACGCCCGGCACGGGGCAATCGTGACAATCGCAGAAGTCAGGGGCGCCGGTGACGATCGAATCCCTTGCCACTTCGATACAGAACCCCAGGACATCCCGTCAGGGAGGACATTGATGTCGACTCAGCCACTCGTGCTCGTCGCGGATGACGAGCCCCGGATCACGAAGCTCGTGGCGATCGCGCTGTCGGAAGAGGGCTTCCGCGTCGTGACCGCCAACGGCGGGGAGCAGGCCCTGCAGAAGGCCGAAGAGGTGCGGCCGGACATCGTCCTGCTCGACATCGTGATGCCCGACCTCGATGGCATCGAGGTCATGCGCCAGCTGCGCGAGCGCCGGCCCGTGCCGGTGATCCTGCTGACCGCGAAGGGCTCGACCGCCGACAAGGCCAAGGGCCTCGACCTCGGCGCCGACGACTACATCGCCAAGCCGTTCCACCCGGACGAGCTGGCGGCGCGCGTGCGTGCCGTCATCCGACGATCGGGCGGGGCCGAGCCGGGCGCGGGCGTGATCAAGTTCGACGATGTCGAGATCGACCTCGAGCGGCGCATGGTCACCCGAGGCGGCGAGCTGGTCCAGCTCTCGCGCACCGAGTGGCTGCTCCTCCAGCACCTGGCCGCGAACGCCGGCAAGGTCGTCCTCCACACCGAGCTCCTGACCAAGGTCTGGGGCCCGGAGTACCGCGACGACCTCCAGTACCTGCGCGTCTGGGTGTCGCGCGTCCGCCGCAAGCTCGGCGCCGCGCCGGGCGAGCCCGGCCGCATCCGGACCTTCCAGGGCATCGGCTACCTGCTCGACGTTGACGGCGCCACCACCAGCGCGCCCGCCGACGATGCCGCCTCGCACATCGGCGAGGCCCAGGAGGCCGCGCTCATCGGCTGATCACCCTGGCGAAGGCTGCACCTTCGCCGTCGCGTTCCTGCGCGAACGCCAACGCCGCCGGGTTGGACCCCCCGGCGGCGTTTTTTCTGTGCGCGCCGATCTAAGCCCGGGTGGCTGCTCCGGCACGGATCAGCCCGGCAGCCTCCGCGACCATGGCCATCTGCTCGTGAAGCGACGAGACGTCGTGGGCGATGAACTTGAGCTCCACGTGCCTTGCGCCGGCGGCGCGGTATGCGGCGAGGCGCGAGAGGAACGTCTCGGGATCGCCGACGATGCAGACGTCGAGCCCGGCTTCGAGCGACTCGAACTTGTGCTCGAGCGACTTGCGCGCGATGGCGAGCGCCGCGTCGTTGCTTGGCGCCGCGGTCACGTACGTCTCGTAGCCCTTGTCGATGCTCGCGGGATCCCGCCCGAGCTCTTCCGCGTATCCGTCGAGCTCGCCGGCGAACCTGCCGTAGGTCTCGACGTTCTGATAGACGGTCATCCAGCCATCGGCATGGCGGGCCGCCCGGCGCAGGCCCGGCTCGCTCGAGCCCGTCGCCCAGAGCCTGAGCGCGGTCGGCTGCGGCAGGAATGTGCCGTTCGCGAACGAGAGGACCTCGCCCTCGAACGACACCGGCTGGGGATCGCGCAGGATCGCGGCCATGGCGGCGAGGTAGTCGTTGGAGATCTTGCCGCGGCGCTCGAACGGGACGCCCATCACCTCGAAGTCGCCGCGCACGGCACCGATGGCGAGGGCCACCACGAGGCGCCCGCCGCCGAGCTGATCGATCGTCGCGAGCTGCTTGGCGAGGACCCTCGGGTCCCGAAGGGGCAGGACGAGCCCGGCGATGCCGATTCCGATCCGCTGGACCCTGCCCGCGAGCAGGCCGGCGGCGCTGACACTCTCGAAGAAGTTCGGATCCTGGTCGGCGCATGCCTCGATCGAGCCCGTCGCGAAATGGGTGAGCTTGTCCCGCGGCCAGGACACGTGATCGTGGACCCAGACGCGGTCGTAGCCCAGCTGCTCCGCGAGCTCTGCCGTCGCGAGCAGGTTCGCCGGGGTCGCAAATGGCCCGGAGTTCGGTAGCCGGACTCCCAGCGTGGGCAGCTCGGCGCGCATCTCAGCTGGCAATCCAGGCCACCTCCGCGCCGGTCGCAACCGTCGCAAACAGCATCTTGCGGAGGACGAACCCGTCGACGGGCGCTGTCAGCCGCTCGAGGGGCTGACCGAAGGGATCGAAAACCTCAGCGATGACCTCTCCGGCCCGAACGTTCTCGGCCAGGTCGGCGTGCCACGCGAGCGCGCCCCCCTCGGCCGCGTGCACGAGGCTGATGGTCCGGAACACCCGCTGCTCCGGTACGGCCTCGACCGCACCGGGTGCGATCCCGAGATAGCGCAGGACGTTGCGGACCCCGCGCACGCCGATGGGCAGGAACTCCTGCGTTACCCGCGTGGACTCCCCCATCTCCGCCGAGAGCGAGGCCTTGCCGGCCGGATCTGCCTGACCGCGAAGGCTCCGAGTCATGTCGCTGGTCCCGAGCTTCTGGCCGCGGCCCTTGTAGTAGAGGAATGGGGTGCCGAAGGCGCGGCCGGCACCTTCCCGAAGCGCGAGCGTGCCGGACTGGTTGTCATCGGGGTCGATGTACACGAACGGAGCGATGGTGCAGCCCTCGAGCGCGGAGTGCAGGTCGAGGGTCAGGTCGGCGTGCGAGACGAACTCGCCGAAGAGGATGGCCGCGATGCGCTCGGTCAGCAGTCCGCCCGGCGAACCCGGAAAGACGCGGTTTGCATCGATGGGTCCGCGTTCCTCGTTCGCCCAGCCGCGGCTCCGGGAGCGATGCGCCGGCGGGTTGGCGAGGGGGACACACACGACGGTCCCGCTGAGGGTGCTGGGGTCGAGCGCCTGGAGCGCACGACGGCAGATCTCGATGCCGGTCGTCTCGTCGCCGTGGAGGCCCGCCTGGAGGTAGAGCGTCGGGCCGGACGTCCGGCCTCGGAAGATCGCGACGGGGAGCTCGACGGCTGCGCCGTCCGCATAGGACCCGACCTTGATCCGCTCGAACCGGCTCGTGCCCGGATCGGTGTCGACGCCGAGATAGGCCAACCGCCGGCTACCCTGCCGCGCCGGTCGCGGTGGGCTCCGCGCTGGGCTCGGACCCGTTCCGACCGGCCACGGGGAATGCCTTGTCGAGCTGCTCCAGCAGCTCGTCCAGCCCGATGACGTCGGCGAACTTGCTGTTCATGTCGAACAGGTTCGCGCGGTGGCTGGTCTGGAACCGATCGAAGACGCACTCGTAGGGGATCGTGATGCTGAAGTTGTAGCTGAAGGCGTCGTACACGGAGGCGCGGACGCAGCCGCTCGTCGTCGTACCGGCGACGAGGAGATGGTCGACGCCGTACATCTGGAGGTGGCTGAGCAGCGGCGTCCCGAAGAACACGCTCGGCTTCGTCTTCTCGATGATGATCTCACCCGGCCGCGGAGCGATCTCGGGCGGGTACTCGTGACCCTCCTCCGCATGTGCCTCGCGGCCGACGCGGCTGTTCTTCCTGCGTCGCGTGCCGCGGAGCTCCGGCGGCAGCAGCGATGCCCGCGTGTAGATCACGGGAAACCCACGCTCTCGCCCCGCGGCGAGCAGGCGCTGGATGTGTGGGATCGCGGCCCAGGCGTAGGGGCCGCAGGACTGCCGAAACCGGGCGACCGATTCGAGGTGGTCTTCGCCCGGATAGCCGGTGAACGCCCGAACCGGGTCGATGATCAGCACCGCCGGTCGGGATCCGAGGCCGGCCCTGGCGCCGTAGCCGCCGGCCTTCCAGGCCGCAAGCTCGTCGGCACCGTAGAGGCCATCCCAGGGGCGTGCCGATGGATTGGAAGCGTTGTCGTTCATTGCCCCTCGACGCCTGGCGGCGAATTGGTGCTCCGGTGGCGGGGGGGGGGGGCCGGC
>JAICVI010000008.1 GCA_025935415.1 Chloroflexota bacterium
GCGTCGACACGCTGGACGCCGGCGTCGGCGAACACCACGACGGGCTCGAACTCGACCCCTTCCGGTGGAGCTGACGCTGACGCCAGCAGCCGGGTCGACAACCGCATCGACCCGCCGGGTGTCACCGCCGCACGATCGACGGATGCCACGAGCCGGAGGCCGAGGCAACGGGCTGCCGCGACCTCGGCGTCCCGGCGCTTGCGCCCGAGGTATCGAGCCAGGCTCGCGCGCGCGGACTCGTCCGGCGCGTACTCGATCAGGCGTTTCTCGAGATCGGCCAGGCACGCCACGAGGTCCAGGAGCGCAGGGCCTGCACGCTCCGTCTCGTCCAGGCGGAAGCATTCGGTCGCCCGATCCGCGTGACGTTGCGCGACCTCGAGCTCGCGTCGCAGGACGTCCGAACCGCCGCCGGGATGGTCGGCCAGGCCGGTGAGGCGGCAGTCGACACCCGCGAAGACCGGTTCGGACAGGTCCGGTCCCGATCCAGGGGCGACGTCATCCAGGCGCAGGTAGACGAAATGGTCGCCGGGGACCGGAACGCTGGTCGTTCCCTGGGTCAGGTGCTGGTTGAGGGCGAGCGCCCCGATCTCCGCGTACGTCACGTGCGCAATCGGGTCAGCTGTCCCCGCGTTCAGCCGCAGGCATCCGGGCACCTCGAGCTCGGGGCGGCGGACGCCCAGCTTGACCTTCTGGCCGGGTGCCCAGTCGCTACGCATGCCGACATAGAGCTTGCGGGCTTGCCAGGCTGCAAGGCCGACCCGTTCGAATTCGGCGAACCGAGCAGGGTCACCGGCGGCGACGAATGCCTCGTGCACGGCGATCCCGACCGCGGTGTGATGACCATGTCCGTCGGTCTGATCGCCGCGCCAGGCGCTGATGACGATCTGCGGTTGCGCGGCACGGATCGCCCGCACGATCTCCGCGACGAGGCGGTCCTTGCCCCACCTCTCGAGGGCCTCCGCACCGCTCTTGCTGTAGTCGTAGTCGTAGAACGGACCGAACCACGACTCGCCGCCGTCGATGGCGCGCGCTTCCATGGATTCCCAGGTGCGATACACCCCAAGCTCGGAACCGGCGTACGACGTGACGCGGTTCTGACCGCCCTCGCCGCGCGTGGCCGACCAGCAGACGACGCGCGCGGAGTCCCCCTGTGCGAGCATCGCGATCAGGGCGCTGTCCTCATCGTCAGGATGCGCTCCCACGTACAGGACGTCGGCAGTCCTGCCGAGGCCGTGGACGAGGCGGATGAGGCTCGTGACGCTCGAGTCGAGAGCGTCACGCATGGTCGTGGGTCCGAATCACCTGGTGGTCGAACACGTCCAGCGACAGATTCGAGAGCGCGCGCTCGGCCGGCATGCACACGGCGCCGATGACGCGTTCCTGGGGTGCACCGTCGGGGGCCAGAAAGGCGTACAACCAGCTCCGGTCGGTGTTCGCGAACGCCTGCGGTCCGAGCGCAGCGGTGTCGCGGAACACGTCCTCGACGGACAGGCCCAGCGCATCCAGCTGGCGATCGGCACGTGCGTTCAGCAAGGTGACGCTCTTTCGCGGGTAGATCACCGGCATCGGCAGTCCGAAGCGCGCGTAGACCGGCGCGAGCTGGGCGAAGTAGGAGATCTCGCTCGGCCCGCCCACGTAGGCAGCGGTCGGGAAGAGCGCGTCCTGGTAGATCGGGCGCAGCAGCACGTTCGGGCTGAATTCGCGCGGCGCGGCACCGAAGATCGCCCGTGCCGCGCTCCACTCGACTGGCGCGGTCCCGAACGCCATCTGGCAGCCCGGTTCCGAGCCGCGCAGGCGGAACCGGGCGGTCTGGCCGTGGAACAGTCCGAGGCGGTCGTCCCGGAGCGCCACCTGCGGTGGATAGGCGTGTGCCTGAAGCCACTCGGTGGCGGTTCGCGCTGCCGTTGCGCTCGGCGCCGGGAATTCCAGCTCGGCGGCCAATCGAGGCATCCCGAGCTCGCGCAGCCGGCCGTCGCTCGGATCGACCACGACGAGGCCGTCGTCGTCGAACGCTGCCGCCAGGAAACGCCCGAAGCAGTCGGAGAGGCGCTCGCCGGCCCGAAACGTCCTGGCCGCAAGGGCCACGCCCGGCGACGTGCACACCTGGGACAGCAGGTCGAGGGCCGACTCGACGCCGCGGTCGAGCCGGACCTGGCTCAGCGGTTCGGTGCTGCGGGTCCGACCGTGCTCCCAGGTGATCGGCGCGACGGCGCCGTCGGCGGCCACTGCGTGAACATGGTCGACAGCGTCGAGCGAGTGGTCGTCGTTGGCGATCCAGAAGACCGGAACGTGCGGGCGGCCGGTCGTCGCCTCGAGGCGTCGCGCCAGTCGAACTGCGGTCGCCGCCTTGTACAGGTTGTACAGGGGCCCTCCGAAAAGCGCCGGTTGCTGCCCGGTGAGCACCGCGACCGCCTCTGGATCCCGCAATCGCTCGATGTTGCGCGACGCGCTGTCGCTGCCACCGAACGCCGCGTGCTGGTCGTGCAGCACGTCGGCCAGCGCGCCCCGGGGCAGGTCCCGTGCCGCCGCGGCGGCGCCAGCCTGCTCGAACGAGGACGGGTCGCGGAAGTCGTGCCGGAAGAGGGACCCGAGGTGCTCGAACCTCTCGACGTAGTCGATGAAGATCGGCGGCGCCGAAGGCACGAGGGCGGTCCTGACAGGGTGTTCGGCCTGGCCGCGCCGTGATCCGGCGATCGCCTGGACATAGAGCTCCACGAAGCCCCGGTCGTTGGGGCCGAAGCCATCGATGTGGGTTATCTCGAATCCGCTCGCTCGTACTGCAGCCAGGAACTCCGGGCCGTGCCAGTGGTGCGTGGGCTTCTCCGGGATGCCGGCAGGGCGCAGCTTCTTGACGACGTAGTGCGTGTTCTCCTCGCGCAGGGTGTGAACGGTGAGGCCCAGGAGGAGGCTGGCCCCGGGCCGCGCGATCCGCGCGATTTCACGCAGCGCCTGCAACCCGTCGGCCCGATAGCCCTCCATGTCCTGGAGGACGAACAGGCACAGCACCACGTCGGCGCATCCGTCCGACAGCGGCAACGCCCGGATGTCACCCAGGACGGCGTTCGTCCGCGGGCGATCGAGGTGCCGTGCGTTGAAACGGTCAACGGCCTCTTCGACGACGTCCACGCCGACGTAGGAGCGCCACTCCCCTTCCTTCACGCACCCTGCTGCGAGCTCGGCAATGGAGCCGTTCCAGCACCCGAGATCCACCACGCTGCCGTACGGCGCCAGCCCGGCCAGGAACCCGCTCACGATCTCCGGGTGACCGCACCGAACGGTGTCGAGGGCGTCCCACAGCCCCGCCGCGGCAGCGAGGCTGTTGCTGGCCTTGGCGGTCGGCACTCTCCCCGCCGCGAGCGTCGGCATAGCCGATGACAATCGGTTACTCGTCACGATGCGTCAAGAGCGCAGACCCGCCCCTGTTCGCGGTGGTGGATGAGGTAACTTCCGGCCGTGCGTGTCGCCATGCTCAGCCACGCGGGTCCGGGTGGGAGCTCTCACGTGGCTCGCGATCTGGCTGCTGCGCTGGAGCGGCGTGGCCACTCGGTGTCAATGGTGTCCCCGGGGCCGTGGAGCGCGACGCTCGACACGTCATGGGACCCCTGGCGGCTGGCGCAGCTCGAGCGCCGCCTGGAAGAGCTGGTCCGCGACCACGGCATCGACGTGATCCACTACCACTACGCGTGGCCGTTCGCCCGCGTCGTCGATCGGCTCAAACGTCGGATGAAGTCCGCCGCCCCGTTGATCGTGGGGACGCTGCATGGCACCGACGTCACCCATCCCCCCGACGAATCCGCGATCGCGGCGCTGCGAAGCACGGACACGCTGACGACGGTTTCCAACGCCTACGCCGACCTTGCCCGCCAGCGTTTCGGTCTGGCGCTCCGACCCACCGTCATCGCCAACTTCGTCGATCCAGGGGACTTTCCGCTCAGCGTCGACTTCACCGATCCCGTGTCGGGCCGGCCCCGGCCCCGGCTCGTGCACGTCTCGAACTTTCGTCCCGTCAAGGCTCCGCACGGTCTCGTCGAGATGTTCGCAGCCGCCCGGGAACGCCGCGACGCCGAGCTGTGGCTGATCGGCGACGGCCCGGAATTGCCGTCCGTCGTCGCGGCACTGGATCGTTCTGGCCTGCGCCGAGACGTCCGCGTCCTCGGGTACCGCACCGACGTCGGGCGGCTCCTTGCGCAATGCGATGTCCTCGTGATGAGCTCGCTCGAAGAGAGCTTCTGCCTCTCCGCCCTGGAGGCGATGGCAGCCGGACTCGCGGTGGTCGGTCCGGACGTGGGCGGGTTCGCCGAGCTCACCGGACACGGGCGCACCGGGATGCTCTACGAACGCGGCGACTTCGTCGCCGCCGCACGCCTGGTCGAAACGCTCTTGAGCGACCATCAGCTGCGCCTCGGTCTACGGCGTGCCGCGACTGCGCACGCCCGTACATTCTCTGTCACGGCGGCCGTGGAGGCGTACCTCGCCGTCTACGGCCGTGCCCTTGCGACGACGGGGTTCGACCGTGCCGCGTCCTGAGGTCCACGATATCGACATCGTCGCCTTCGCCCCACATCCGGATGATGTGGAGCTCTTCTGCGGCGGCACGATGCTTGCAGCAGCAGCGGCCGGGCTCACGACGGCGATCGTCGACCTGACCGATGGCGAGCTGTCGACGAACGGGACCTCGGAGCAGCGCGCTCGGGAGCGCGACGAGGCGAGTGCGCTGCTGGGGCTGGCGAGCCGGCGAGGACTGTCGCTGCCGGACGGTGCGCTCGCCAACACCGCGCCGCAGCGCATGGCCGTGGTCGCCGCGCTCAGGGAGCTGCGTCCGCGCGTCGTGCTCGCACCGTTCGGGAACGACCGCCATCCCGACCACGAGGCGGCGGCCCAGCTGGTCCGTCAGGCGTGCTTTCTCGCCGGCCTGCGCCGCTACGGCAGTGGTTCCCCACACAGGCCGGCGCGGGTCTACCGGTACATGCTGCACTCGCCGTTCGAACCGAAGGTGGTCGTCGACGTCGGCGCAGTCTGGGAGGTACGCCGCGAGCTGCTCCGGGTGTACAAGAGCCAGGTGTCACTCGGAGCCGACGATGAGCCGACCGCCCTGAATGACGGTCGCTTCGTGACGATGCTCGAGGGGCGCGCCGCGTACTACGGCGCTCTCGCCGGCGTGTCGTACGCCGAGGTGTTCGACGCCGACGGTCCGGTGCTCGTGAAGAGCCTCATCGACTGATGGTCACGTTCGACAAGAGTGCCGCGGCATTCCCGGGACGGGATCGCCACGTCTTTCTGTTGGCGTGCAGCGCTTCGCTGCTACCGGCGGTCGCACTGGAGCGCATGGTCGCCGCGGCTCACGATCAGGCCGAATCCGGCGGGCTGGTGTTCGGCTCGTACGATGAGACACTCGACCGGTTCCACCGCACCGTGGCCACGCTGCTCGGCACCGATGCCGCCGATGTCTCCTTCCAGCGCAACACGACCGAAGGGCTTTCGCTCATCGCCGGGGGCTATCCATTCCGGCCCGGCGATGAGGTGATCAGCTACGTCCACGAATACCCGGCCAATCACTATCCGTGGCGAAACCTGGCGCGGCGTGGCGTCAGGCTCGTGGAGCTTCCGAACGTCCCGTATTCCGGCGACCCCGACGACTCCGGCGACTCCGGCAACTCCGGCGGCTCCGGTGCCGACGGCCGCCCGTACGCTTTCTCGCTGGACGACCTGGAGCAGCGGATCACCGGCCGGACGCGGATCGTCGCCCTCAGCTCGGCCCAGTTCGCCAGCGGGTTCGCGGTGTCCGTCGAGTCGCTTGCCGAGATCTGCCGGGCCCACGGAATCGATCTCGTCCTGGACGGGGCGCAGAGTCTCGGCGCGGTGCCCTTGCGTCCACAGGAACAGGGCATCGCCGCCGTCGCCGCAGCCGGATGGAAATGGCTGCTCGGCCCCATCGGCAGCGGCCTGATGTACACGAGTCCGGAATTCCGGGAGAAGCTCGAGCACGTCGCCGTCGGCGCGGAGACGATGCGGCAGGGCCTCGACTACCTCGACCACTCGTGGGCACCGCACAGGAGCGCCAAGCGCTTCGAGTACGCAACATCCTCCCCTGCCCTCGTCGCCGCTCTCGAGGCGTCGATCGCCGGCATCCACCTGCGCTACGGCGTGGAGGCAATTCGAGCCGAGATCCTGCGCCTCCAGGACTTGCTGATCGGCGCGCTCGACCCGGCACTGTTCATCGTGCCGCAGCGTGCCGAGGTGAACCGGTCGGGAATTCTCAGCGTCGTGCCCCGACGGGGTACGCCGGAGGACGTCGTCCAAGGGCTTCTGGGTCGGGGCTTCGTCACCTCGTCGCGCGGCGGCTACGTGCGGATCGCGCCGCATTTCTTCATCAACGATGAGGAGATCGCGCGCCTTGCCGGAGCGATGAACGAACTCGGTTAGGCTCGAAGAGCTCCCGATTCCCTGCCGACGCGGGCATCCATTCGGCACGGCCAGTGCGCGAGAGCGGGGCCGAAGCCCCGCTCTCGTTGAGGTCACGTTGGTGGGCGATACTGGATTCGAACCAGTGACCCCGCGGATGTGAACCGCGTGCTCTAACCACTGAGCCAATCGCCCACGGGGCCGCCGGCCGAGAGCCGGGACCAGGCAGGGATCATACCTCGACCCCCGGCCAGCGGGACCTGATTGCGTCCGCGGTGACCCCGTCGAGCTCCAAGCGCTTCGTGCGCGCAGTCGCACCGGATGCCAGCTTCACCCGGCTGGGCGCGATGTCGAGGGCGTCCGCCAGCAGTCGTCGGAGCGCCTCGTTGGCGGCCCCATCGACCGGCCGGGCCGCGACCCGGGCGAGGAGCAACCCGTCCCGGACGCCATCGACTCGATCGACGCCGGCGCCGGGGGTCAGCCGGACCCGAAGCCTGGCGGACGAGGCGCCCGCGAGAGGTTTGGGCCGCCTCAGCCGACGGCCCGGAGGATCGCGCCCAGGACGAGCAGGACGACGAGTGGCGAGAGGTCGAACATGCCAGTGCGCGGCAGCAGCCGGCGCACCGGCGCCAGCAGCGGCTCGGTCGTCTGGACCACGAACCGCGCGATCCCGCCACGGCCCGCGGGATCGACCCAGGACAGCAGGACGCGCGCGAAGATGAGGACCTCGAGCCCGATCAGCACGAACCGGACGAAGTTCACGAGGAAGAGCGCCGCCATTGCCGGCGAGTCTAGCGGCCGGCCGGTCGCTCCCCGAAGATCGCCCGCCCGACCCTGACGATCGTCGCGCCCTCCTCGACGGCGACGCGGTAGTCCTCCGTCATGCCCATGGACAGCGCCGGGCCGAGGCGCGAGTCCCGCCCCCGAAGCCGCTCCCGGAGATCGCGGAGCGCGACGAACGTCGGGCGGGCGTGCTCCGGGGTTTCGACCTGGCGGCCGACGGTCATCAGCCCTTCGACAAGGACGTTCGGCAGGCCGAGGAGGGGCTCGAGCTGGCGCTCCAGCGTCGCCGGCACGAACCCGGACTTCGCCGGGTCGTCATCGACGTTGACCTGGAGCAGCACCCGAAGCTGACCTCCCGGTCGAGCTTCCGGCGCGAGGCGGTCGAGCCGCTCCGCGAGCTCGAGCGAATCGACCGACTCGATGACGTCGAACAGCTCGATGGCCTTGCGGGCCTTGTTCGACTGCAGCGGCCCGACGAGATGCCACTCGGCGTGGAGGTCGCCGAGCGCGGCCGCTTTCGCCTGGCGCTCCTGCACCCGGTTCTCGCCGAAGGCGCGAAAGCCCGCGGCCACCGCGGCACGGACGCGGTCGGCCTCGACCGTCTTCGAAACCGCGACGATCTCGACGGCGTCGGGCGGCCGATCGGACCGAGCGGCGGCGTCCGCGATGGTGGCGAGGATGGCCTCGCGCGCCCGGACGATCGCGTCGCCCGGCGGCACCGACGTCACGTGATGAGGCCGTCCCGGCAATCGGGCCGGACCCCCGCAGCTAGCGCGAGCGGCGGAGGAAGCTGGGAATCTCCAGGTCGTCGGCGTCATACGACGGCCGGCGGACCGGCACGGGCTCGACGGTCCCGCCGGTGCTCGCGCCATTGCCGTTGCCGCTCCCGACGAGCGAGCCCGCCTCGACCCGCGCGGCCGGGGCATCCGGCACGCCCGTGTCGTTCATCTGGCTGCGCTGCCGCTCCAGCTCCTCGAGGAAGTCCCTCGGCGCCTTGGCGGCCGCGTCGGTCCCGGCAAGCGCCGAGGCCCGCGATGACGAGCCGTGTCGCTTCCCGTCGAACCCGGTGGCGATGACCGTGATGGCCACCTCCTCGCCGAGCCGCTCGTTGAAGCTGGTGCCGAAGATGATGTTCGCCTCCGGGTCGGCGGCGGCGCGGATCTCCTCCGCGGCTTCCGTGACCTCGAAGAGCGACATGTTCGACGAGCCCGAGATGTTGAAGAGGATGCCCTGGGCCCCGGCGATGTCGACCTCGAGCAGCGGGCTGGCGATTGCCTGGCGAGCGGCCTCCAGGGCGCGGTTCTCGCCGGATGCGCGGCCGATGCCCATGAGCGCCGAGCCGGCGTCCTTCATGATCGCCCGGACGTCCGCGAAGTCGAGGTTGATCAGCCCCGGCACCGTGATGATGTCGCTGATCCCCTGGACGCCCTGGCGAAGGACGTCGTCGACGACCCGGAAGGCATCGAGGATGGAGGTGTTCTTCGCGACGACGTCGCGGAGCCGGTCATTCGGGATCGTGATGAGCGTGTCGACCTTGGCCTTCAGCGACTCCGCGGCCTTCTCGGCGGTGAGCTTCCGCTTCGCGCCCTCGAAGGTGAACGGCTTGGTCACGACGGCGATCGTCAGGGCGCCCTGCTCCTTGGCGATCTCGGCGACGATCGGCGCTGCGCCGGAGCCCGTGCCGCCGCCAAGGCCGGAGGTGATGAACACCATGTCCGAGCCTTCGAGCGCCTGGGCGATCTTCTCGCTGTCCTCTTCGGCCGCCCGCTCTCCGATCGACGGGTCGCCCCCGGCTCCGAGGCCGCGCGTGAGCTTGTCGCCGATGCGCAGCTTGTGCGGCGCGTCGGACTGGAGGAGCGCCTGTGCGTCCGTGTTCAGAGCGATGAACTCGACGCCCATCATCTCCGCCCGGATCATGCGATTCACGGCGTTGCTGCCGCCGCCACCGACACCGACGACCCTGACGAGGGCGAAGTTCTCCGAGTCCGAGCGCAGGGCCATCGCGTCTCCTCCGAGCGGCCTCACGGGACCGCAATATGGGGGCTCAAATGAACTGGGCACCGGCGCGCTCGCTCGCCGCGTTCTCCCGCCCGTTGGTTGCCGCCGAGTCTACCATCGGCCGCCCCGCGGCCGCGCATCGATTCCGGACGAATCGACCAAAATCTTGGTCGAAATGCCCTAGGGCAGCATGCTCTTGACGGCGCTCCGGACGCGACCGAGCAGGCCGGCCGCCGGCGCCGACTCGTAGCGCGGCGCCTCCCCGTCATCGAGCATCGAGGCGCCCCACTGGAGGAGTCCGATGCTGGTTGCGTAGGCAGGTGTCAGGATCGAGTCCGTCAGCCCGCCGACGCCGGTCGGACCGACCACGCGGACCGGCATCGACAGGACCTCGCGGCCCAGCTCGGCGACGCCGGAGAGCTGCGACCCGCCACCGGTGAGGATGAGCCCGGCGGGCAGCATGCCGGCGCCGCTGGCCTGCAGCTCCGCGCCGATGAGCTCGAACGTCTCGCGCATCCGCGACTCGATGATCTGGCAGAGCTCGAGGCGGCCGATCGTCCGGCCGGCCTCCTCACCGAGGATCGAGACGGCGATCTCCTCGGACTCCTCGATCCCCCGGAGGTCGCAGGTCCCATGGCGGACCTTGAGCTCCTCGGCCGCGGGCAGCGAGGTCTTGATGCCGATGGCGATGTCGTTGGTGACGAAGTTGCCGCCGACGGGCAGCACGCTGGTCCGGAACGGCGAGCCCTCGTTGAACATCGCGATGTCGATCGTGCCGGCGCCGATGTCCGCGACCGCGACCCCGAGCTCTCGCTCCGTCTCGTTCGCGACCGCCTCCGAGGAGGCCAGGGCATTCACCACGAGCTCGTCGATCTTGACGCCGGCCTGCCCGACGCACTTCATGAGGTTCTGGACCGCGGTCTGGGGCGCCGTGATGATGTGGGCCTCGACCTCGAGCCGGATCGCGCTCATGCCGAGCGGGTCCTTGACGCCCTCCTGGCCGTCGACGGTGAATCCGCGCCGCTCGACGTGGAGGACCTCGCGATCCGAGGCGATCGGCACGGTCCGGGCCTGCTCCACCGCGCGCCGGATGTCGTCCCGCGCGACCTCCTTGGTGTGCGCCGCGACGGACACCTGGCCCTTCGAGTTCAGGCTCGTGATCTGGGCGCCACCGACGCCCACGAAGGCCTTGTCGATCTTCCAACCGGACAGGCGCTCGGCCCGCTCGACCGCGTCCCGGATCGACCGGACCGTCTGCTCGATGTTGACGACGGCGCCGCGCTTCAGCCCCGACGACGGGACCGTGCCATGCCCGATGACCGTCAGCCGGCCGTCGCGGCCGATCTCGCCGATCAGCGCGCAGACCTTGCTGGTTCCGACATCGAGCGCGACCAGGACTCCTTCGACCGCCACGCCTACCTCTGCTGTCCTAGATGAAGTGCCGCCGGATGAGGGCGACGTTGTTGAAGATCCGCAGTCCGAACGTGATGAGCGCCACGAGATACAGGTCCAGGCTCAGCCGGTCGCCGATGAACGTCAGGATCACGGCGACGATCGCGTTGGTGACGAAGCCCGAGATGAAGATCCGATTGTTGTAGACGCCATCGAGCTCTGCCCGCACGGCTCCGAGCACGGAGTCGAGCGCTGCGAGGATCGCAACGGCCGAGTAGCGACTCAGCTCGACGCCGACCTGGACATTGAGGACGAGCCCGAGCAGGACGCCCACCAGCAGGCCTGCCAGGGGGAGGAGCAACGGGTCTGGTCCTCGCTGCGGTGCGTTCGGGCAAAGGGTAAAGGAACGCGAGGCGATCGTGTGTCATCTCGCCACGCCAGCGCTCACTTCTTCGACGGGCGTGGCGTGGCCTTCGGAATGAACGTGCCGCCGGCCTCCGAGGCCAGGACGACGCGCTGGACGTTCGCCTCCTGCCCCGCCAAAAGGCTTCGTAGCAGGCGGACCTGGCCGGGGATCATGTCCGCCGGCCGGGTTGCGGGGCTGTAGAAGCCGAACACTGCCAGCCAGCCCTTGTCGACGGAGACGAGGAAGCCGTCCGTATCCGTCACGCTGACCCGGAGGCGAGAGGCGGCACTCCCGACGTCGGCCGGGGTCAGGCTGCCCAGCCGGGTTGCGACATCGAGATCGACCGGGTCGAGCCGGCCACCGACGGCATAGCGTCCCGCCGCGCCGGCGCGGCGGTCCTCGACGACCGCCACGCCGGCCGGCGGCTTGGAGGTCGCCGGAATCGTGGCGAAGATCACGCCCTCGGCGTCGGCCAGGAACCGCGTGTCGCCAGCCTGCCAGGCGAGGACCGGGACGCGCTCCGTGATCGTGACCAGCAGGGACGCGTCCGGCAGGGCCACGCGGACGTCGGCCGTGGCGACGCCCGGCAGGGCTCGGAGCGCCGCCTCGATCGGCGCCGTGTCGAGCTCGAAGACGTTCGTGCCGTTCGGCAGCGCCAACGCCGATCGGACTGCGGCGTCGCTCGTCCACTCGAGCGTCGGCGCATCCACCCGTGACACGGCAAAGGCGCTCGGACCCGTGACGAACGTGAACAGGAAGCCCGCGCCCAGCATCCCGAGCAGGCCCGCCGCGCGCGCCGGCGTGACCAGGCGGCCGCCTCGCAGGCGCCCCACGGGAAGGCGCCACCGCGGCCTGGAGATGCGTCGTCCCGGCGCCGAGACGGACCTCGCCGCCGATGCGCGTCCGCCGCGCGCCGGCCCGAGCAGGCTCCGCATCTCGCGGCCCAGGGCGGCGTCCGGCGGCCGCTGGCTCGGGGCGGGACGCGCGGCCTTCGTGCGTCGCGCGCCCTGGGGCCGGCGACGGCGCCCGAAGCCCCTCACCGTGGCAGGTCGGCGGCCGTGATCCGCGGCCGCGCCGCGCGTGCCGCATGGCGGGCCATGGCGAGATCGAGGATCCGGAGGCAGACCGCGGTGAAGTCGAGCCCGGCCTCGGCGGGCATGGTCGGGAAGAGGCTGATCGGCGTGAACCCCGGAATCGTGTTGATCTCGGAGAGATAGAGCTCATCGTCGCGGACCAGGAAGTCGACCCGGGCGAAGCCCTCGATCCCGAGCGCCCGATAGGCGTCGCGCGCGAGCTTCTGCATCAGCGCGCGGGTCGCCTCCGGCACCTCGGCGTGCGTCGACGTCTCGGACAGTCCCGGCGTGTACTTCGCGGCGTAGTCGTAGAACTCGTGGCCGGCGACGATCTCGCCGGGGCCGTAGGCCGTGATGGGCTCGGAGCCGATCACGGAGACCTCGAGGTCCCGGGCCTTCGCGAGGTAGCGCTCGACGATCGCGAGGTCGTCGTACCGGAAGGCGAGCTCGAGGGCGGCGCTGCGCTCCTCGAGCGTGTGGGCGAGGGTCATCCCGACCGACGATCCGAGGCGGGCCGGCTTGACCATCAGCCGCGGGTCCGTGGCGGGGGCGAATGCCTCCAGCTGGGTGAGCACGGCCGCGGGGTTGGCATGCCAGGCACCGGCCCGGACCTCCATCCAGTCGATCACCGGCAGCCCGAGCCCGCGCCAGACCCGTTTCTGGAGGACCTTGTCCATGCCCAGCGCCGAACCCAGCACGCCAGCCCCCGTGTAGGCGATTCCGATCGACTCGAGCAGCGCCTGAACGGTGCCGTCCTCGCCGAAGGGGCCGTGAAGAGCGATGAAGACCACGGGCTCCTCCCCCGGGTCCGGGACGGACAGGAGGTCCAGCGTCTGCCCGACGGTCGCCGGGCCGTTCCCGCCGAGGCGCTGCGGGTCGTCGTAGTCGGCGGGCGAGCGATCGCCGCGGCGGTGGTCCCTGGGCAGCCACCACCAGCCGCCCTGGAGGTCGATGACCACCTGGGTGACGTCGAGGCCGGCGTCCACGAGGGCCGCGGCGATGGCGGTCCCCGAGACGATCGACACATCGTGCTCGGCCGACGGGCCGCCGAAGAGCACGATGACCGGTGGGTAGCCGCCCGCGCCGGCGCGGGGGGCGGGTTCCCTCAGGCGGGCCACGGCCAGCCCTCCCAGTCGCCGAGGAAGACGATCTCCGGCTGGAGGTCGACGCCGGCGTCGCCGGCGACGCGCCGGCGGACCGTGTCGACCAGGCGGCGGACGTCGGCCGCGGTCCCCTTCCGGTCGTTGACCACGAAGTTCGCGTGCTTCTCCGACACGGTCGCGCCGCCTTCCTGCAGGCCCTTGAGCCCGGCCTGCTCGATCAGGGCGCCGGCGGACGGGCCCTCGGCGGGGTTGCGGAAGGTGCTGCCGGCCGAGGGGATCCCGAGTGGCTGATGGGCCTGGCGCCACTTGCGGATGTCGTCGAGCCGCTCCTTGATCACGTCCGATTCGGCGGCCTCCAGCCGGAACGTGGCGCCGAGGACGATCTCGCCGCTGCCGTCGGCAGGCTCGGACTTGAAGCGGCTCTCGCGGTAGCCGAGGCCCAGCTCCGGAGCGGCGATTCGCGCCTCCGAGCCGTCCGCCAGCAGGACGTCGGCGGACTCGATGATGGCGCGGACGTCCGAGCCGTGCGCCCCCGCGTTCGCCCAGACGGCGCCACCGACGCTGCCCGGCACGGCCAGCCCGAACTCCATCCCGGAGAGGCCGGCCTTCTGCGTCTCCGTGGCCGCGCGGGCCATCGGGACGCCGGCCTCGGCGACGTAGGTCGTACCCTCGATCCGGCTGCCCTCGGCGCGGACGTGGACGACGAGGCCGCGGATGCCGCGGTCGGAGATGACGACGTTGCTGCCCCTTCCGAGCAGGGTCAGCGGGATCGCCCGTGAGCGCGCGAAGCGGATGAGCGCCCGGAGCTCGAAGCCGTTGTGGGCGGTCACGAGGAGGTCCGCCGGCCCGCCGAGCCGCATCGTCGTGAGCTTCGCGAGCGGGGCGTGGCGCTCCGCCTTGACGCCGACGCGACGCGCGATGTCGCCGGACAGCGCGACGAGGTCGAGCGCAGCAGCGCCGCCGGGCGTCGCGTCGGAAGGGGCGGCGGGAACGGGTCCGGTCACGTGGCGGCTCGCATCGGTCCAGCGGCGATTCTCGCCACCTCGGCGGGATCCGGCAGCGGCCGGCGCTCGGCGAGCGAGCGCAGCAGCTCGGCAACCGCATCGGCGCTCCCGGGCCTGCCCAGCGCGCGAGCGGCCGCGCTCATCGCCACGTGCGCCTGCGGGGCCCCCAGGATCTCGAGCGCCGCGAGGAGGGCCGGCCCATCGAAGGCCTCGTTCTCGACGAGACGCGCCGCGCCCGCCTCGGCCAGCTCGACGGCGTTCCGGCGCTGGTGGGCCCCGGCGTGCGGGTACGGCACGACCACCATCGGCAGGCCGAACGCCGTGACCTCGGCGAGCGTCGAGGAGCCGGCCCGGCCGACCACGAGGTCCGCGGCCGCCAGGGCCTGGAGCAGGTCATCGCCGAGGAACGCGATCGGCCGGTAGCGATCCGCGAGCTCCGGCGGCAGCGCCCGCTTGATGGCCTCCCCGGCGCCATCGTCATCGCCCGTGACGTGGAGCACGACGGCGCGGCGGGCCAGCTCCGGCATCGCCGCCGCAACGGCGTCGTTCAGCGTCCGCGTCGCCTGCGAGCCGCCGAAGACGACGACCAGCCGATCGCTCGGGCCGACGCCCAGCCGCTCCCGGGCGACAACGCGATCGATCGACAGCACGTCCCTGATCGGCGTCCCGGTGACGAAGCACGGCCGCGGGGTCGACAGCGCTTCGCACGTCTCCGCGAACGAGACGGCGATCGCCGAGGCGAACCGGGCGCTCGCCCGGACGCTCCGGCCAGGGACGACATTGCCTTCCCACAGCAACGCCGGGATGCCGAGGACGCGTGCGGCGATCAGGACGGGGATGGCCACGTAGCCGCCGGTCGTGAAGACCGCGGCAGGGCGGCGGCGGAGAAGGAGCCACAGCGCCTGCGGCAACGACAGCACGAGGCGGATGGGATCGAGCACGAGGTGGACATTGCGCTCGACGGATCGCAGCGAGCGAAGCGCCAGCAGGTGCAGCGGGTAGCCGGCGGCCGGCACGAGGCGGTCCTCGAGGCCGCGGCGCCCGCCGACCCAGGCCAGCTCAGCCCCGCCGGGTCGGCGATGGAGCGAGGTCGCGACGGCGAGAGCCGGGTAGATGTGGCCCCCTGTTCCGCCGGCCGCGATCAGCAGTCGCATCGGTCCTCCCGGTGTCGGATCGGCCGTCGTCACCCCCCGACCGGCTGCGCGGCTCGGGGTCGCGCGTCTCGCGCGAGATCGAGAGCAGGATGCCCGCGGCCGCGAAGCTCACCAGCAGCGACGATCCGCCGGCGCTGATGAACGGCAGGGTGATGCCGGTCACGGGCAGCAGCGCCACGACGACGCCGATGTTGATGAAGGCCTGGAAGCACAGCCAGGCCGTGATCCCCGCGGCGAGCAGCGCCCCGAACGTGTCGGGGGCGCGAAGCGCGGTGCGGATGCCGGCGTAGGCCAGCAGGATGAACAGCCCGATCACGATGCCGGCGCCGATGAACCCGAACTCCTCGCCGATGATGGCGAAGATGAAGTCGTTCCAGGCGTTCGGGAGATAGAGGCCGCCGGCGAGCTTGCTCTCCCCCAGCCCGCTGCCGAAGATCCCGCCGAGCCCGAGCGCGAGCAGTCCCTGGATCGTGTGGAAGCCGGCGCCGAGCGGGTCGGCCCAGGGGTTGACGAATGTCTGGATGCGCTCGAGCTGGTAGCCCTTGAGCAACCCCGACAGCGCACCCGAGAGCACCAGCGCCACGGCGGCTGCGCCACCGCCGAGGAGCAGCGCGAACAGGCGCAGGCTCGCCCCGGCGACGAAGAACATCGTGAAGGCCGTCAGCGCGATGACGATCGTCGTCCCGAGATCGGGCTCCTTGAAGACGAGCGCGATCACCGGCAGCGCGATCACGAAGAACGGGACCGTGCCCGTCCGGAAGGCCCCGATGGCCTTGCCCTTGTTGGCCATCCAGTGGGCGAGGTAGACGATCAGCGCGAGCTTCGCGATCTCGGCCGGGTGGACCGCCGGCAGCGGGCCGATGACCAGCCACCTCGCCGATCCGCCGACGACGCGGCCCAGCGACGGCACGAAGACGAGGACCAGGAGCGCGATCGCGATCAGGTAGCCGGGTACGGATGCGAGGCGCAGCCAGCGGTAGTCGATCCGCATGACGACGACCATGGCGACGATGCCGAGGGCGCCCCAGAAGATCTGCGGCCCCACGATCGCGAAGGTGTCGTTCTGCGGGCCGATGTAGGCCGACATCGCCGAGGACGAATAGACCATGAGGATCCCGATCGCGGCCAGGGCCACGACGGCGAGCAGGATCGAGTAGTCGGGCGCGTGGTGCTCGCGCCGGAGGACCGTCGCCGACGCCCGCGCCGTCGAACGGGTCGCGCCGGCTGCGCGCGTTCGGCGCGCGGCGGGCTCCGCACCGCGGCGGGAACCCGGCAGGGGGAGGCGGGCCTCGACCCCGACGCGGCCCATCAGCGCGCCTCTCCTGGCTCGGGGCCGGCTTCGACGAGCCCGCCTTCGACGAGGCGGTGGACCGCGGCCTTGAAGGCCCGGCCGCGGGCCTCGTAGTCCTCGAACATGTCGAAGCTGGTCGCGGCCGGGCTCAGCAGCACCGTGGCCGGCGAGCCTGCGCTGGCGCCGGCCTCTCGCGCCAGCTGGTCCGCTGCGGCGACGGCGGCCTCCAGGGTCGACGACCGGACGGTCGTCTCGAGCCCGGCCTCGCGGAAGTGCCGTTCCAGCATCGCGCCACTCTCGCCGATCAGCACCGCGGCCTCGGCGCGTTCCGCGACGACCGAGGCGAGCTCGGTGAGATCGACGCCCTTGTCGCGGCCACCCGCGATCAGCACGATCGGGCGATCGAACGCTCGGAGGGCCGCGATCACCGCGTCCGGCTGGGTCCCCTGGGAGTCGTTGATGAACTGCACACCCTCGCGCTCCGCGACCCGCTCGAGGCGGTGCTCCACGCCGGTGAAGGTCCCGGCCGCCTTCCGGATCGCCTCGGGCGGGATCCCGAAGGCCAGTGCCACCGCCACGGCCGCCAGGGCGTTCGAGACGTTGTGCGCACCCGGGATCGCGAGCTCGTCGATCGGGAGGATCCGGCCACCGCCGAATCGCGCCCCCGTGGGCGCGCCCGCTGCCGCGACCGGCTCGATGGCGTCGGCCACGATCCAGCCATGCGCCACGCCGACGCCGTCGACCGGCACCTCGCCACGGCGGTAGCGGATCACCCGGGTCGTCGCGGCGTCCGCGTAGCCGGCGACCACCGGGTCGTCGAGGTTGATGATGACGGCCCCCGCCGGGTCGACCAGCTCGCCGAGCCGGCGTTTCACCGCGCGGTACGCCTCGAGGGTCCCGTGGCGGTCGAGGTGGTCCGAGGTCACGTTCGTGTACGCCGCAACGGTCGTCCCGCGCGACAGCGTCGGCAGCTGCAGCTCCGACAGCTCCACGACCACGCGGTCGGCGGCCGTCAGCTCCGGCAGGCGCTCGACCAGCGGCTTGCCGATGTTCCCGCCGAGCACGGCCGGATGGCTTGCGTCCGTGGCCAGGAGCGCGTGCGTGAGCGAGGACGTCGTCGTCTTGCCCTTCGTGCCGGTGATCCCGATGGTCGGCGCCGGGCAGAGCCGCAGGAACAGGTCGACCTCGGACACGATCGCCGGGGCGGTTGGGTCGCCGGAAGCGCGGCGGTCCAGCAGGGCGCGCAGGGCAGCGCGCAGCCGCGGCTCCGTCGTCGGGTAGTCGGCGTTGATGGAGGGCGAGCTCGTGACGAGCGCCGCGGCGTGGAGGGCCGCCGCGGGATCGACCTCGGGACCGAGGAGCAGCCGGACGTCGCGGCCGTCCAGGGCCTCGATCGCGCGCTGGAGCTCCCCGGCCGGGCGGCCGTCATAGACCGTGACGCGCGCACCGGCGTCATGCAGGAATCGCGCCAGCGCGATCCCGGATCGTGCGAACCCGAGGACCGCGATCGGTTGGTCCCGGAAGAGGCCGCCGGCGAGCGCGCCGGGGACCAGCGCGGCGGGGTCGATCGTCGATTCGGCCGTCATGACGCTCACAGGAGCCGGTTGATCGAGGCGAGGAACAGCGTCACGCCGATGAGCCCGGCGATGATCCCGATGATCCAGAACCGGAGCGTGATCTTCTCCTCGTCCCAGCCGATCAGCTCGTAGTGGTAGTGGAGCGGGCTCATCCGGAAGATCCGCTTGCCGTGGGTGGCCTTGAAGTAGCCCACCTGGATGATCACCGACAGCGTCTCGATCACGAACACCAGCCCGACGAGCGGCAGGATCAGGATCTGGCCCGTGATCAACGCCGTCACCGCGAGCGTGGCGCCCAGCGCGAGGGACCCGGAGTCGCCCATGAAGACCTGGGCCGGATGGACGTTGAACCACAGGAACCCGAGCAGCGAGCCGACGATCAGCGCGCACAGCAGGGCGAGGTTCGGCTGCGTCGGGACGTTGAGCAGCGACACGAACACGAAGGCCACGAACGCAAAGACGAGCGTGCCGCCGGCGAGCCCGTCGAGGCCGTCGGTCAGGTTGACGCCGTTGGCCGCGGCGATGATCGCGAAGGCGGCGAAGACCATGTAGAGCGCCGGATCGATCATCACGCTGCCGATGAACGGCACGGCGATGGAGTCGATCGCGTAGGTCGTCTGGATCTGGTACGCGGCGAATGCCGCGACGACGACCAGCCAGAGCATCTTCTGGCGAGCGCTGATCCCCTCCCCCGTCCGGGCATTCAGCCAGTCGTCGAACGCGCCCAGGATGCCCACGAGGAGGAGCGTCGCGATCGGCGCGATGATGCCGCCTGCGGGGAGCCCGCCTCGGAGCGCGAAGAACAGCCCCAGGACGACGCCGATGATCAGGAGGCCGCCCATCGTGGGCGTGCCGCGCTTGACCTGGTGGGTCTGGGGGCCCTCCTCGAGGATCTGCTTGCCCATCCCGAAGAAGCGCAGCGCCCGGATGTATGCCGGCATCAGGATCACCACGACGGCGAACGCGAGCAGGACGCCCTGGATCAGCTCGACGCTCACCGCGACCCGCCGTGCTCGGCCCGAAGGGCATCCACGAGGACGTCCAGCTCGACGCCGCGCGAGGCCTTGACCAGGATCACGTCGCCGTCGCGAAGGCGGGAGCGCAGCATGTCCAGCGCGGCCTCGCGATCGCGGGCCTCGAGGATGCGCGACGCGTCCAGGCCCGCGGCCTTCGCGCCCGCCGCGAGTCCCGCGGCGCCGCGGCCGACCACGACCAGCAGGTCGACCGTGGCCGCGGCGGCGGTTCCGACCTCGCGGTGGCCGGCCGCCGAGCCCTTGCCCAGCTCCAGCATCTCGCCCAACACCGCGACGCGGCGACCCGGCAGGCCGGCGAGCAGGTCCAGCGCTGCGGTCACGGATGGCGGCGAGGCGTTGTACGAGTCGTCGATGACGGTCATCCGCCCGAGCTTGATGACCTGGCCGCGGTGCGACGCGGACCAGCCGGCGCCGAGGGCATGCACGATGACCGCCGGGTCGAGGCCCGCGGCATGCCCGACGGCCGCTCCTGCCAGGGCGTTGTGGACGGACAGCTTGCCGAGGCCAGGGATGCGCGCCGCGATGCGGGTCGGGCGGCCACCGCGCGACGGTGGCAACCGGAGCGTGAACCGCATGCCCTCGAATCCCGCCGAGGCAACGTCATCGGCGCCGACGTCCGCGTCGCCGCTCAGGCCGTAGGTCACGACCCGGGCGGCGGTCCGTTCGGCCATCCGGCGCACGCGACGGTCGTCCTGGTTCAGAACCGCGACCCCGTCCGAGGGCAGCGCCTCGACCAGCTCGCCCTTCGCCTGCTCGATGGCGGCGAGCGAGCCCATCCGGCTCAGGTGGACACCGTGGACCCACGTCACGAGCCCGATCTCCGGCCGTGCCATGCGCGCCAGGTCGGCAATCTCGCCACCGGCGTACATCCCCATCTCAAGAACGGCGGCGCCGTGATCCGGCCCGAGCCGGAGCAGGGTGAGCGGCAGGCCGATCTCGTTGTTCTGGTTGCCCTCGCTCCGCAGGGTCCGGAACGCCGCGCCCAGGACGGTGGCCACGGCCTCCTTGGTCGAGGTCTTGGCGATGCTGCCCGTGATGCCGACCACCAGCGGGTCGAAGCGCTGGCGCCAGCCGGCCGCGATCGCGCCGAGGGCAACCAGGCCATCGGGCACGCTGACGATGGTGACGTCGCCCAGGGCGTCGAGGACCGCTTCCGGGAAAGGTCGGGACACGACGAGCGCCGCGGCACCCGCGATCGTGGCCTCGGCAAGGAAGCGATGGCCGTCCGTGCGCTCACCCGGCAGGGCGACGAAGAGCTGACCCTCGCCCACGAGCCTGGAGTCGACGGCCGCGCCCCGGATCGGTCGGCGGCTCTCGCGCACGAGCCGCCCGCCGGTGAGCCGGCGGAGATCCTCGGCGGTGAGGGCTGGCGCGTCGGAGCGGGCTTGGGCACCCGCGCTCGGCGGCGGCCCCTCGACGGTCACGACCTGAAGTGTCGCACCCCCAAGGCTCACTGGTCGGCCCGGGCCGTGACCGGGTCCGGGGTGTCGAGGACCGGCAGGAGGCCGGGCGTCGTCACGGCGTCGGTGGCGACCCGCCGGAAGAGCTCCGTCGAGACGACGGGCAGGACCAGCTCGCCTTGCGCGTTGCGACCGGGGTGGGCTTCCTGGATCCGGACCGCCACGACCAGATCGGGGTGGCCTTCCTGCCGGGCGATGAAGCCGACGCAGGAGAAGTTGTAGAGGTTCGTGGCCCAGCGGTGATGCTCCGCGTCCCAGACCTGCGCCGTGCCGGTCTTGCCACCCGTGGTGTAGCCCGCGACCTTGGAGTACGGGGCATACCAGGGGTTGGCGAGCACGTGCTCCATGAGCTGCTTGAGCTGCGGCGTGTACTTCGAGTCGAGGACCTGCCCTTCGGGGGCATAGGCGACCGTGTCGGCGCCAATGCCCGCGACCACGTGGGGCTTGACCATCGTGCCGCCGTTGACCATCGCCGCGTAGGCGCTCGCGAGCTGGATCTGGGTGACCGCGACGCCCTGCCCGAACGAGCCGTTGGCCAGATCGATCTGGCGCCACGGGGTCTCGGCGGGATCGTTGATGAGCCCGCGGACCTCGCCCGCGACGTCGATCCCCGTCGGCGCCCCGAATCCGAGCCGCGTCCAGACCTCGTGCAGGATCGTCGAAGCCTCGCTGGTGGTCGGCGCGAGCCCCATCGCGACCTTGGCGGCGACCACGTTGCGCGAATAGGCGATGCCGTCCTCGAGCTTGAGCGTGCCCATGGCCTTGCCGTCGGCATCCTCGATCCTGGACTTGCCGCCGTCGAGGCGCAGATGCCCGGTGTCGCGGTAGGGCTTGGTCATCGAGGTCGTGCCCTGCTCGAGGCCCGCCAGCACCGTCAGCATCTTGAACACGGAACCTGGCTCGTAGACCTCGGAGACGACCGGGTCGCGGAACCGCGAGGGATCCTCTGTCGCGATCGTCGCGTAGTCGTTCGCGTCGTAGGACGGATATGTCGCCTCGGCGTAGATCTCGCCGGTCCAGGGATCCATCACGACCGCAGAGACGGCCTTCGCCCCGTTGGCGATTCGGGCGGCCATGACCTCCTGCTCCAGCGCGAGCTGCAGCCCGGCGTCGATCGTCAGGCGGATGTCCTTGCCGGGAACTCCGGGCTCGACCGTGCGCTCGGTATCGGCGAGCGGGTTGCCGCTGGCGTCCTTGTCGGCCTCGACGACCTTGGGCTCTCCGGCGAGGGTCGACTGGTAGTACTGCTCGACGCCGTACTGCCCGTTGCCTTCGCGGTTCACGAAGCCGATGAGCTGGGCCGCGAGGGTGCTGCCCGGGCTGCCGCCCGACTGCGGATACGAGCGTGCGGAGTCGGACTCGACCGAGAGGTGGCCGATGCCCGCTGCCGCCGCCGCGGCCTGGATCGCCTCCGACTGCTCGGGCATGAGGTCCCTGGCGACCACGATGTAGGGCTTGGCGGTGTCCAGCTTCGACTGGAGGCTCGCGGCGTCCGTGTCGTCGAGCCCGAGCTGGGCGGTCAGGAAGGCCGTCATCTGCAGGCGCTCGGCCTCGGTCATGTTCTCCGCCGACACGATCAGGCGATCGCGGGTCACGCTCGCGGCGAGGACGACGGTGCCGCTGCGGTCGTAGATCTGCCCGCGCCGGCTCGGGACCTCGTCGTGGTAGTAGATCTGGCGGCGGGCGCTCTCGACGAGCTGGTCGCGCTGCGCCACCTGCCAGTAGCCAAGGCGCGTGACGAGGGCGCCCGCGGCGACCACGAACACGATCAGGAGCAGGAGCAGGCGGCGCCCCGAATCGGTTCGACCCAGCATGGTGCGGTCGCTCGCTAGCGGGCTTCGACGATGAGCGCGGCGCCGAGCTGGCCGAGGCCAGCATCGAGGGCCTGCTTGCGGATGGCGTACTCGCTCCTGAGCCGATCGACGTCGGAGCGGAGGTCCTGGCTGATCGCCTGGAGGCGGTCGTGCTCGGAGGCGAGCCGGACGATGTCGTAGCCCGTCGCCGCAACGCGGACGCTCTGGCTGAGCGACAGGAAGGCCGCTCCGAAGACGATGACGATCGCCACGATCGCGAGCCCGACCGACGAAGGCCGGCGGATCGCACCCGTGCGGGTGGCTCGGTTCCTGGCGCGCGCGGCGGGGCTGGTGGCGCGGGCCGTGCGACGGCCGGGATCGCCGGACCGATCGCGACGCCCCGCCAGGGCATCGAGGCCCAATGGCATGGACGCCCGGCGGCGGGCGCCCTGGTAGACGGCCATCAGTCCGCGAACGCGTACGGGGCTTCCACGGCATGGGCCTCGTACGACGGCCCCTCGAGCCCGGCGTCGCTGCCGATGCGCCAATCGCGGTCGGCGCGGCGCTCGGTGCGCCGGTCCAGGCGCTCGTGCAGCTCGTGCTGTCGCCGCCCGTAGGTCCTGCGGCGGCTGGAGTTGTGGCGCTTGCTCATCGGGGGCTCCTCCTTCCTCGATCTCGCCGGGGTCCTCTTCCACCGGCTCGCTGCTCACGGGGCGCGCTTCCAGGTCGACTAGGCAGCCAGCCGTTCTGCGGCCCGGAGACGGGCGCTCCGGGCGCGCGGGTTGGCCGCGACCTCGGCGGCTGATGGGACGAGACCCTTGGGGGTCAGGAGTCGAAGGCGCGGCTGCCGGCCGCAGACGCAGACCGGCGCCTCGGGCGGGCAGGTGCAGCCGCGACGCTCCGCCTGGAGGAAGCGCTTCACGATCCGGTCCTCGAGCGAGTGGTAGCTCAGGACCGCGAGGCGGCCACCGGGTCGCAGGAGGTCGACGGCGGCGGCGAGGCCGGCTTCGAGCGCTTCGAGCTCCTCGTTGACAGCGATGCGGAGCGCCTGGAAGACGCGGGTGGCCGGGTGGACGCGGCGCCTCCCCGGCGCCCGGCTCGGAGCGACCCGAGCGACGAGGGCCGCGAGCTCCTCGGCGGTGCGGACCGGCACGGTCCGGCGCGTCTCCACGATCGCCCGGGCGATCCGTCCCGCGAAGGGCTCTTCGCCATAGCGCCGGAACAGCGCGGTGAGCTCGTCCCGGTCGAGGGTCGCGAGCAGCTCCGCCGCGGCGATGCCGCGCTCGGTGTCGAAGCGCATGTCGAGCGGGCCGCCGGTCCGGAAGCCGAACCCGCGATCCTCGTCGGCCAGCTGGAAGCTCGACAGGCCGAGGTCGAAGAGGCAGCCATCGACCTCCCCGAAGCCCGCCTCCGGCGCCACCGCCGCGAGCTCCCGGAAGTTCGCCTGGCGGAGGGTCAGCCGCTCGCCGAAGCGCGACCCCAGGCGGTCGCGGACTCTGGCGATGGCCGCCCCATCGGCATCGAGGCCGAGGAGGCGGCCATCAGGGCTGGAGGATTCGAGGATTCGCTCGGCGTGGCCCCCGCCACCGAGGGTCGTGTCGACGTGGGTGGTGCCGGCGCGCGGGGCCATGGCCTCGATGACCTCGTCGGCCATCACCGGGATGTGCCGTACCGACGCGGCGTCTTCGACGGAGTCGTCGCGCGATCGATCGGTCATCGTCAGATGCCAAGCCCGCGGATGGCCTCGGCGAACGTCGCCGGGTCGTCCATGGCCTTGCGGTAGGTGGCCCAGCGATCCGGTGCCCAGATCTCGCCGTGGTCGCGGACCCCGATGACGAGAGCGTCCGTGCCGATCCCCATCTCCTCGCGGAGGTAGGACGGGACCAGGACCCGGCCCTGCTTGTCCATCTCCGCCTCGAGCGCGCCGGCGAAGATCTGGCGCTCGAAGAGGCGCCCTGCGGGATCCGTCAGCGGGACGCCAGCAACCTTCTGCTCGAGGGCCGCCCAGCCGTTGCGCGTATGGATCGCAAGGCAGCCGTCGATCCAGCGAGACAGCACTGCGCCGCCTTCGAGCTGTGATCGGAACCGAGCCGGGATGGCCAGCCGCCCCTTCTCGTCCACCGTGTGTCGGTACTCGCCGGTGAACACCCAGCCGTTCCCTCACCCGTCGCCTGGTGAATTCGACGGGCTCGCGCGGAGCGCGAGCCCGTCACACGAGTCGCGGCTTTGGAGTGCCCGTCCGTGGCCGCTGGTGATGGGAGCGGGGCTGGGGGTCCGGGGTCTCGCGATGGATCCCCACTATTCCCCACTTCTCACCACTTGCTGGCCATTCTAGGCCGCGCGGATGCCTCGTCAAGCCCCAATTTGCAGGAGCCGGCGGGCCTTTCCCGCGGCGGTGGCGGCAGGCGTCCGAGGTCGCGCCGAGAGCTCCGAGCCGCCGGAGGCGCGAGGTCCGAGCCGTCCGAATGGGCATCCGAGCGCTGTCGTCGTCGCTGGGCGCCGCGCTTGCAGCCCGCAGCCCTTCACCTGCGGGGTGCACGCGATATGTGCATTTCCCGCCTTTCCCGAGCTGTCGTCGTCCAGTCGCCGGCGCAGCCGTGCTCTCCAGGCCGTGCGTGCCTGGGCATGTGAGTGCCAAAACCCAGGCCTTGAAGGCCCAGGAAACGGGATAGGAGTGGATCCGCGGCAGCTTCCGGCCCTGAAGCCGCTGAAATGCACATTGAGCGTGCAGCGCCCGGACCACGCGGCGCCGGGACCGACCGGGCGCCCGGACCACGCGGCGCCAAGACCCAGGCGCGGACCGCAGCTGTGGACGCGCGGCGCCAGGACGGAGCGGCGCCCGGACGACGGCCCTTCAGCGGGGCCCATCGCCTGGACGCTGCGCCGCTATACCGGGAGCTTGATCTCCTGGCCGGGCTGGATCGGGCGCGGCAGACCCGGGTTTGCCGCGAGGAGTGCGTCCGTCGTCAGCAGGTAGCGGGCCGCGATCTGGGAGATCGTGTCGCCCGGCTGCACGACGTAGATCGCGCAGGGCTCGCCGTTCGGGCAGGGATCGAGGCGCGCCAGCGGGCTCCGGCCGAGATACAGCAGCTCGTTCGTGACGATCAGGCTCGGGTCGAGGAGGTGTCCGGGGTTCAGCGCCTGGACGACGTCGATGTCGAGGCGGTAGCGGCTGATGATCCCGGAGAGGGTGTCGCCCCGGACGACGACGTATCGACGGCAGCTCAGGTGCTCGCCGCACGACGGCAACGCGAGGAGCGGGTCGCCCGGCTGGAGGGTGGGAATCGGGGACGCGGGCTCGGCGCTCGGGACAACCGTCGGTGGCGCTGGCTGCACCGTGGGAGCAAGGCTCGGCGATGGTGTCGCCGGCGGCACGGACGGCGCGACGGGAGGGGTCGGTGGAACCGGAGACGGGGTCAATACGGCTGTGGCCTCGGGGCCGCCGGAGGCGGCCGCGACGGCTGGCTGCGAGGCGGCGATGGGCATCTGCAGCCCGCCGCGAGCACTGACGAAGGCGACGGCGAAGACGGCGCAGGCAGCGACGAAAACGCCCGAGACCACGATGGCCGGTGTCACCGCCCGACGGTCTCGAGTGCCACCCGGTTCGTCCACGCCCCTCCCTTTCACGTTCGGCTGGCCGCGCACTCTAGTACCTTTTCACCCTGGCCGAGCGCTTCCGGGGAGTGCTAGGCTGCGCCGACTTCGTCGCCGGCGCCTGGCCGTTGAGGGAGTCGATGGAGGCCTCCAGCCCGCCCATGGCGCTGCCACTCCCGGTCGATGCGATCGTCCTGCCCGATCCGTCGCACCTCGCCCCGCACCGGATCAAGCGCTGCACGTTCCGGCGGATGATCCGCGTCGAGCCCAAGGGTGAGCGTCGCTACGACGTCGAGTGCCTCTACCCCGATCGGAAGCTCGCGATCCCCCTCGGCGATCTCGAGGCGGCCACACCGATCTGCAACGCCTGCACGGCGGCGCATATCTTCCGGCCGGACGAGGACTAGCTCCGCCCTTCCCCGCGAGCCGAACCTCGCGCCAGTCACCCGACGCTCGTCGGGGGCGGATCTCCTCAGATCGCCGGGTGCGGGTGCCCCTCGTCCATCGATGCGTCGGCCGACTGCGGCACGACCGCGACCTGCTCCTCGCATTTCGAGCACTTGAAGATGCGGGCGCCCTTGAGCCAGGAGCGCTCTGGATCGTGTGACGCGACGCCGTGCTCGCCGCCGTGCTCGGCCATCTCGACCCAGTCGTTCCCGCCATGCCAGTGCATCAGCTTCATGCCCTGGAGTTCCAACATGCGCGCCCTCGACTCGAGCGAAAGGTAGGTTGGCGAAGGGTACGTCAGCGAGGGCGGCCTGTAAGCCGAGTTCTGTCCCGCGACCGCCGAAGCGGCACGGGGATGGCCATCCATCTGGGGCCGCCGGTTGCCCGACGGCTCATGCGGCCGACCCGAGGGCTGGGCAGCGCGCCCCTTCCGGCAAGCCGGTTGGTCGCCCTCCTATTTGGCCTTGCTCCGGGTAGAGCTTGCCGCGTTTCACTCCGTCGACGGCTTGCGCCGCCGCCGGCATCGTCACTGTGGCGCTGGTCCTCGCCTTGCGGCGGACGGGAGTTACCCGCTACCTCGCACTGTGGAGCTCGGACTTTCCTCACGCCGGCTCGGTTGCCCGATCGACGCGCGGCCATCCGGCCACCCTCGCTGACCTGTCCAGTCTACCGGTCGACGGGCGACGCTCCCGTTTCTACCTGGCGCGCTCGAAGACGAGCTCTCCCGCGGGGCCCGAGATCACGACGGGTTCGGTCGGCGGACCACGGATGCTGGCCCGCCCGCCATGACGCGGTCGATGGCGTCGTTGCACATGGCGTCCGCGAGGGTGTTCTGGGCGCGGGGGACGTGCGCGGCGGTCCAGCCCTTCGGCAGGGTTCGGAGCCGCTGCAACGCCTCGGCCCAGAGCGGGCGCAGCTTCAGGTCCTTGACGCGCCAGTGGCCGGCGAGCTGCTCCACGATGAGCTTCGAGTCGAGCAGGAGCTCCAGTCGCTCGGCCCCCAGCTCCAGGCCCAGACCGATCGCCCGGACCACCGCGGTGTACTCGGCGACGTTGTTCGTCTGCACGCCCAGGTAGTCGGAGATCGAGGCATCCGGCGCCGCGCGCGGATCTCGGGCGTCGGGGCGAGCGAGGGAGATGAGGACCGCACCGGCCGATGCTGGTCCGGGATTGCCGCGAGCCGCTCCGTCGGTGCGGACGATGAAGCCGATCGTGGAGCCCGTGGCCGCCGCGGGTGTCCGGGCTGCCGACTTCGCCGTGCGGTCGCGGCCGCCCGCCCCGGCACGGGGACCGGGGGCGCGATCGTTGTCGGGGTCGGGCTCGGGCTCATCCTCGAAGCCGAGCGTCAGCGGCGGCTCGCGCACCCGTGCCGCCTCGCGGTCAGTTCTCGGAGGGCGTCTCGTCGCCCGCGTCGGAGCGCCGCGGCCCGCGCTTCGGGCGAGACCCGGCCGTCCGCTTCCCTGCCGCCGCGACCTTGCGCGGCGCGGGCAGCGCATCGGCTGCCGGCGGCGGGCCGGCCTGCTCCTCCGGCTCCACGACCGCGGCCCGCATCGGCTCCGCGGCCCTCGTGGCCGCGGTCGGGACGGGCTGGCCGGCCTGCGACGCCGCCGGCACCGCCGCGGTCGAGGCAACACCCGCGGGCGTGCCGAGGGCGACGTCCGGCAGCATCGGCAGCGGCTCGTACTTCGGCGCGTCGGGCCGGCCGCGCAGCTTGCGCCAGGCCCACTGGATCGGGTCGTAGAACTCGTCCGCGACGCGCTCCTTGAGCGGGATGATCGCGTTGTCCGTGATCTTGATGTGCTCCGGGCAGACCTCGGTGCAGCACTTCGTGATGTTGCAGAACCCGACGCCCCCGACGTCCTTCAGGTAGCTTCGCCGGTCGCCCTCGTCGATCGGGTGCATCTCCAGGCCGGCGGTCCGGACCAGAAATCGCGGGCCCATGAACGGTCGCTCGGTCTCGTGGTTGCGAAGGACGTGGCAGACGTCCTGGCACAGGAAGCACTCGATGCACTTCCGGAACTCCTGGACTCGCTCGATGTCCTGCTGCTGCCAGCGCCACTCGCTCTGAGGGACGCCTTCCGGCGGAGTGAAGCCCTGGATCGACTTGTTGACCTGGTAGTTCCACGAGACGTCCGTGACGAGGTCGCGGATGAGCGGGAACGTTCGCATCGGCTCCACGGTGATCGTCTCGGACAGGTCGAAGTCGGAGAGCCGGGTCTTGCACATCAGCTTGGGGCGGCCGTTCACCTCGCCGCTGCAGGAGCCGCACTTCGCGGCCTTGCAGTTCCAGCGGACGGCGAGGTCGGGCGCCTCGTTGCCCTGGATCCAGTGCAGGGCGTCGAGCACCACCATGCCTTCGCCGACCGGGACGTCGAACTCGTCGTAGCGCGTCGGCCCATCGCCTTCGCCCCGGAAGACGCGGAGGTGGGCGATCGACTCGACCTCCGGCGTCGCGACCTCCGCAGCGTCGATGGTGATGCCCGGCGCGGGCGTCTCGGCCGGGCGGATCGCGGTAGCTTCGTCTTCGCGGACCAGCATGTCGGTCATGGTCGCACCGATCGCCCTGACAGCATCAATGCGCCTTCCCGAGCAGC
>JAICVI010000184.1 GCA_025935415.1 Chloroflexota bacterium
AAGGTCTCGCTGCAGGAGGAGGACTTCAACCCGTTTGACGAGGCCCGGATGGTCTCGGTGCGAATCTCGCCCCCGGGCTCCGATCCGCTGCGTGTCGTCAGCCTCTACGCCCCGAACGGGCGCGTCGTCGGCTCGCCGTTCTATGCCGGCAAGCTCAAGTGGTTCGAACGGGCCCGCCGCTGGCTCGACGAGACGCGCGATCCCGCGGAGGCCCTCGTCCTCGGCGGCGACCTGAACGTCGCGCCGACCGACGAGGATGTCTGGGCGGCTGCGCGAGCGCACGGTGGCACGCATGTATCCGAGCCCGAGCGGGCCGGCTTCCGCGCGCTGCTCGACTGGGGGCTCCATGACGCCTTCCGCGACATCCAGCCCAACGCCACGGGCCGGTTCACGTGGTGGGACTACCGCGCCGGCAACTTCCACAAGAACTTCGGGATGCGCATCGACCACCTGCTGCCGACGGACTCCGTCGCGAAGCGGCTCGTCGCGTCGGAGATCGATCGCGAGGCGCGCAAGGGCAAGCCGATCCCCTCCGACCATGCACCGCTCGTGATGGACATCGACGAGCCGGGCAAGCCGTTCGATCCGGGATGGACGGACGCGGAGGCGCGAATCGCCGCTCGCGGAGGCATCCGACCGCGCTGATCGCAGCGACACGGGGTGGGCCGAGATCCGAACCATGGCGACCCGACGTATCGAGGGTTGGTGGCATCGAGAGCCGCCTGCTGGAGGGCCGTCATGGAGCGCATGCCAAGTCGAGAGCGGATGCCGGGGCAGATCGAGGACGTGACGTGGCGGATGCGCCGCGGCGTGGTGGCGATCGTCGCCGTCGCGGCCCTTGGCGTCGGGGCCTGTTCCGCGCCCACGGGAGCCGGGACGACCTCGCCAACGACCGCGCCCTCCGCCGCGGCCTCCACGAGCACACCCGCCAGCGCCCCTGCGTCGAGCGCGTCGGCCGACTACACGACCCTCGGCGTCGCCACGGACGCGACCCTCGGCGCGCACGTGACCGGCAAGGACGGCATGTCGCTGTATGTCTTCACCCCCGACACCGCCACGACCAGCGCCTGCGTGGATCAGTGCGCGACGAACTGGCCGCCCCTGACCGTCCAGGACCTCGACGACGTCCAGGCCGATCCGGCCGTCACGGGAGCGCTTGGCAGCATCACACGCGCGGACGGCTCGAAGCAGGTGACACTCGGCGGGCACCCGCTCTACTACTTCGCCAACGACAAGGCCGCGGGCGACCTGAACGGCCAGGGCCTCAATGACCAGTGGTACGCCGTCGGCGCCGACGGGACCGGCCTCGGGATGAGCGGGGCGCCCGCGCCCTCCACCGGGTCCGGCAAGGGCAACTACTGAGGACCGACCGATTGCGACCGCGCCCCGACGCATCCCGAACACGGACGGCTGGACAGATGCCGGACCGACGCTGACCATCGCCCCGTGCGCACGACGAGGGGCCGGTGAACGACGGCAGCTCCCGCGACGATCCGAGGACGTTCGATGACGCGCGCCTGGCAGCCCGAATCGCCTCCGGCGACGAGGCCGCGTTCGTGATCGCGTACGACCGCCACGCCGGGTTCGTCTTCGGGTCGGTGGTGCGCTTCGTCGGCGATCGCGAGGTCGCTGCCGAGGTCGTCCAGGATGCCTTCATGGCCCTCTGGCGGCGGGCCGCGCAGTTCGACCACCGCTCCGGGTCCCTCCTGACGTGGCTCCTCGCCATCGCCCGGCATCGGGCGATCGATCGACTGCGCGCGGAAGGCCGACGGCCGGGTCGCGACGCCGTGCATCTCGATGCCCTGACGACGGACGGCCCCGGCTCGAACGGCACCCGACCCGACGTCCCGCCGGAGCTGATCGCCGGCCCGGCCACGGACCCCGGAACGGTGGCCTCTCGGCGGTGGCTCCAGGCCGTCGTGCGGACGGGCATCTCGGAGCTTCCGGAGCTCGAGCGGCAGGTCATCCTTCTGGGCTATGGGCAGGACCTGTCGCAGAGCCAGATCGCGGAGCGGCTCGAGTGGCCGATCGGAACCGTGAAGTCGCGCACCCGACGGGCGATGGCCCAGCTGCGAAGCCGCCTCGGCGCAACGGTCGATGCCGACGACATGCCCGCGGCATTCGCCGTCGGCGTGGCGACAGAGACGGCGGACGACCTCGTCGACGCACCCGCCTGGGGCGGCGACCGATGAGCGCCATGGATCCGATGGATCACGCCGCGGCCCACGACCGCATCGAGGACCTGCTCCTGGAGCCGCGCCGGCTGGCCGCCCTGGACACCTCGGCATCCCCGCAGGACGTGGCGCTTCGGGAGCACGTCGCCGGGTGTCCCGCCTGTGCGGCGGATCTCGAAGCCTGGCGCCGGATGCAGCGCGCCGTCGCGGCGGCGATCCCGACGGACGACCCCGCCGCCCTCGCAGCGGCCCTCGATCCCGTCGAGCTGCCGCCTTCGCTTCGCACCGGGATCATCGCCGCGATCCACGACACCGATCGGGGCGACGAAAGGCAGCCCGCCACCGCGAAGGCTCGCCCCGTCGCCGCGCCACCACCCGAACCGATCGCGATCTCCGCCGAGCGCCAGCGCCGCCGTCTCGCGCCCCTGCTGGCCCTCGCCGCCAGCTTCGTCGTGCTCGTCGGCGCCGGCCTCGTCACCGTGGACCAGATCGGGCGGCGCTCTGCGGCCGAGGCCGATGCACGCGAACTCGCGAGCGCCATCGCCGTCGTCGATCGGATGCTCGCGACGGATCACAAGGTCGTGGCCCTGAAGACCACCGCCGGAGCCGCCGCGGGGACCATCTCGTGGTCGCGCCACGACTGGGTCGTCCTCACGAACGCACTCGGTGCGCCCGCGGCCGGCCAGACGTACCTGTGCTGGCTGGAGACGGACGGCCGCAGCGTGGCGGTCGGACAGATGGAGTTCGCCGGCTCGACCGCGTACTGGGTCGCAACGCTCGATGAGTGGAAGACCTGGGAGATCGGCCCGACGACAACGTTCTTGGTGACGCTGGAGCCCGCCGGCGCGACGGAGCGTTCCGGCGATCCCATCCTCGAGGCGCGGCTCGCCAGCTGAAAGCTCGGCGCTACCGGCCTCGGCGGGGATTCGGGCGGCGCCCTCGAGGGGTCTCTCCGGGCACGGGGCTCGCTGCGGCGGCTGCCGCCGAGCCCTCGGACGCGGCCGGCACGGACGGCAGCTCGGTCTGCGACTCGAGCCCGGAGCGGATGATCCGCTCCAGCTCCGCGACGACGAGCGGATCGGTCTCGACCGGTTCGTAGGCCGCGAGCCGGCGATCCACCTCGGCCGTCGCGCGCCGATCGGCATCGAGCCTACCCGCCTTCGCCCAGTTCTCGCGGTTGTCGCGGTCGAAGACGCGGCCGGGGAGATACAGCTCCGTCGGCCAGTGCGCGGTGGTGTGGTCGGCCATGATCAGGTGCTGGTCCGCGAGGACCGTGTCCACGAGCGAGCGGGTCGGCAGGTCGTCGATCACGTGGACCTCGCGCGCGAGCCGCAGCGCCTGGCCGCAGAGCTCGTCGTCGAGGACGAGCTTGGGCAGCGAGAACACGAGCAGGAAGTCGAGCATCCCCGGGCCGGACACGGAGTTCACCCCGGCCAGCGCGGCCAGCACGGCGCTGCCGTACGTCTCCGCGCCTGCCTGCGCGTCGAGCGTCTTCGCCTCCGACAGCCCCATGTAGGACTGCGTGGGGAGTCCGAGCGACTTCGCGACCTCGACGTAGGCGACGTCCAGCTGGAGCGCCTCGACCGCCGCCATCGGCGAGCTGGCGATCTTCATGTGGAACGCCGCCGGCGCGCCGCCGAACAGCACGGGCGCCCCGGGCTTGACGATCTGGGCCATGGTGATCCCGGCGAGGACGTCGACCGTGTGGAAGACCGTCGCGCCGACGACGGTCACGGGCGCGATCAGTCCCATCAGCGTGACCGGAACGATCTCGACCGCGATCCCCGCCTCCACGCAGTCGATGAGGTTCTGGCAGGAGTCCTCGCTGTAGCGGAAGTTGCCGCTCGCGGTGATCGTGAAGATCGACATCGGGCGGGCGATGAGGTCGGCTCGATCCCGCCGGAACAGCGCCATCATCTCGACCATCCGCTCGACGCCGTGCTCGGTGAAGGCGCCCGACACCACCGGCCGCTTCGTGTTCGTGAGGATGAGGTACAGCCGCCAGGCGTCCGAGACCTGGGCCTCGATGTCGTCGTTCGTCGAGAACGCCGTCGCGAGGTACGGGATGTGCTCGAGGCTGTCGCCGAGCCGGACGTACTCGGTGAAGTCCGCGGTGTTCGCGAGGCGCGCCTCGCCGGTGCGATGGTCGAGGATCTTGAGCCCGCTCGAGCCGGGCACGAAGTGGACGCGATCGCCGCCGATGTCGGCGCGCTC
>JAICVI010000112.1 GCA_025935415.1 Chloroflexota bacterium
CTGGACCTGATCCAGGAGGGCAACATCGGCCTCATCCGCGCGGTCGAGAAGTTCGACTTCGAGAAGGGCTTCAAGTTCTCCACGTACGCCACGTGGTGGATCAGGCAGGCGATCACGCGCGCGATCGCCGACCAGGCGCGGACGATCCGCATCCCGGTCCACATGGTCGAGACGATCAACCGGCTGATCCGCGTCTCTCGCCAGCTCCTCCAGGAGCTCGGTCGCGAGCCGACGGTCGAGGAGATTGCCGAGGCGATGTCGAAGGGCCAGGAGGTCCAGGTGACCCCTGAGAAGGTCCGCGAGATCATCAAGGTTTCGCAGGAGCCGGTCTCGCTCGAGACGCCGATCGGCGAGGAGGAGGACTCCCACCTCGGTGACTTCATCGAGGACCGCGGCGCCCTGGCGCCGGCCGAGGCCGCCTCGCACCAGCTCCTCAAGGAGCAGGTCGAGAGCGTGCTCGACTCGCTGACGGGCCGCGAGCGGCGGGTGCTCCAGCTCCGGTTCGGCCTCGAGGACGGGCGTGCCCGGACGCTCGAGGAGGTCGGCAAGGAGTTCAACGTGACCCGCGAGCGGATCCGCCAGATCGAGGCGAAGGCGCTCCGCAAGCTCCGCCATCCGTCCCGGAGCCGCAAGCTCAAGGACTACCTCGAGTAGGCCGCGTGGCGGGGTCGCCCGACACCGGGCGACCGGCTCCTGTCCAGCAGCCGGTCGCGTTGCTCTACGGCCCCGGCCAGCGCATCGTCCACGGCAACCCGGCTTTCATGGCCGAGTTCGGTTCCGAGGCTCTCGGCCTGCCCGCGCGTGAGGCCCTGCTCGGCCTGCCCGGCCGCGCCTTCGAGGTCATCGACCGCGTCCTGGAATCCGGCCGGCCGCTGGCGTGCTGGATCGACGTCTCTGGCGAGCGTCGCCGGCTGACGGTCGCTCCACGGCGCGACCCCGAGGACAAGGAGGTCTACGGGGCCGCCATCCGCCTCGCCCGGAAGTAGCGGCAGGGAACCGGGTCCACACCAGTCCCGCATGGGCTCTGCGCCCGCTCGCGCCGGCGCTCTGCGCCCGCTCTGCGATTCTCATACGCGCGGCGTCAACGTTCGGGCCGGTTTGCGCTGGGCGTAAGAGAATCGCGAAGACGACGCCAAACGCGTCCGGCCCATACGCCCCGCGTACGCCTTTGTTGGAGGGACGCGCCCGGGGCTCGGTGGGTCCGCCACGCCATACGCGGGACGTACCGAGGGCGCCAAAACCGCCCTCGAGGCCGGGCTCGGCGGGGTTCTCTTACGTGGCGCGAGAGCTGCGCTGGGTTGCGATGACGATGACGGCGCTACCGGCGGGGTTCTCGCCGTTCCGCAAGCGGGCCATCGCAGCGGCTCCTCGGATCGGGAACCGCGGTGCAAGCTCGTCACCTGCGGCACGAAGGAAATCGCGCACCCGTCGTGAGTCGCGCAGCAGCAGAAGCAGACCATCGACATCGCCGTCGCGCTCCTTCAGCGCAAGCCTCCGCAGGAGCGCTTGGGCGTCGTGGGGAGCCGTCTCCGCCTCCACGCCGTAGCGCCAACCCGTGCCGGAGACCATGCCGTCCCACGCCCGTTGA
This sequence comes from Chloroflexota bacterium, assembly GCA_025935415.1. Lineage (GTDB taxonomy): Bacteria > Chloroflexota > Limnocylindria > Limnocylindrales > CSP1-4 > UBA5189. The sequence continues at coordinate 1,589 of JAICVI010000112.1, forward strand.
TCGCCCGCGATCGGCAGGGGAACTTCCACGCCCCAACGCAGTGAAGGGGGCAGCGACCTGGCGAACGCGGCGAGCAGGGATACATGGGCGCCATCCCGAAGCGCTGCGGCACCGGGAAAGAGCGAGGTCGAAAGGTCCAGACCGACGAGGCCCGCAAACCTGAACAGCCGGATCGCGGGCACGTTGGGCGAGAGGTCGCGTTCGATCCGGCTCACCTCGGCGTTGGAAACGCCGAGTGCCGAGGCGACGGCATCGACGGTGAGCCCCCGGTCGATGCGGGCCGTCCGGAGCTCGCGCCCGATGCGCGCGATCGCCTCGCGACCGAGTCGCGTCCCTCGGTCGAACGGTCGCTCGAGGACCGCCACGCCTCAGCTCAACGGCGCGCCGAAGGAGAGGAACGGCAGGTCGAGCGCCAGCTCAGGGATCAACGGCACCATCGACACGCCGCCGTTCTCGAGCCGGAATGCCGCCAACGGAAGGCAGTTGGGATCCTCCGCGGCAATCTCCGCGTGCAGCCACATCGCCAGCTCCACCTCGGTCTCGCCGGGAAAGGCGATCAGGAGATCACGCATCGGTGCGACGAGCAGCTGCGGCTCGGGCCCCAGGAGGCGCGTCAGCTCGAGGGGCGCGAGCACGAGCGTCGACGCGACAGAGCGGCCGGACTGCAGCCACGTTGTCGCGATGCCCGAGAGGGAGCCGTGGTACAGGTCACCTGGCTCGATGCTCGCGGCCCGGGCGTGGAGGTTCACGATCGCCGTCGCGGCCAGGTCCGCGACACCCTTGGCCCACTGACGCAGCAGCTCCGCCGAGACGCTCATGAAGGCCGGACCGATATCGATGCCGAACTGGACGGTGATCCCGCCCGACATCACGGCCTGGATCGGCTCCGCCGACCCCGCCGGCTGCGGGCGAGCCCGCGGGAGCACGGGCAGCACCCGGCCCTGGGCCCAGTCCCAGTCGATCTCCGTGGGGACCGACTCGAACGCCGCGAGCAGCTCCGGGAGCGAGGCCTGCACGACGTTCTCGCTCAGCGGCGGACCTTCCCGGGCTTCGAGCGTCCAACCATTGGATAGCGTGGCTGGGTGTCGCGATCCGCGACTCCGTGGCGGTTGCCGACGCTTCGAGCCCTTGGCGCGCTTGGTCTTCTGCATGCCGTCGATCCTGACGGTCGCGGCTCACCTGCGGCTTATCTGCAACGGTCGGCAAGCGGCCCGCGAGCGGTGCTCGCGGGCCAGCGGTGCTCGCGGGCCAGCGGTGCTCGCGGGCCAGCGGTGCTCGCGGGCCAGCGGTGCGTGGATTGTGCGAGCGGCGGAGCCGCGGCTGGCTACATCGAGCCCTGGCTGAGGCCGACGACGTGGCCTTCGGCGTCGGCGACCATGGCGAGCCACGTCTCCGGGGCCGGACTGAACTTCGGCGCCACGACCGCGCCGCCGAGGGCCTTGGCGCGCTCGAGCGTCGCGTCGAGGTCGGCGACGGTCACGTAGAAGGTGACCCAGCCGTTCCCCCCGTCGGGCGCCGGCCCGGTGCCGAGCACGATCCCGGAGTCGGCTGCGTCCGTCATCGCGTAGCCGCCCGGAAGGTCCGTGTTCTGCTTCCAGCCGAAGAGCTCGCCCCAGAACTTCTGGAGCGCCGCGCCGTCCTTGCCGACGACCTCGGCGTGCACGATCTTGTTGCCCATCTCCGTGACCTCGATCCGGCGGTCACTCGACCGCTCGTTCATGGAGACGACGAACGCGCGGCGGCGGAATCGACAGCAGCTCAGTCGGTCGCGGCGTCCGGTGTCGGCAGGCCGTGCTTCCAGCGACGCTGGAGCATGACGCACTGGTCGTCCGGCACGGCCACGGACATGTGCATGTTGATCACGCGCCAGCCGGGCGCCTCGCGCCGCAGGACCGCGCTGAGCCGCATCTCCGCCCTGGTGCCATCCGCGAACAGCCACGTCGGCTGATCCACGAAGAAGCCCATGTCGCCGTCGGCGTAGCCGGCCGGGCTCGGGCCCGCGATCAGGCCCTCGCCAGGCTCCTGCGTGCCGCTGCGCAGCGTGTCCTGGTCGTCGACCCACTCGCCCGCGGAGCCGATGAAGACGAGCGCCGGGTCGCGGGAGATGAGGTCGTTGGCCTCCTCGGCCTCACCCGCGAGCATCCGGCGATACAGCTCGAGGACGGTGTCGACGATCTCGGTCGAGGACGCCATCGGCGCGGTCACGGTCATCCCGGTTCCTCCACGGCTGCGACTGGCTCTGGTGGTGGCGGTTCGCCCGGCTCCGGACCGGTCGCGATCGTCTCGCCGGAGCGGCTCCAGTCGGAGTACGAGCCGACGTAGAGGATCGGGTCCGGCAGGCCGGCGACGCGCATGGCGAGCGAGTGGTGCGCCGCGGAGGTGCCACTGCCGCAGGAGACCACGATATCGCGCCCGGCGTCGGCCTCCGGGAGGATGTCGAGCTCCTGGAACCTCGCGCGCAGAGCACCCGGGCCGAGCATCCGCCCGTTCAGGTCGAGGTTGGTATCGAAGGGCGCGTTGATCGCGGTGGGGATGTGCCCCGGAATCGGGTCGACCGGCTCGACCTCACCGCGATACCGCGGCGCCGCGCGGGCATCGAGGAGCGTCACGCTCCCGAGCCGGCTCTTGAGCGCATCCCGCTCGATGACCCCGTGCCAGGCATCCTCGAGCGTGAGCGCCGCCGGGGTGGCCGGCGGCGTTGCGACGTCCGTCGAGAGCTCATTGCCGGCCTCGGCCCAGGCCTTGATGCCGCCGTCGAGGACCCCGGCCCACTCGCCCTCGATCCCGCGGCGTCCGAACCCGAGGTCGTCGAGCATCCACCACAGGCGCGCGGCGACCCAGCCGCCGACGTCGTCGTACCCGACGACCACCGCGCCATCCCCGATCCCTGCTGCGGCCATCCGGGCACGGAAGGCCTCGGGGGAGGGGAGCGGGTGCCGGCCGGGAGCGCCGAAGCCCTCGGGATCGGACAGGTCGGCGTCGAGGTCCAGGAAGATGGCGCCGGGCAGGTGCCCCTCGTCGTAGGCGGCGCGTCCCGCGCCAGGCTTGCCCAGGTACCAGCGCAGGTCGACGATCACCGGGCGCTCGCCGGCCTCGAGCCAGCGCGCGAGCTTCTCGACCGAGACGAGCGGCGACCGATCGACATCCATCCCCGGAAGGCTACCGCGCGGCCGATGATCCCGGCGCGGCCCGACCGGCCCCGCGGCTCGCCCGGGATGCCTCTGGTAACCTTCCGCGCGGCGCGGTCGGCGACCTCCGCTCCGGCGTAGCTCAGTGGTAGAGCGGGCGGCTGTTAACCGCTTGGTCGTAGGTTCGAATCCTACCGCCGGAGCCATTCCACACGGCGCCGTCAGGGCGCCACGAGGGTGCCGGGAGGACCGCATTGGCCAGCGACCCGCGCGTCGATGCCTACCTGGCGGGCCTGCCCGCCGCGCAGCAGGCCGAGCTCCGTAAGCTCCGTAACCGCGTTCGCGAACTCGTCCCCGACGCCATCGAGACCATCAGCTACGGCATGCCGGCGTTCCGGGTCGACGGCCGATTCTTCCTCTCCTACGCCGCGTGGACGCGACACTGCTCGATCTACCCCATCGACGACGCGATCCTGGCGCGGCACGCCGGCGCCATCGGCGGCTACGGTCGCACCAAGGGCGCCCTCCATTTCTCCGCCACCCAGCCCCTCCCGGACGCTCTGCTGCGCGACCTGGTGGAGCAGCGTGCGAACCATCTCCGCGGCGGCTCCGGGTACTAATTCGGGGCTTTACCCTTCGCCGCGCATGCCTATCCTTCCGGCCATGACCGGGGGGTCCTGGGACGACGCATACCAGCGCGACACGGCGCCGTGGGACATCGGGCGCCCACAGCCCGCGATCGTCCGCATCGCCGACGCGGGCGACCTCCAGGAGCCCGTCCTCGACAGCGGCTGCGGGACGGGCGAGCACGCGCTGCTGGCGGCCTCCATGGGCTTCGAGGTGACGGGCGTGGACATCGCCCAGTCGGCGATCGAGCGGGCCAGGGCCAAGGCCCGCGCGCGCGGGCTCCTGGTCGACTTCCTGGTCGGCGACGTCCTGGACCTCCGGCACGTCGACCGCCTCCAGGGGACCTTCCGGACCGCCATCGATACCGGCTGCTTCCACACCTTCGCCAATGCCGATCGGCCGGTCTACGCCGCGAGCCTTGCCGAGGTCATCGAGCCCGGTGGCGTCCTGCACCTGCTGTGCTTCTCCGAGCACACGCCCGGAACCGATGGCCCGCGCCGCGTGACCCAGGCCGAGATTCGCCAGGCCTTCTCGCGCGACTGGATCGTCGACCGAATCGAGGAGGACGGGTTCGGCGTCAACACGCACTGGACCGGGGGCCAACCCAACGCCTGGCTCGCCCGGATCATCCGCCGCTAGCGGACCCGAGTCATGGGCCCGACACGAGATTCGGGCATGATCCGCGCATGACGACCGAACTCCAGGCTCGCCTCGCCGAGCTGACGCCCCTCCAGTACGCCGTGACCCAGCAGGGCCAGACCGAACGCGCCTTCACTGGCGTCTACTGGGACAACCACGACGAGGGCACCTACCGCTGCGTCGTGTGCCGCACGCCGCTGTTCGACTCCGGTACGAAGTTCGAGTCCGGCTCGGGCTGGCCGAGCTTCTACGACGTGATCGAGTCCGGCCGCGTCGCGACGAAGGAGGACGACACCCTCGGGATGCGCCGGATCGAGGCAACCTGCGCCACGTGTGGCGCCCATCTCGGCCACGTCTTTCCGGATGGTCCGCGCCCGACGGGCCTGCGGTTCTGCATGAACTCGGCGTCGCTCGAGTTCGAGCCGCGCGGCGGCACCGAGGCCGGCGAGGACGACGCGCCCGAACCAGCCTGACGGCAGGGCACGCGCCGGGCTCTCAGAACCAGGTCGAGCACCACGGCGGATCGGCGGTCAGCAGCAGGGCGTCGGCGGCAGCGAGGGCGCCCGTTCGATGCTCTTGGTGCGGCTGCGACCGCGTCGCGTCGGCGAGCCTCGTTCCACCCAGCGAGGCGGCGCTCAGGGATCGGACGTCGATCGTGAGGTCGGGGGCGGCCTCGGTCCGCTCACACGTGCCCGCGCCATCCCGGACGTCCAGCCGGTAGCGACCGGCGGCCGGTCCTTTCGTGCCGCCGAGCTCGTCCGTGACGTCGAGCACGATCGTGCCGTCCTGGGCGTACGTCCGGGCGCCCAGGAACGCGGCCACGTCGAAGATCCGGACCCACAGGAAGTCGCTGTGCCCGCTGACCTGCACGGCGCGGGGATTCGAAAGCACCCACTTCAGCGGCTCCATCGGGCGGCGCGGGTGCTCGGTGCGGATCGTCGCGGTGAGGTCCATCTGGGCCAGATGTCGCCACAGGTCCAGCTCGGCCTCGAGGGTGACGCCGTGGAGGTCGTCGAGGAGCAGGACGTGGTCGGGTGACATGTCGACCCAGTGCTCATCGCCATGGAAGCGCGCAAAGCCATCGGGCTCGCCCGCGGCGTTCCGGTGCAGGACCACCGCCCCGCGCCACGCGGGCCGGCCTGGAATCTCCATCAGCCCGAGCTCGTTGTCCCACCGCGCGAGCGTTCGACCGATCTCGCCCGGCTGGTTGGCCGCGCAGCGGTCGTACAGCTCCGGGAGAATCTCGCGGGCGCGCTTGGGGTCGATGATCTCGACCGAGCCGACGGGCTCGACCATGAGAGCCGCCTCGCGGGTCCGCAGCGTCCAGGTCGCCTGCCAGGTCGCGGGCCCGTAGCCGAAACGACCGTAGATCGGCCACTCCGCGGCGATCAGGACGCTCGCGACGTCCCCGCGCTGGACGCTGCGTCGCACGTCGTCGGCGATCAGCTGTCGGAGGATGCCGCGCCGGCGGTGGGTCGGGCGGACGCTGACCGCCGAGACCGCGCTCGCGTCGACACGAGCACCGCCCGGCAGGGTCAGCTTCGTGGCGAAGGTCCGGAACGTTCCCACGATGGCGTCATCCTCGAACGCCCCGATCGTTCGTTCCAGGTCCATCGACGGTCGTCGTGCCGCCGCCGAGGCCTCCGGGTCGCTGGCCCAGATGTAGAAGGCGGTCCCGAAGGCCGCGAACCAGCTGGTCAGCTCCTCGTCGCGAACGGGGCGGATCGTGGGTGGCATGGCCGCGAACGATAGCGGCTCTTCCCTGCGTCTACGGTGGACGTGTCGGGTTGCGCTTATCCTGAAAGCGTGTAATCTGGTAATTGCAGTAAGGACCGGTGCGATGCGGGAGTGGAAGACGATGGCAGAGATGACGTTGGATGAGCTGCGCGGTTGGTTCGCGGGCCGGATCCCCGACGACTGGTTCACCGGCGCGCCAGAGGTGACCGTCGACCGCGAGGAGATCCTCGTCGTCGGCGACATCCCCGAGGTCAAGGCGGCGAAGGGGGCAGGGGAGGCCGAGGCGGCCGCGGC
>JAICVI010000246.1 GCA_025935415.1 Chloroflexota bacterium
CGATGACCCCGTCCTTCATGGGGCGGATGGCATGGATGTTGCCGGGTGTGCGCCCGATCATCTCGCGGGCGTCCTCGCCGACGGCCCGGATGCGGCCATCGTCATCGACTGCGACCACGGACGGCTCCTGGATGACCACGCCCTTGCCCTCGACATGGACGAGGACGTTGGCCGTGCCGAGATCGATGCCGATGTTCATTGGGACGTGACGGACTCCCCTTCCTGGACGCGCTCGATCCTGGCGCCGAGGTCCAGGAATTTCCGTTCGATGTTCTCATACCCGCGGCGGACGTGGTGCGCGCCGCCGATGGACGAGGTCCCGTCGGCCGCCAGCGCTCCCAGGATGAGCGAGGCGCCGGCTCGCAGGTCCGAGATCTCGACGTCCGCGGCGTGGAGCTTCGCGGGACCGTGGACGACCGCCCGCTGCGGGCCCTTCAGCTCGATCTTCGCGCCCATCTTGTTGAGCTCGCCAGTCCATTCCAGGCGATCCTCGAAGATCGCCTCGTGGACCTTCGAATCGCCCTTCGCCTGGGTCAGCATGACGGTCGTCGGCGGCTGGATGTCCGTCGCGAGCTCCGGGTACGGCCCCGTGGTGATGTCGACCGGCTTGAGCCCGCCGGGCCCTGCCTGCCGGGCGTCGACCTCGATTCGGCCGGGGCTGCAGGTGACCTCGAGGCCGGCCTCGCCCATGATCTGGACGAGCGCGTCCATCGAGCCGCAGTCGGCACCGTCCAGGACCACGTGGCCGCCGGTCACGCCCGCGGCGATCGCGAACGTGCCCGCCTCGATCCGATCGGGCATCACGGCGTGGTCCGCGCCCCGGAGCCGGCGCTTGCCAAGAATCTCGATCGTGTCCGGGTAGGTCCGCTGCACCTCGGCGCCCATCTTCTGCAGGAAGTCGATCAGGTCGTCGATCTCGGGCTCCTGTGCCGCCGGGCGGATCACGGTGTGGCCCTGGGCCAGCGTCGCCGCGAGCATCGCGTTCTCGGTGCCCATGACCGAGACGAACGGGAATCGCACCTCCGTGCCGCGCAGTCGGCCGGGGGCCTTGGCGTAGTAGTAGCCGTAGCGATACTCGATCTCTGCGCCGAGGGCGCGCATCGCGTCGACGTGGAGATCGACCGGGCGCCGCCCGATCCGGTCGCCGCCGGGGTTGCTGATCACGACCTCGCCGAAGCGCGCCAGCAGCGGCCCGAGGAGCATGAACGAGGCGCGCATCTTGGCGGCGGCCTCGAGGGGCACGAACAGCCAGTCGACGTCGCCTGCGGAGACCTCGTACGTGTTGGGCTCCGGGTGGTCCACGACCACGCCGAGGTCCGACAAGGTCTCCGCCATGGCTCGCACGTCCTCGATCTCGGGCACGTTCGTGAAGCGGCAGCGCTCCCCGGTCAGGGTCGCGGCGGCCAGCATCTTCAAGGCCGCGTTCTTGGCGCCGCTGACCCGCGTGCTGCCCTCGAGGGGCTTGCCACCGGTGACGAGGTAGCGCTCGCGCACGACGCGCGGCGGCTCGTACTCCCAGTGGAACGGCTTCGCGTCAGCCATGGAGCGGAGACAACGTGGCAGGCACCTCGCGTGTGACGTTCATTCTCGCTCCGGTCAACGCCTAGATGCGGCGCCGGCCCTCGCGATGTCGACGCTCGGCGAGACGGATCCGCAGCAGTGCGGTCTGGAGCTGCGCTCGGGCGGCGGCCAGATCGGCACCCTCGTGATACCCGGACTCGAGCGCGCGCTCGGCCTCGCGCCGGGCTTCCTGGGCCTTCTCGACGTCGATCTCGGAGGCCATGTCGGCCATCTCGGCCATGACCACGACCTTGTCCGGCCGGACCTGCACGAAGCCGCCGGCGATCGCGAAGAACTCCTCCTCGCCGCCTTTCCGGATCCGCAGCTCCCCGACGCCGAGGGTGGCCAGGAGCGGCGCGTGGTGCGGCAGCACGCCGAGCTCGCCCTCTGCGCCCGGCAGCACAACCGAGTCGACGCTGTCGCTGTACGCCAGGCGCTCGGGCGTGACGATCTCCAGCTGGAGCGGCATCTTCAGCAAGCCTCCAGGCGGTGGGGAACGCGTCCAGGCTGCCGGATTCCAGCCCCACTGGCACTCGGTGGCCTGCGAGACGCGGAATCGGCCGCAGCGGCCGGATTGCCCCGCGGGTTATGCATGACTACGCATTTGTGCGCGCCCGTGGCCGGCTCGACCACGCCGAACGCCAGCCACGCTGGAATCCGGCGGGTTGTGGCCCCTCGCGACCCCGAACCGCATCAGGCGCTCAGCTTCGCGGCGTTCTCGCGGACGTCGTCGAGCGTGCCGGCGAGGAAGAAGGCCTGTTCGGGGAGGTCGTCGGCCTTGCCCTCGAGGATCTCCTTGAAGGACGCCACGGTCTCCTTGATCGAGACGTACTTGCCCGGCCGGCCCGTGAAGACCTCGCCGACGAAGAACGGCTGCGACGCGAACCGCTGGAGGCGCCGCGCTCGCGCGACGGTGGCCTTGTCCTCCTCGGACAGCTCGTCGATCCCGAGGCTCGC